>JAZNXT010000091.1:0-8063 GCA_045594005.1 Victivallales bacterium
AACGATTTTGAAGCCATTGTGGACGACCTCGGGGACAATTACGAAGTCCTGTATCTGAACAGCGATTCTGCCGCGCTGGATCAGATCAATGCCTATCTCGATGCCAATGAAAACACTCAATATTCTGCCATTCACTTTGTCACTCACGGAAAAGACGGAGCCATTTCTCTTGCCGGGGATAAAATCGACATCAACACGCTGAATCCTGCCGACTGGAAAGCACTCGGCGAACACCTTACCGGAGATGCGGACATCCTCTTTTACAGTTGCGATCTTGCGTCCAGCGATGAAGGGAAAGCCTTTGCCGATGCCATTGCCAACCTCACCGGCGCAGATGTTGCGGCATCCACGGACACCACAGGGAACGCGGGCGACTGGGATCTGGAATATCAGACCGGACTCATTGAAGAAGCCACTCTCGCTCCGCAGAATTACGCTGGCAGACTTGCCACCGAAATCACCGTGACCATTGACGGCACGGACGATCTTACGGACCTCACGGGTGCCATCACCGATCTTGAAGCGGGCGGCACCATCAAGTTTGCGGTCGCCGACACCTTTGCGATGAACATGGATACCGACGGCGACGGCATCGCAGATTCCTACGGGATCAATATCACGGAAACGCTTGCCATTTCCAAAAATATCACCATTGACGGCTGGGTGGATCTGGATTCCGACGGTGCTGTGGACGCGGGCGAACGCGTTGTACTGGACGGTGGCGATAAATTCGGTCAGACGGTGGAAGGTGTGGAAGTGACTTCCCACTCCGGAGTCCGGATTATGAGTGTGTCCAGCGGCTACACGGTCAATCTGAACGGCTTGTATTTCCAGCACGGCTATGTCAGCGGATCGGGAGCCGCGATCAATAACGCCGGGGTCCTGACGATTACGAATTCTGCATTTGTCAGTAACACCGGAAGCGGCAATGGTTTTGCAATTTACAACAATGGGACCGGCGCGATTCTGACTGTTGACACTACCTATATCGACAAATCTGTCAATAGCGGCACGACAGCAGCTAACAACATTGGTGCAGTCGGAAACAATTCCGGCAATGTTTTTATTTTGAATTCCACGATTGCCAATACATCCGGCGGCAGAGGGATCCTTGATAATGTCACTGCGGGCAATGTTTACATCATCAACAGTACGATTACGGGGAACTCCGGCGGCGGAGCCCGTCTTTGGGGCGGGATCGCAATCAACAGTATTGTTTCCGGTAATACCGGAGAAGACTTCAACAGTCCCGGCGGTGGAGAATCTTATATTTACCGGACGATTTACACAACGGTAAATCACACTTCGTATGTCAAAGCAGAGCTCAACTCCCCAAAGGTTTCAGCCACCGCAGATGCAACTGTGCTGCAGCAACTTTTCGGGGTGGATTCTTCTGAACTTTCGGAAAACGGCACACTCACGCCGGTGCTGGCGGGTGCTGACGGCAAAGCTCTGGATCTGCGTTTGAATACAGTTGAGCTGGGAGACGGGACAACCCGGACGGATTTGCAGTATTTTGACGGAGATTCATGGAAAAATCTTCAGACCAATACAAAAGTGACGCAGGATGTGCTCAACCGTCTGTCCCACGACCAGCTTGGAAACAGTCGCGCAGCCCACACGATCGGAGCCGTGGCGAAAGCCGAAACAGGCAAAGCGGAAGTGACCGTGACTATTGACGGCGTAAATGACTTTGAGGAATTACAGCAGGCTGTTGCCGATCTGAATTACAACGGCGCGATCCGGTTCGATATCGGATCCGGTTTTGCTGCAAACATGGACGGTTCTTACGGGATCATTTTCAGCTCGACTCTTGCGATCAGCAAGACGCTGACCATTGACGGCTGGGTGGATCTGAACGGCGACACGAAAGTTGACAGCAATGAACGCATTGTGTTCAGCGGCAACAATGCTGTGCAGATCATGAATATTTCCGGCGGATCGGCTGTGTCTATTGACAATATCTCTTTCCGGAACGGGAAAGCAGCAAGCGCGAACGGCGGTGCGATCTCCAATGCCGGGAATCTTTTTATCGACAATGCAGAATTTGTGAACAATACCGGTTCCTCCAAAGGGAACGCCATCTATAACAGCGGGACATTGCGTGTGTCTGAATCCACATTCTCCGGTAACGATACGTCTGTGACAAACGGCGGTGATGTTTACAATAACGGCGGCACAGCAGAATTTTACCACACTCTGTTCAAAGGTGCGGCGACGAACTCCGGAACGGGTGCAGCTCTTTATATTGGTAAAGGGACAGTATCTGTGATCGACTCCACGATCAGTGGTTACAGAGGCAAGGATGCGAATGGTCATGTGGTTTATATTGCTTCCGGCTCCACATTCAATATGCTCAACTCGACTGCACATTCAACTGTCAGCAGTTCTGCCAACCGCAACGCATTTTATAATGCCGGCGGAACTTCCAATATTGTCAGTTCCATTATTGTGTCCAGCAACAACTACGATATAAACAATTATTCCGGCGCACTGAACAATATCGCTTCATTTGTCGGCAATAATTCGCAGTTGGGAAATTTCTCCGATATGACATATCAGCTGAATGTAAATGCCGCATCTGCAACCGGCGGAACTCTGACCGGAAAACTGAATGGTGCATACTATTATCTGGATTACAGCGATGCTGATAACAAAGTCTGGAAACAGGTCGGCGGAACGGGTACATACGATTTTGATGCGACGGATACTGAATCCTACGGTCTGACCGGCGGTACGGTTTATAAGATGGCACTGAACGGTGTGAGCCGTGTGCAGACTTTTGAAGCATTCAATGCCGGTTCTCACGCATTGAAACTGGCGGAAGCCGGTTCCGTGGTAATCAGCACGGATGACCTCAACCCCTTCACCAACACCCTGCGTTCTGCCATCGCTTATGTGGAACAGAATGGCGGAACTGTTACTTTTGCAGAAGGTATCACCTATGTGAACCTGAAAAAGGATCTTTACATCAATGAGTCCATCACCATTGATGGGGGGAATGTTTACCGTGAAGCGCAGAATGCCTACGGCGTGGAATTGATCGTCCGCCGTCATCCCGAGGAAGCGGGTGACCCTGCAACGGAAGATATGAATAATGTGAAGATCATTATTGCAAATGACAAGACGCTTACGGTGGAAGGCAATCTTTATATTTCCCGTTATGCCGGACACGGCAATGACCAGGAAATCACCGGTGATGCAGAAAAACCGACTGTTGATCTTGTCGGCGGCAATGTGACGATCAGCGATAATGCAACACTGACGGTTTTTGATGATTTCAATCTCGGAGAAAACGGGAACTTGAGCCATTCCGGTGAAAACAGAAATGGAAAACTGATCCTTTTCGGCGAAAACAACAGTTTCACCACCGCAGAAGCTGATTTCGGCGATGTCACCTATGTGACACACGCGTTCAGAGCAAAGGATACGGATGCTTATTCCTATATAACAACGCCTGGTGTTGTTGCCGGAGAGTACGGAACATTGACCTTCAAATCCGCTGCACTGATGAATAAAGGCTGGAATCGTCAGATATTCTATTACGGCGAAGAAAGCACGAGTGAAAACACCAACTATCCTGCAACAAAATCTGCCTATGAAGGTACGATCACTGCGGATGGTGTGGTGACGGCGAACAAGGTCGTGATCGATGCAGGAACAACGCTGGATGCCAATGCCGCACTGACTGCAACAGATGTGGAAAACAATGGCACACTGAAGGTTGCCGATTCCTTCACTTCAGGCAGCACCGCTTTCGGGAATGTGGTTTATGACGGCACCGGCACGCAAAATGTGGCTGCGGGAACTTATGGCGATCTGACGCTGACCGGCGGAACAAAAGTTCTGGATACAGCGAACGGGACTACGGTCAGTGACACCTTTACAGCGACCAATGTGACGATCCAAAGCGATATCGCCGGTACGAAAGCATCTCTTACGATCAACGATGCAACCACGCAAACCAATCTCAGCACCAATGTCAGCAATACCAGATTTACCGATATTGCAGTAACGAATACGGCAGATGGCAGTGGCGGCGTTCTTTATATTGATGGTATTACCAATGCTGCTTATGATTCCACAAATATTACCCCGGTGCTGGATGCTGCTATATCTGCAAATAAAATCACTTATGGTACAACATTGGGAGATGTCATCATTTCAGTAACAGCAAATTCCGACGGCTCTGTATTGACGGAAGGCAAGGTGAGCGAGCTGGATGGCTGGAGTTGGAAAGGACACGAAGACAGTGAAATTTTGAATGTCAGCGACTCCGGGATCTATACACTGATCTCCGCAAACGGAGTTGAATTTGAAGTTCAGCTCAATATTGAAATAGCCGCAAAAACGATTACGGTCGATACCGGAGATGATGCCGCGGAAGGCACACTCAATGACAATGACAGCGACGGCATCTCTTTCCGCGAAGCTGTCTGGAGAGTCAATAGTGATAATTCCGGGAATTACGCCTACACGATCGCGTTCAATAATTCTGTCTCATCGGTTCATCTGACGCAGGGAGATATCACGATCAGCAACGATGTCACCATCAATGGGGGGAACAGCTATCGCGAGGGGCAAAACGCCTACGGTGTGGAATTGATCGTCCGCCGTCATCCCGATGAAGCGGGTGACCCTGCAACGGGAGATATGGATAATGTGAAGATCGTTATTGCAAATGGCAAGACGCTTACGGTAGATGGCAATCTCTTTATTTCCCGTTATGCCGGACACGGCAATGACCAGGAACTTCAAGGAATTGCGAAGAAACCGACTGTTGATCTTTCCGGCGGCAATGTGACGATCAACAGCGGTGCAGGACTCCATATTTTTGATAACATCAGCATTGACACTCTTGCCAACAATGGAAATCTGTATCTTTATGGCGGAACGGAAAACGGACAAACGAACAGTTTTACCGCTTATGATGCCGATACCACGGACGATAAAGCCGGCAGTTTTGGGAATGTAACTTATGTGCATTTGAATCACAGCGGATATGACGGCGGATGGGAGTCTGATACCATTGAAGTAAAGATGTCGGCTCCGAATATTATCGTCGGAACTTATGACACTTTGACGGTCAGATCTGCGGAATTGCTGCGGGATTCCAATTGGATCCGGCAGGTCGCGTATTATGGAACATCTTTCAGTAAATCTGCGGATACGCCTGATGTCAAAGGTACCGCGACCGCTCTCTTTGAAGGGACGCTCACTATTGATGGTGCAGTGACGGCGAACAAGGTCGTGATCGATGCAGGCACCACGCTGGATACCGATGCCGCACTGACTGCCGCAACGCTTGTCAACAATGGCACGCTTGCTTTGAGCGGAACGCTGACTACGGACAGCACATCTTTCGGTAATGTGGTTTATGACGGTGGCGAAGGACAAACTGTCCTTGCAGGGACTTATGGCGATCTGACGCTTACCGGCGGAACCAAGCTCCTTGCGGGCGCAGTGACGGCAGACAAAGCAACGATCAGTATTGATACGACGCTGGATGCGGATGCCGCGCTGACTGCCGCAACATTTGTCAACAATGGCACGCTTGCTTTGAGCGGAACGCTGACTACGGACAGTACATCTTTCGGCAATGTCACTTATGACGGTGGCGAAGGACAAACTGTTATTGCGGGGACATACAATAATCTTACCATGTCCCACGGTGATAAATCTCTTGCCGGCGATGTGATTGTCAACGGGGCATTTTCCGCCGGCATGAGTCTTGACACAGCCGGATATGATCTGACATTAAGCGGAACTGTTTCGGGGAACAGCATATCCAACAGCAGTGAAACTCAAAGCGGAACAGTGATTTACGATGGTACAAATCAGACAGTTCTTGCCGGGGAATACGGCAGTTTGACGCTTACCGGGGGGATCAAGACACTTGCGGGAAACGTGAGTGTGGAAAATGAATTTACTGCATCTGAAACCTCGATAGTGAGCAGTGTATCCGGAACAATGGTTACTCTCACCCTTAATGATGCGGGTACACATGATACCGCCAGTACAAAAATTTCCGCTACGGAATTTACCGATATTGCCGTAAAGAATACAGCCGGTGATGACGGTATTCTTTATATTGATGGTATTACCAATGCCATTCACAGTACGGAAAATATTGTGCTTGTTTCGGATGCGACAGTCACGGCAAATGGGATCACCTACGGCACGGCGATGGGTGACATCTATGTAACGGTGAGAAGAGCGGATGATTCTGTCCTGACGGAAGGCAAGGTGAGCGAACTGGATGGCTGGAGTTGGAAAGAATTTGACAATGATACGGTTTTGAGCGTCAATCAGTCCGGGGAATACACACTGCTTGCCGCGAACGGGATCGAATTCACAGTAACGATTAATGTAACAAAAGCGTCCGGAACGCTTACCGTCACCACCGGAGATGATGTTGCAGAAAACGCAATCAATTTTGATGACAATGCCGTAACTTTCCGCGAAGCGGTCCTGATCGTCAATGACAGTGATCCGGATAATATTGCGTACACCATCGTTTTCGATGATTCTGTCACATCGGTTCATCTGACGCAGGGAGATATCACGATCAGCAACGATGTCACCATCAATGGCGGGAACAGCTATCGCGAGGGGCAAAATGCCTACGGTGTGGAATTGATCGTATTCCGCGATGGAGATGTGGAAGGAACCAAAGCCCTGCCCAGTGTAAACATCGCCATTGCCGATGGCAAGACACTTACGGTAGAAGGTAATCTTTATATTTCCCGCTATGCCGGACACACCAACGATCAGGAAATCACCGGTACTGCAGAAAAACCGGCGGTTGATCTTTCCGGCGGAAATGTAACGATCAGTGAAGGTGCAGGACTCCATATTTTTGATAACATCAATATCTCAACATTGAAAAATGACGGAGATCTTTTCATTTATGGTACATCGGCAACAAGAGAAGCAAACAGTTTCACTGCTTACGATGCCGACACCACAGACAATGTAGAAGGCAGCTTTGGAAATGTGACCTATGTTGCGCTGACTCACAGCAACAAGGAGAATGTGAGCCTTCCGGAAAAAACATACGCAGCTCCGGAAATCATTCAAGGCAGCTATAATACCCTGACCGTCAAATCCGGAGATTTGATCCGCAGTAATGGGTGGAACAGACAGATTTTCTATTACGGACAGGTGGTTACAGCCTCCAGAGACGGTGCAGGCTACCCGAACACTGCCGATGTGACCGCTCTCTTTGAAGGGACGCTCACTATTGATGGTGCAGTGACGGCGAACAAGGTCGTGATCGACGCAGGCACCACGCTGGATGCCAATGCCGCACTGACTGCAACTGCTGTGGAAAACGAAGGCACACTGAAGGTTGCCGATTCCTTCACTTCAGGCGATACCGCTTTCGGGGATGTGATTTATGACGGCACCGGCACGCAAAATGTGGCTGCGGGAACTTATGGCGATCTGACGCTGACCGGCGGAACCAAGACCCTTGCAGGTGCGGTGACCTCTACCGGTAATTTTGCGTCCTCGGATACCGCGGTCAGCGGCGGCACGCTCACGCTCAATGACGCGGGGACAGCCGATGCGGCAAGTTCCACGATCAGCAATACCGCATTTTCCGGTATTTCCGTGACCAATACTGCTGCAGACAGCGAAGGCTTCCTCTATGTGGATAAGGATTCAGGGAATACGATCAGCAACACCACCGGCATCAAAATGGTTCCGGATGAAGAAGTTACCGTAACGGAAGTAACGCTGGATTGGAGTGCGGTCACCGGAGATTATACCTACAGCGGTACAGATCAGACTGTGATCGTGAAGGTGCTTGATGGCGACGGCAAGGAAGTGGAAGGTCTGACCGTAACGCTGACATACAATGACGCGGCGGCTATGCACAATGCGGGCGAATACACTGTCACTGCGACCGTCAACGGTCTCGGCACGGATTATGTGCTGGCGGACGGTGCGGCACTGGAGCAGACCATCACTGTGAAACAGGCGGAACTGACTGTGACGGTCAACAATCAGACCATCACGGCGGGCGAAGCGTTCAACACGAAAGATTACACGGTCGGTAC
>JAZNXT010000092.1:0-6021 GCA_045594005.1 Victivallales bacterium
CCTTTGAACCTATGGGCAAGCCCATAGGCTATAATCCTGCACGCCTTCAGCGTGCTTATCTCCCCATGATAGGAACAGAGCGCTGTTATTTCAGCAGTTCGTCCAACTGACTTGCAGATGTGAAAAGTTGAGCGTTCCAGCCGCGTTTTTCTGCGGCATCGATATTGCCCTGCCGGTCATCGAAATACACATCGGGGATCCCGAACTGATCTTCAAAAGCCTTATAGATCCCGGCATCGGGCTTCATGGATTTTGCTTCATAACTGAAGATCCTGCCGCTGAAAAGGTGGCAGAAATCGTTATGTTTCAGGAAATATTCCATCTGAATGGGATTGGTGTTGGATAAATAGATGAAACGCCATCCCCGCGCTGCTGCCCGCGCCACCGCCTCTGCCATGCCGTCCACATTGCCGGACATGATGCTGTTCCAGATATCGATCAATTCGCTGCGGCTGAATTTTTTTCCGCTCAATTCATCCATGCGAACCAAAAATTCCTCACCGGTGATCGCGCCCCATTCCATTTTGTCGCAATATTCCATCAGGCGGGTATAAGTTTCCGATTTTGTATCGATCCCCAGTTTTTCCATTGCGGGAGCGATATTGATATGAATACACACTTCACCGATATCCAGTGCTGCGGTTTTTATTTTCTGATCTGCCATAAGCGGGCGTCCTTTCATTTTGATTTCGCATACGCCTGAAAATATATCACCGGAAAAAGAAATTTCAACTTGAAAAAGCCGTTTTGTACCGTTATATTTAGTGCCAGACAGATGTGAGGTAAGTTTTTTTGAAAGGATTTTTTTATGGCAGTTATTACGATCATCGGTGCCGGTATGATGGGCTCGGCAATGAGCAGACCCGCAAGAGATAACGGACACGAAGTACGGCTGGTGGGGACTCCCCTCGATCGGGAAATCATTGCAGAAGCTGCTGTTTCCAACCGCCATGTGCCGATGAAACGCACTCTGCCGGAAAATTTGAAATATTATCAGATCGAGGATGTCCGCTCCGCATTGGCTGGAACTGATTATGTGATCTGCGGCGTCAGCAGTTTCGGTGTGGAATGGTTTGCCGATGAGATCCTGCCGATCCTGCCGGATAATGTCCCCGCCCTTTCTGTTACCAAAGGCTTGCTGGATGATGCGGAAGGAAATCTGACCACATATCCCGAATTTCTGGCTTCCCGGATGGCTCCGGAACGCAATATCGTATTCAGTGCCATCGGCGGACCCTGCACCTCTTATGAATTGATGGACCGCCACCAGACGATGGTTTATTTCTGCGGACCGGATCCGGCTGTACTGGAACAGTTCAAAAAACTGCTGGCAACGGAATATTATCACATCACCCCGTCCACAGATGTCCGCGGCGTGGAAGGCTGTGTGGCTTTGAAAAATGCTTATGCCGTGGGCGTTTCCATCGCTATCGGTATGGCAGAGCGGCTGGATGGACCGGATGCGTATATGTATAATCCACAGGCGGCATTGTTCGGACAGAGCGTCCGGGAAATGACCCGTCTTGTCCGCATGATGGGCGGAAATGGAGATCTTGCCGGCGGCATCCCCGGGGCAGGGGATCTTTTTGTGACGATCTTCGGCGGCAGAACGCGCCGTTTGGGATATCTTCTCGGGATGGGCAGAACTTATGCCGGAGCGAAAGAGGAACTCAAAGGTGTTACGCTGGAATCGGTGGTGATCATCACCCGTATGAGCCGTGCGATCCGTGCGCTGTCGGCACAGGGAAAAGTGGATGCAAAAGATTATGCGCTGATCCTGTTTCTGGATTCTGTCATCAACAACGGTGCGGCGGCAGAGATCCCGTGGGATGATTTCCGCTGAACAATCTTTTTTACAAAAAAAATTTTTCTGCGCCTTGAAGTTTTCCGAAAAGGTGTTATCTTATAGTATCTTGAGTGCGGGCGTAGCAAAATGGTTATGCTCCAGCTTCCCAAGCTGGCCACGAGGGTTCGATTCCCTTCGCCCGCTCCATTTTTTTTATTTGCAATTCCTGATTCCTGTATTATATTAGGTCTTATCTCTCAAACAACGAAAGGAATCGGAGTATGATGAAAAAAATCTTTGCCGCCTTGCTGTTGCTGCCTGCCGCTGTATTCGCACAAGTCAGAACGGCTGCCGTTTTTCAGAGTAATATGGTGCTTCAACGGGATATGATCCATCCTGTGTGGGGAACTGCTGCTGCCGGAGAAAATATCAAAGTTTCTTTTGCCGGACAGACAAAGGTGACCACTGCAGACGCAACAGGAAAATGGGAAGTGAAACTGGATCCGCTGAAAATGTCAAAGACGGGTGGAGAACTGAAAGTGGAGGGCGCAAAGAATTCTGTTGTCCTGAACAATGTGCTGGTGGGCGATGTGTGGCTGTGTTCCGGTCAATCCAATATGGAATGGACTGTTGGCAGTTCAAGCGATTACAGACGCTTCGCAGAAGAAGCGGAGAATTTTTCCCTGATCCGTCATTTGAAAATCAAACGGGTCCGTTCGGAAGTGCGTCTGGATGATGCCGCCTGCGGAAACTGGACTGTTTGCAGCCGCATGGCTGTGGGAAATTTTACGGCTGTCGGTTATTTCTTTGCCCGGAAGATCCATTTGGAAACGGGTGTGCCGGTCGGTTTGGTCAATGCCTCCTGGAGCGGATCTGCCATTGCCCCTTTCATCCCGCGTGAAGGTTTTACCAGCAAGTTGACTGCGCCCCTTATTGACAAATATGATTTTGCCACCGAAAACGGAAAGAAAACATACAGCGAATATTTGCAGAATCTGGAAAAATGGATCAAAGATGCGCGTGCCGATCTCGCTCAGGGAAAAAGACGGAGCAATGTCCCGGTAATGCCCTCACTGGAATATAATGCCGGTGCCAGAAGTACACAGTATAAAGCAATGATCCATCCGCTGGTGAAACTTCCCATCAAAGGCGCACTCTGGTATCAGGGATGCAGCGATGCCGGATCCGGTCTTCATTACGAAGGCAGTATGGTCGCATTGGTCAAAACATGGCGTGCCGCATGGGGATACGATTTCCCGTTTTATCAGGTGCAGCTTGCCAGCTATCAGCCGAAGGGCGATTCCGCCAGCGGTAACGGATACGCATTTGTCCGGGAAGGTCAGTACCGCGCAGCAAAGGCTCTGAACAAGTCCGATATCGCTATCACTTTCGATATCGGTATGGATCATGACATCCATCCGAAAAATAAGTACGATGTGGGCGAACGTCTCGCTCTGCTTGCCTTGAAAAACGATTACGGAAAGAAAGATATTCTCGCCAACAGCCCTGCTTACAAGTCTATGACCGTTGAGGGAGATAAAATCCGTTTGACCTTCGATTACGCCAAAGGTTTGATGACCGCAAAGAAAAACGGATTGAATTTTCCCGTGGCAACACCCGGCGTGAAGGCAACCAATTTCGCGATCAGCGGTGCCGATGGCAAGTGGTATGATGCCGATGCCGTTGTCAGTGGCGAAACGATCGTGGTGTCGTCTCCGAAAGTCACCGCACCCGTGGCTGTCCGCTACGCCAACTGCGGATTCCCGAAAGTTCAGCCCAATGTGTACAACGCTGCCGGATTGCCGTTGATCCCATTCCGGACCGATGAATGGAAACGGTAAAACGGAAGGTCACATACCGGATGCGGCGCGGCGGCACCTGAGCGCGTGCGCGAAAAATCGCGCACGCCACGCTCAGGCTGATGCGCACAAAAAATGCGGTTTTGCGAAAGCAAAACCCCATTTTTTGTGCGCATGGTCCCGGCAATGCCGGGACCGCCGCCGCGGTGTGCGAAGCACACTTTTCTTGCCCCGCTCTGCTCAACATCTGTTTCGCCGCGGTGTGCAAAGCGCACTTTTCCTGCCCCGCTCCGCGAGCATCCCTTTTTTAACCTTTTAAACGAGCCGAAAGCGCATCCGGCATTTGCCGGATGCGCTTTCGCGAATAAAAGTTTTTGAAAAGGGGTACGGGGAAAAACTTTTTTCAAAAAGTTTTTCCCCGTGCATCCCCCCTTCAAACAAAAAAATCACTTGCACTTCCGTTGAGCGGCGAGGGTATTGCGTTCCCAGAATACCCCATCGGTATATCCCTGAATGGCGGGATCGGTTTCTGCTTTTTTCAATCGGGCGAGAGCCCAGCAGCAATATTCCCGGTCGATCTCCACGCCGGAAAAATGGCGTCCCAGTTTTTGTGCGGTCACGGCAGTGGAGCCGCTGCCGAGGAAAGGATCGAATACGAAATCACCTTCTTTTGAGCTGGCAAGGATGAGTTTTGCCAGAAGTTTTTCCGGTTTTTGTGTTGGGTGATCGGTATTTTCCGGCATGGACCAGTAGGGTACGGAAATATCATCCCAGAAATTGGAGGGGGCGGTCAGACGGAATTTGCCGTCGCCGGTTTCCTCCCAATCCTTCGGCTGTCCTGCTTTATCGCGATAGGGAGCAAGGACTTTCCGTTTCTGCCGGACGGCATCTGCGTTGAAATAATATTCATCGCTTACGGTTCCGAACCAGATATCCTCGCAGGAATTTTTCCAGTTGTTTTTTGCGCCTCTGCCTTTTTCCCGCTGCCAGATGATACGGTTGCGGACATGGAGATATTTTTCCATGACCATGAATTCTGCCGCAGAGCATTTCCAATCGCCGCAGAGATAAACGCTTGCATCCGGTTTGAGCAGACGCATCAGTTTCGGAAAAAAACTTTCCAGATATGCCAGATACGCTTCATTGCTTCTGCCGGAGAATTTTCTGCCATTGAAATCTTTTGTCAGATTGTACGGCGGATCCAGGATTAGCAGATCCACAAATGCGTCCGGCAGCAGATCCAGCACCCGGAAAAGATCTCCGTGGATGATCCGGTCGGTGATCTCTCCGATTGAAAGATCGCTTACGGGTATCAGCAGCTCCTCCGCAAGTTTATCACATTCCTGCGGGGATAAAGTCAGTGTTCTGTTCCGTTCTGCGCGCGCCATCCGTTATTCCTTAACAGAAAAAGCCGACCGGCATTGCTGCCCGGTCGGCTTTGCAAACCGTTTTTTCCGATTATTCTTCGTCGGCGAGAGCCGCTTTTCTGCTGAGGCGGATCTTACCGCTGGCACGGTCGATATCAATCACCTTCACAGAAAGCACATCGCCTTCCTTGCAGATGTCGGAAACCTGATTGACGCGGTAGTTTGCCATTTCAGAAATGTGGAGCAGACCATCCTGACCGGGCAGGATCTCCACAAAGGCACCGAAGTCGCGGCAGCTCTTGACCACGCCGCGATAGATCTTGCCGATTTCGGCTTCAGCGGTGTAGAAGTCGATTTTGCGTTTGACTTCGTCCAGCACTTCTTTGTTGCGGGCGAGGATGCTCACGGAACCATCTTCCGCAATATCCACCTGCGCACCGGTGCTTTCCGTGATTTCTTTGATATTCTTGCCGCCGGTACCGATGAGCGCACCGATCTTATCCGGATTGATCTTCACCACTGCCATCTGGGGAGCGCGTTCGCTCACCTGCGCACGGGGTGCAGCAATACAGTCGGTCACGACCTGCATGATCTGTTCACGGGCTTCTTTGTTCTGATACATGGCTTCCACCAGACGGGCAATGGGAATACCCGGGAGCTTCAGGTCGAGCTGCCAGCCGGTGATACCCTTCTTGGAGGCGCAGATCTTCCAGTCCTGATCGCCGAAATGGTCTTCCGCACCGATAATGTCGGTGAGGATCACATATTTATCCGTTTCAGGATCGGTGACCAGACCGCAGGAGATACCCACCACCGGAGAGGAGATCGGCACACCGGCATCCATCAGCGCAAGAGATGCACCGCAGGTACTCGCCATGGAGGTGGATCCGTTGGAACTCATGATTTCGGAAACGCAGCGCACCGTGTACGGGAAATCCGCAGGAATGACCTGTGCCACAGAACGCTCCGCAAGGTTCCCGTGACCGATTTCACGACGGCCCGGACCCGTCACTTTGCCCACTTCACCCACAGAGTAGTTGGGGAAATTGTAGTGCAGATAGAATTTCTT
>JAZNXT010000093.1:0-27707 GCA_045594005.1 Victivallales bacterium
GAAGCGCTGGCTGAGACCGAGCTGGTCTGCTCTTCGGTTAACGTAGCTACCACTAAGGCGGGCATCAACATGGATGCCATCCGCCTCATGGGCTCTACCATCAAGCGCGCCGCCGCCCTGACGGCTGATCGCAATTCCATCGGCTGTGCCAAGCTTGTGGTATTCGCCAACGTGCCCGAGTATAATCCCTTCATGGCATGTGCTTTCCACGGTGTGGGCGAGCCTGATACAGTCATCAACGTGGGTGTTTCGGGTCCCGGTGTGGTCAGCTCGGCTATTGCCCGTGCCGGTGACTGCGATCTGTCCGCTTTGGCTGACATCATCAAGAAGACCGCATTCAAAATCACCCGTGTGGGACAGCTCATTGCACGGGAAGCATCCCAGCGGCTGGGTTCCCCCTTCGGGATCGTGGACCTTTCTCTGGCTCCGACTCCGGCGGTGGGCGACTCCGTGGCGCATATCCTCGAATCCATGGGGTTGGAACAATGCGGCGGACCCGGCACGACGGCAGCACTTGCCATGCTCAATGATGCCGTTAAAAAAGGCGGCGTGATGGCGTCATCCCAGGTGGGCGGTCTTTCCGGAGCGTTCATTCCTGTTTCCGAAGATGCCGGCATGATCGATGCCGCACGCAGCGGCGCACTCTGCATTGAAAAACTGGAAGCAATGACCGCAGTCTGTTCTGTGGGTTTGGATATGATCGCGGTGCCGGGCGATACTTCGGCTGCCGTGATCTCCGGAATCATTGCAGACGAGATCTCCATCGGTGTGGCAAATACCAAGACAACCGCTGTCCGCCTGATCCCTGCCTACGGATGCAAAGTGGGCGATACGGTTTCCTTCGGCGGTCTGCTGGGTGAAGCTCCGGTCATGCCCATCCGGAATCTTTCTCCGGCAGTGTTCCTCAACCGGGGCGGTCATATCCCTGCTCCGATCCACAGTTTGAAGAATTGATTTTTTGTAAGAGTTTTGTTTCCAATAAGAAAAGACCGATGGGACATTCGGGACTTCTGGGACCGATGGGACGCGGATGAGGCAAAACCGAAAGGATTTTTTCATCCGTAGAACCGGAGGACGGGAGCCGTCTTTTCCGGATCGGCGGCTCAACTGCGCTTCGTTTGTTTGCCACTGGCTTTAAGCAGGATCATCCCCAATCATCTTCGGTGGTTTGCGGGAGATCCTGTTTTTGAGGTTGTGCAGGAGGAGGCTGCGGAGCTTTTTCTTCTGTTTTTTCCGGACTGCCGGGATCGCTGTTTTTGATCTTTTTCATCGCATTGCGGATCTTTTCCATTTCCGCATCGGTGGGCAGATATTGTTTTTTGAGTTCATTTGCCCGGACTTTATAATATCCTGCAGCGGCGCAATCCTCCGGATCTTTTCCTTTTGCTTTCTGCTCGTTGAAGGCTTCATCAAAGAGGGTCTGTTGAGCGGGAGTCATAGTCATTTTGAGAACGGGGATGTATTCCGGTGCGATACCATCGGAAGACACCACGATGGTGCCGCAATATTCTTCCCGGAACCGGTTGAGTTCAGAGACAAAAGCGCGGATCTTCCTCATTTCCGCAGGCTCCGGCATTGATTCTGCGGTGTTATCCGCATTTTCATTGGACGCTTCCGGTTCGGCAGAATTGTTGTTCTCGCCGGAAGTATTGGCAAAAAACTGGATAAATTCCGGAGCCGTTTTTTCCTGTTTTCTGGCTTTGCGGCGTGCTTTGCGTTTGGTCTTCGATTTATCGCCGGGTTCGCAGATACGCAGATACGCAGCGATATCGTCCATGATTTTGATTTGTGGACCGAATTCTTTTTTGATGGCATTTTTGCTGTTTTCTGCCGGTTTTGCTATACGGATATTGCTGCGTTTATTGGCGAAATCTTCAAGAAAACCGGTCTTCTCAAAAGCATATTTCTCCATGTGGTCAATAAGTTTTTCAGTGAGTTTGACAAGTTTCATCTGCCCGGCAAATCCCGGATTGTTTTTATGGAGAAGAGCCTCCAGATTTTTTGCCGCTTTTCCCATGCGTTTACAGCGGCGTTCCAATTCTTTTTGACAAGTGGTGCTGTTATTTTTTGCTTTTCCAAAATTCCCCGTGACTTCCCGGTAAAATTCCAGATCTTCATAGAAACGGAAAAAGGTGGTATAATTTTTATAATTTTCCGGAACGGGTGTTGCCGCAGAAACATCTATCCCATTGGCGATCAACCGGTTGAGATCAAAAGAAATAAAAATAAAAAGTTCCAGCGGATTATATGCTTTCTGAAGACGGAGATTTTCCTTTTCAAAGTTGCTGTCAAGACCGCGTACTTCGTAGGTATGTGTTATTTGCTTTGCGTAATATGCGAAGGAATTGCGCACACCAATGGAATTCAGCTTTGCTGAAAGAGCTTCTGCTTCGCTCTGATGATTGAAAATATGCGGTTCCAGTTTCTTTTTCAATTCCAACAGAGTCCGCTGACTTTCCCGCCGCTGTTTTGCCAGTTTGCGCATTTCCGAACGCCGCTGGTCCCGGTCGTCGTCATCATCATCGTCATCATCCACAGAATTTCTGTTGATCTTTGTTCTCCGTTTGGCACGTTCCCGCTGCATATTTTCCCGGCGTTTCTGATCAGCCTTGAGTGCATCAGTATAAAGATCTTCCAGTGTTTCAAGGGCAGCCTGATATTCCCTGATCTCATCATCGCCGATCAAATCCAGCACAAAGACCGCCAGAAGAACGGTCAGGATCCATTTCATTTTCATTCTGTTTTCCTTAACTCTTATGGATAAATACAAGTTGACACAGGAACTTTACTTCCTTTTTCCGCAGTTTGCAATCGCCACAGCGAAAAAAAACGGAAAAAATCTGATTTTACAGTTGCTTTTTCCGGATAAACCGTGTATAGTGAGAAAAGTATAACAAAAATACAACAAAAACAACAGGATGTTCCCCTTATGAAAATTTTTATTCCCAAACCGGAAGGAATCTTTCCCATTGCCGCAAATGCTTTCGCTGAACTCTGGCAGAAAATCACCGGTGAAAATGTGCCGGTGGTGACAGCTGTCCCGGAAGACAGCGATTTTGTATCCATCGGTTCGGATGCGGACAACAGTTTTGTTCACACACTGCTGGTGGAGGGCATCATGCCGGATTTGCGGGTGACGGTCGGTTCGGATGAATACCGGATCCTTTCCGTGGAGGAACGGGGGAGAAATATCCTGATCCTGGCGGGCGGAAACAAACGCGCCGTCATGTACGCCGTGTATGATTATTTTGAACGGTTCTGCTCCTGTTCTTATTTTTGGGATGGCGACCGGATCCCCCGTGCGGCGGCTGCGGATCTGCCTTTCGCCGGGTTGGATGTGTGGGATGCTCCACGGTTCCGGTATCGCGGTCTGCGCTATTTCGCGCACCGGAGTCTGACCCGTTTTCAGGCGGAACAATGGAATTTTGAAGATTGGAAAAAGGAACTGGACTGGTGTCTGAAAAAACGGCTGGACTTTTTTATGCTCCGGATCGGACAGGACGATCTTTTCCAGAAGACCTTTCCCGACATTGTGCCTTATCCGGACCGGGACGCCCATCAGCCGGAATCGTTTGAACGGTCCTTCAATGACCGGGATCTTTTCTGGAGTCTGGAATTCCGCGGAGAACTGCGCAAAAAAGTGATGGATTATGCAAAAGCGCGCGGCTTGATCTCGCCGGAAGATTGCGGGACCATGACCCATTGGTACAGTGCCACACCCTATGCTTATCTGAATACAGTCGATCCGGAATTTGTGCCGCAGGCAAGTCAATGTTATTCCGAAAAAACCGGTCTTGTGTGGGATATCACGCAGGATAAATATTTGAATGATTACTGGAAACTGACCGAAACGCATATCCGCGAATACGGATCCGGTGAGATGTTCCACACCATCGGTCTTGCAGAACGCGGCTGTTATGCGGACAAACGGAAAAATCATCAGATGAAACTGTATGCCTACCGCCGGATCCAGGCAAAACTGCGGGAACATTATCCCGATGCACCGCTGTTGATCGGGACCTGGGATTTTGTGGATCGCTGGACTCACGATCAGGTGCATGATCTGCTGAAGGAACTCAATCCGGAAAATACCATTGTGTTTGATTATGTATCGGATTCCTTTGACGATGTCAATAACTTCACCAACTGGAATGTGGTGGGAAAATTTCCTTATTTCTTCGGGATCTTCCACGCATACGAAGCGAGCAGCGATGTCCGCGGCAACTACAATGCCATTGAACGGCGTCTGCCTGTTGCGG
Organism: Victivallales bacterium; assembly: GCA_045594005.1. Lineage (GTDB taxonomy): Bacteria > Verrucomicrobiota > Lentisphaeria > Victivallales > UBA1829 > SIG77. The sequence goes on from JAZNXT010000093.1 coordinate 4,260, forward strand.
CAGCCGATCCCCAATGCAAAGGGATGGTGCTGTGGCCGGAAAATTCCCATGCGGATACACTTATGCTGGAATATCTTGCGGCAAACAGCTGGGATCCCGCACCAGAAAATATCAAAATCGATTCCTTTATTGAAAAATTTGTTGCGAAACGGTGTCCGGGAATTCCGGAAATCGCGGATCTCTGGCGCACCATGCTGCCGCTGATCAAGACACATTACTGGCGGACACGCACCTATGAACGCTGGCGCGATCTTTATCCGGATCTGTGTTTCAATCCCATTCTCCGGAATATGCTGTACCAGCAGAATCCCTCTGAACTGGAAAATTGTCAGTATCTCGCAGGAGAAATGGCTCCGGCGATCCATCTTGCCACGGAAACATTCCGCAAGGCGGCGGCTTTGGATTTCAGTAAACTGGACGAACTTTCCACGCGGGATGTGTTTGACCTCACACGCAGTGCATTGCTCCGTCTGGTGAACTATACAACATTTGTGCTGCAGGATGAGTTGGATCTCTGGCGGAAAAATATCGGGACCCGTTCCGGCGAAGAACTCATGGCGCGGATCGAAGGTCTGGGCAGATTGATGGAACTTTTTGCCGATCTTTTAGGCGCACACGAAGATTACAGCTTGTATGCTTCTCTCCTGCGGCTCAGCGACGCAGCGGAAGTCAACCCCAATTTTGAATATACCCTCAAAGGAAATGCGGAGGGCGGCTGGTATTGCCGCAGTCAGATCTACGAACTTTTTGCGGCGTGCTACATCCCGGAATACAAAGCGATCATGGAAAGTCACCGTGCAAAGATCTCTGCCGACGACCGCAGTTGGGGAAAACCTGCATATCTTGCCGATCGGTTGAAAGAGATCCAGGAAAACTTCTATGCCGTACCGCTGAAAGATCTCGCACCGGATCGCGACGCGTTGAAAGCAAAATTACCGCAGACCCTGACCGAATTGGCTGAACTTTCCGCCTTCCTTTTGAAGTAAACACGACGGATTTTCAGCTTCGCGGGGTGCATAGCACCTTTTTTGGATCGGGCGGCTCAACTCTCTGCGTTCGTTTGCCGCCTGCGCGCATCTCACCGGCTGGAACACTCAAACGATGCCGCAGGCGTATTTTCTACTGATTTTTATAGGACTTATAAGTCTTATAGGTCTTATAAAAACAAGGTCCGGCAAGTCGGACAAGGCAGACTGGCTTTAAGCCGCACCCTTTTTCAGCTTGCCTTTCGTGGTGCGGCATCCGCCCTCCGGTTCAACGGATAAAAAAATCCTTTGTTTTTTACCTCATCCGCGTCCCACAAGTCCCTGATGTCCCAAATGTCCCATCAGTCCTCCCGAAAATAAAAACGCGCCCTCCCATCCACCCGTGTCGGACAAGTCGGACAAGTCGGACAAGTCGGACAAGTCGGACAAGTCGGACAGGCTTTAAGCGAGCGGCAGCGACGCTGAAAAGCCCGATCCAGAAAAGGCTCAAAGATCCAAGCGAGACAACGCGGGGTGCAAAGCACCCGTTTCTTGGGCGGCTCAACTCTCTGCGTTCGTTTGCCGCCGGGCGCGGAAGTATCGCGCAGGAGATTTGCGTTTTTGCAAGGCGATGATGAGGGAGCGGATTAGACATCCGTGACCGAATCAGCGTCCGAAGCAAAGGCTCAAAGATCCAAGCGAGACAACGCGCCCCTCAAATCGGAAGTGGCGGCGCAAATATCCTCAGCCCCGAAAATCGCGGAAACGACCGCCACACCGTCGATACCGCTGCCGGCAAGACGGCTTACATTCTCCAGATTGATCCCGCCGATCGCCACAACGGGAACGGTGGAAACTTCGCAAATCGCTTTCAATGTTTCGTAACTCACCGCATCGGCATCGGCTTTGGTGGTGGTGGGGAAGACTGCGCCCACCCCCAGATAATCGGCAGAATCCGCACACGCCTGACGCGCCTGTTCCACCGTCTGAACGGAAACACCGATAATGACATCGGGTCCGAGGATGGCACGGGCTTTCTTCAATTCCTGATCGTGCTGTCCAATATGAACGCCATCGGCTCCGCAGAGACGCGCCGCCTCCACATCGTCGTTGATAATAAAACAGGCATGATGTTCCCGGCAGAGGGGTATAAGTTTTTCCGCCAGCGCAACGATCCCGGCAGTATCCAGATTTTTTTCCCGCAACTGCAGGACTGTTGCCCCGCCCTGCAATGCACTGCGGACACTTTCCACAGGGTCTTTGCGGGGATTGGCAGGGAAATCGGTCACGGCATACAGGAGATAATCCACATCGTTTTTATTCACAGTCATAAATTGCAAATTCTTTCATTTGAGATTCATCCAACAGCGAAACGGCATCCGTCAAACGGATCCGGAATGTACCGGTCCCCTCCCCCGCGTTCAAACTTTTCTGCGCGATCTCCCCGCAAACACCCATTGCTGCAACAGATGCGGCAAAAGCAGAAAGGCTGTGTTCCGCACCGAGATATGCTCCGGCATAAGCACTTGACATACAGCCGCTTCCGGTGATCTGCGTCATAATGGGATGTCCGTTCCGGACAAAAATCGTTTTTTCGCCGTCCGACACCACATCCACGGGACCGCTTGCCGCCGTAAATGCGCCGGTGCGTTTTGCCAGCGTTTTCACAAATTCTTTCACTTGAGAAAGTTCTTCCGCCGAAGACGCATCCACGCCGCGTCCGGAAAATCTGCCGCCCGCAAGGAACGCGATCTCCGACGCATTTCCGCGGATCGCCGTAAAACGGATCTCCTTCATCAGCATTGCAGAAATTTCTCCGCGCAACGGTGTTGCGCCAGCCCCCACCGGATCCAGCAGTACCGGCACTCCGGCAGCATTGGCGGCGCGTCCGGCACAGATCATCGCACGGACACTGTTTTCATCCGGAGTTCCGAAATTGATCACCACCGCATCGGCGATCCGCGCAAGGTCTGACGCTTCCCGTTCATCCAGACTCATCACGGGGGATGCCCCTGCCGCAAGCAGGATATTGGCACAATCCGTCATCGTCACATGATTGGTCAGGGAATAGACCAGCGGTGACTTTTTTCTTACAAGATCAGGATATTTGTTCAAGTTGTTCACAGTCTTCAATTTTCTGTCTGAATCGCTGCGGTACCGGCAGGTTTCGTTACGGACATCCTTTTCATTCCGCAGCAACAAATCTGTTACAGAAAATATATCACAAATCTGTAAAAAATCAAGTCTTCGCATATTGATTCCCGCCGGCAGGATGCTATATTATCATAATTGAGGAGAAATCAAGTGATCGAAGTCATCGAAAAAAATATCAACGGGAAATGCGTGTACGAGGTGGAAGACCATCATCATGCTCTGATCCCGTGGTCGCAGATCCGGCAGAAATGCAAAACCGCACCTCATGTGCTGACATTGGATCATCATACCGATGTACTGCGCGCATTCCGTCATTACGATGAAGTCAATGCCGTGCCGCACGCACTCCGGATCGCCGCGCTGGAAGATGCCATTGCCGATCTGCGGCACGATGAACATTTTGATTTTGCGATTCAAAATGATATCATTGCTTCTGCCGACATCATTCCCCACGGAAATTTTACAGAAGATGTCGATCCCGCCATCCGCGTTCTGCACGAACACGGAAAAGAAACGGCACCTTCAGAGTTTTCACGCGTTCTGGAATCGGATTTTCTCCGGCAGAAACTGGATGGAAAAATCCCGGAAAAACCCTATATCCTTGACATCGATCTGGATGTATTCAAAGGAGAAAAAAGCATATCTCCGGACGATCCCGCGTTCTTTTTTCAGCTTGTCCGGAAAGCGGAAGCGATCACCATTTCCCGGGAACGCGACTGGGTACGACTGTTGAATCTGGATCATGGAAAACTCTCTTTTGATTTCTTTCTGGATAAACTTTACAAGCTGATCGATCAGGCAACCACATAAAAAAATATCATAAGGATCTTGCAGTATGGCAATTCTGACACAGGAAACATTGACTCATGAAGCAGGCGGAACGCTCATCAAACTGCGTTACCGCGCCGAACGCCTGAAACGGGGAACCGAACGGGATGTGCAGCTTTATATCCCTGCCGCCGTAACCGGACAAAACGCAGAAAGCGTGGGCGTACTGATCAATTTTGACGGGATGCTGGAGTGTAATCCCGCCGTCATGGAAAAATTGATCGCAGAAAAGATCATGCCCCCCACTGTCACTGTGGGTGTGGTGGCGGCGACTTACAGTGCCACGCAGGAGGGCGGCTTCAACCGCTCTGTCCGTTCCCCCGAATATGACGGGCTCGGCTCTTCGCTGCCGGATTTTCTCATTGAAGAACTGCTCCCTGCCCTCGCACCTCTTCTGCCGCAGGGTATGACTTTTTCCACGGATCCCGACCGCAACATGGCGTGCGGCGGTTCCTCCGGCGGGATCGCGGCATGGAATGTCTGCTGGGAACGGAACGACCGTTTCCGCCGCTGTTATATTTCCAGTCCCACTTATTCCTGTTTCCGCGGCGGGGATTGCTATCCATTCCTCATGCGGAAATATGAAACAAAAAAGATCCGCGTTTACATCACCACCGGCACCGATGATATGCGGAACTCTGCCGGAGATTGGTATCTGGAAGATCTTTCCGCAAAAGAGGCATTGGAATTTGCAGGATATGAATATGAATTCCTGGAATTCGCCAATGGTCCCCATTGTGCAGGATACGGAGATGCGGAAACGCTGGAAAAAGCATTGCGTTTCCTGTGGTCTGTCCCGACTGCCGGAGTCCGCCACTTTGCCCCCCGCGTTGCCGATATTTTTGAAGTCGGCTCGGAATGGGAAAAGACGCTTGACACCATGCCTGCCGCACCCGGTTGCCCCTACTCTTTTGATGGGAAAAATATCCTGCTCGACGAAAAGGTCGTGGCAACTCTGCCGGGAAATGTTTCCGCACTGGCTCTTTCCTCCGACCGCTGGCGGCTTTATGCTGCCACCACGGAACGCAGATTCGTTTATGCTTATGCCATTCTGCCTGACGGCAGTTTGATCGACGGCTACGCGCACGGTCATCTGCATTTGAAGGACGATCTCTGCAAGGCGGGTGCCTCCGGGATCTGTATCGACAGCGGTGACCGTTTGTATGCCGCCACGGAACTGGGGATCCAAACCATTTCACAGCAGGGGGAAAACAATACCATTCTCCCTCTGCCCGGTCATCAGGAAACGGTGGCGGTGGCGTTCCATCCGCAAAACGGCTGTCTGTATGTTCAGGCGGCAGACGGCAGCATTTACAAACGCAAAGTTCTGACTCTGCCTCCCGACGGCACGATCCAGGAACCCAATACAAAACCATTCTGAAAAAACGACACAGGAAATATGCCATTATGAAAAATCATCCTCTCTCCATGGACATCCTCCGGGGATGTCACCACATCGAACAGCGCGGCGAAGGTCAATTCCTCCAACGCTGTCCGCAAAGCGTTTGCGAATTGTATAAGGAAGATCACAACCGCATGATCCGTCTTCAGTCACCTGTGGGGATCCGTATCGTTTTTAAAACCGATTCGACCTCTGTGAAACTGCATTTTTCTTACGGCAGAGCCTCACGGGAGATCTATGCTTTTTCCGTGTTCTGCGACGGGAAGACGGTGGAGCCGGTGATGGAACACTGTCTGCTCTCGCTGGATCTGGATGGAAAAATGCACACACTGGAAATCCTGGTTCCGCATCTGGTGGAATGTTATTTCCGGGGGATCGATCTGGATGACGATGCCGTTCTGGAAACAGTCCCCGCGCCGGAAAAACGACTGCTTTTTGTGGGTGATTCCATTATGCAGGGCATGACCACCAGTCAACCGGCATTTACTTATGCGGACAAATTCGCACGGGCTGCCGGTGCAGATTTTTTCAATGCCAGTATCGCGGGGATCACAGCCGAGCCGGAGTGGGCAAAACTCATTGCAGATGAATATGATTACGATACCGTTCTCATCTGTTTGGGGATCAACGATTACGCCAGAGGAAAACGCCTTGCGGACTATACGCGGGATCTGACCGATTTCGTTGCGGCGTTCCGGAATAAGAAAATGGTGCTGATCTCCATGCTCCATGCGCTCAATCAGAAAGACGAAAATGCTGCCGGAGAACCCCTTCAGGCGTTCCGGGATGCCGTCAGAACACTGGCAGAGTCACGCCCGGACACCACATTTGTGGATGGGTTGACGCTCGCTCCGGCAGAGGAACAGTATTTTATCGACCAGCTCCACCCCAATGATCTCGGTGCGGAAACCGTTTTTGAAAATCTGAAAAAAGCCTTGCTGTAAAAAAATTTTACGGCTTGATCAGTTTCAGATGCAGACCGGCGGCATCCAGTTTTCCTGCCGCCGCGTCCCGCAGGGAGAAACTGCCGTACATGGCAAAAAGAGTCGGACCGGAACCGGTCATCATCACGCGGCAGGCTCCGGTCTTTTTGAATTCATCGGCGATCATATCCAGCAGCGGGAATTTTTTCCGTGCGGCATATTCCAAATCGTTCCGGAGAAACGCCGCAGCTTTTTCAAAATCGCATTTGCGCAACGCACAAAGGAGTTCCGCCAATGTAAGATTTTCCTGATTCCATCTCCGGTCCCAATGCTGATATGCCCATTTTGCGGAAATGGGGAATTGAGGTGCCGCGATCAATATCGGCAAACGCTCCGGCAAATCTTCCAATACGGTCAACTTTTCTCCGATCCCCGTGGCAACTGACGGGACCGGATGAAGAAAAAACGGAACATCTGCACCTAATTTTTTTGCGATGACCGGCAGATCCACAGCGGCATCGGGGTACAGGTTTTTCAGCAGACGCAGCACAGCTGCCGCGTCGGAAGAACCGCCCCCCATTCCCGCAGCCACGGGGATATTTTTTTTCAGCGTGACCGTATGAGGAGCCGCCGGTAAAGAAGCGGCAGAACAAAACGCATTCAATGCCCGGATGCAAAGATTATCCGGTGTGGCGGGGACAGCACACGCCCCCTGCTCCGATTCCAGAATAAACTTTGTTTCTGTTTGCGCGGGATCAAATCCGAGCGACACTTCATCCGCAGGTTCAGAAAGAGGATAGAACAGCGTTTCCAGTTCGTGATAACCATCGGAACGCCGTCCTGCCACACGCAGAAAAAGATTGATCTTGGAGGGCGTTCTCATTTTTTGAATTTGTAAACATCGTACCTGGTGTTGTACGCTTTGATCTCATCGCAGATCGCCACGGCAAGTTCCAAAGCACGCAAGCCCTGCCAGCCGGGAACGCGGGGTTCCACCAGTTTTCCGGTACGCTTCGTTTCGTTCACGGCATTGACAAAATCATCGATTTCATCCGCCAGCGCATTGGTATCATCCAGATTCAGTTCCTTTTTGCCCACACCGAGGAAGCCTTTGCGCAGGATCTTCCCGGTCTTCGCGGCATAATCCATAGAGGTGTAGGAATCGGTCTGAAACACACGGAATTTCCGCATGGGTTCCGCACTCACACGGCTGGCGGTGACATTGGCAACTGCACCGTTTTTGAACTTCAAACGCACATTGGCGATATCTTCCGTATTGCTGAGGATCGGCACGCCCACCGCATCGAAACGCTCCACTTCTTCCCCAACCATCGTCAGGATCAGGTCAAGATCGTGGATCATCAGATCCAGCACCACGCTCACTTCCGTTCCGCGGCGGAGCTGACCCGGACGCGGCGGCGGATATTTTGCCAGACGGTGTGCTTCGATGAACAGAGTTTTTGTGCGGTGTTTTTCCAGATAATCCATGGCGGGATTGAAACGCTCCACATGTCCCACGGCAAAGACGATTCCCTTTTCTTTTGCCGCTTCCACCATTTCACGGGCGGCGGCAACGTCCGAATCAATGGGTTTTTCCACAAGGATATGTTTGCCTTTTGCGATGAGCGGCATGGCAGAATCGTGGTGCATGGTCGCAGGCACGGCAATGGTCAGGGCATCGCAGGCATCGGCAAGAGCTTCTTCGCTGGAAAAAACTTTTGTTCCGAATTCCTTTGCCACTTTTTCGGCGGCGGCTGGCATGGCATCATAGACACCAACCAGTTCCACTTTCTTGTTTTCGCTGTAAAGTTTTGTGTGAAAACGACCGAGTACACCTGTCCCGATCACGCCGACTTTCAATTTTTCGCTCATAGTTTTTCCGTCCTGCGGTTTATGTTGATCTGTTGTTGTCCTCCTATAACATAATCCATTTTGCGCAGATTGCAACAAAGTTTGAAAAATCGTTTGCAAAAAGTTTCATCCGGCGTTATGTTATAGCAGTCAAAACCAAGGAGAATATTTTATGGCATTGCTCTACAAACGCGTTCTGCTGAAGATCAGCGGAGAATCCCTGAAAGGTAAACTGGAACACGGATACGATCCCGCCGCCGTCAAATGTGTGGTCGCACGGATCGCGGAAGCCATGAAATCCGGTGTGGAAATCGCCCTTGTGGTGGGCGCAGGCAACATCTGGCGCGGGCTTGCCGGCGCGGGTGACGGCATGGACCGGGTCACTGCCGACCACATGGGAATGTTGGCGACCACCATGAACGCGTTGTGCCTGAAAGATGCTTTCAAAGCCGCCGGGATCAAAGCCAATGTCCACTGCTCCGTGGATATGCAGCCTTTTGCAAAAAAATTTGATCTGGACGCTGCGGATGAACAGCTCAAAAACGGCGAACTGGTCATCTACGCGGGCGGCACGGGAAGTCCGTTTTTCACCACCGACACCACTGCGGCTCTCCGGGCATTGGAAACAAAATGCGGCGCGGTGATGAAAGCGACAAAAGTCAACGGCATCTATACTGCCGACCCCATGAAAGATCCCAACGCGAAGAAATTTGATAAACTCACATTTGCCGAAGCCATCAGCGGCAGATTCAAGGTCATGGACAGCGCGGCATTCAGTTTGTGCAGCGATAACGATCTTGCCATTATCGTGTTCAATTTCGACGAAGACGGCGCGCTGGCAAAGGTCTTGAACGGCGACTTTTCCGTGGGGACGGTGGTCAGCTGACCCCTGCGAGAAAAACACAAAATTACCGCGCCGCTGTCAAATAAAACGGCGGAAAGATGCAAAAGATGATTCGGCGCACCTAACTTTCCGGTTTTTTGTGGATTTTTCGCAAAGAAGACTTGATTTTTTGCGTTTTTGAACTATAATATGGCAAACGGAGCCGTGTGCATGTGCAGACGGCAGAGAATATTGAATCATTAGTCAACAACCCATAGAGGAGGAACGAAAATGGCTGCAAAAGTTGATTCTGAAAAATGTGTTGCATGCGAAGCATGCGTCGGTACCTGCCCGGTCAGCGCAATTTCCATGGCGGATGGCGCGGCTCTTGTCAATGCTGATGAATGTATTGATTGCGGTGCCTGCGTCGGTGCCTGCCCCGCAGAAGCGATCACTCAGGAATAAGCTGATCTTTTCAGTTTACCGTAAAAAAACGGCAGTCCGTTCAGGATTGCCGTTTTTTTTGTCTTCAGCCGACAGTCTTCAGTCGGCTCCGCCACGGTCTGGGCGGATTCTCTGAAAGATTAATAAGTCTTATAAGACTTATAGGACTTATAAAAAAACAAGGGATGTCCGACAGATCCGACAAGTCCGACAGGTCCGACGGTCACCCCTGAACAGTAAAGCCGCTCATCCGCTTTGCAGAAAATTTTTATCTGCGGATCACACGACAAGTGTTTGGGAAAGAGCGTTTGAAAGAGTCTTCCGTGTTGTATTTACAGTTAGCTGGGATTGAAACACTGGTCAAACTTTTACAGCCGAAAAATGCCGAATCCCCGATTTTTGTTACACTGTCGGGAATCGTTATGCTGGTTAGATTGGTGCATTTGTAAAATGCATATCCCCCGATTGCTGTCACACTGTCGGGAATCGTTATGCTGGTTAGATTGGTGCAACCGTAAAATGCCTCCATCTCAATTTTTGTCACACTGTCGGGAATCGTGACGCTGGTCAGCCCGGTACAGCCGGCAAATGCCGAATACCCGATTTTTGTTACGCTGTCGGGAATCGTTATGCTGGTAAGACCGGTACAGTTGAAAAATGCAGAACTCTCGATTCTTGTTATATTTTCCGGCAAAGAATATGCCCCCATATATGTTTTTGGTAAATACAATATGTTTTTTTGTTTCTTGTCTATTAAAGCTCCGGAATCATCAACCATAAAAACCGGATGATCAGAAGATAACTTTACCAACGCTGCAGTGTCGGAAAATGCTCCGTACCCGATTTTTGTTACGCTGTCGGGAATCGTTATGCTGGTCAGATTGGTGCAACCGTAAAATGCATAGTTTACGATTTTTGTCACGCTGTCGGGAATCGTAACACTGGTTAGATTGGTGCAACCGGAAAATGCTCTGTCCCCGATTTTTGTTACGCTGTCGGGAATCGTGATATTGGTCAGATTGGTGCAACCGGAAAATGCACTCGATCCGATTTCTGTCACGCTATTGGGAATTGTTATGCTGGTCAGATTGGTGCATTTGTAAAATGCAGACCCTCCTATTGCTGTCACACTGTTGGGAATTGTTATGCTGGTCAGATTGGTGCAATCGGAAAATGCACATCCCTCGATTTCTGTCACGCTGTCGGGAATCGTAACACTGGTTAGATTGGTGCAATGGTAAAACGCCCCCCAACCAATTTTTGTCACGCTGTCGGGAATTGTTATGCTGGTCAGATTGGTGCATTTGTAAAATGCTGCGTCCCCGATTTTTGTCACACTGTCTGGGATTACAATATATGTCAAATCAGTACGCCCCTTAAACTTTTCGGCATTAATTTCCACCGTCCCATACGGAATTAAAGCCTCCCTATCAGTGTCCGATTGTTTATTTTTGGCTTTGTCCCGCACCATATCTGCAGTCTTTTTGTTTACGGCTTCTATGGCTTTTTTGCGCGCTTCTTCTGCGATATTTTCCATTATTTTTCCGTACGCTTGCTTGAGATTCTTATCAACTACATCTTCAGATGTAGCTACAGATTGAGGTTCATTTAGAACAGGATCTTTTTTCGGCAGTGTGGGATTTTTTTCTTCCGGTTCTACTGTTTCTACCGGTTCTACATAGGTTCCATGTTTCTCTGCATACGGAGTTCCCTTGAACGCGTATTCTTCAATGGATACCAAAGGATTTTTTATAATGAGTTGGCTTAAATTTTTACAGCCTTCAAACGCCCCCCGACCAATTTTTGTCACGCTGTCGGGAATCGTGACACTGGTCAGACCGGTACAGCCTTCAAATGCATGATCTTCAATCGTTGTCACACTGTCGGGTATTGTGATTTTTTTCAAATGCACACATCCCTTGAATGCTTTTTTACCGATTGTCGTTACATGATCGGGAACGGCATATTCTTCCGGTACATGTTTATAGCTTTCCAAAGTTTTTTCATCATCGCTGAATTCTGGCGATGTGGCGGATTGATATCCCCAAAATATCAAAAGGATAATCAAAAAAGTCGCGGCGATGGTTATTCCGGCAACGGTGGCGATTTTTTTGACTTTTTGGAGCAGGAGCTGGGTATCGTAGAGCTGCTGACATTCAATAGACCGCACATTGCAATCTTTGTAGGTGTACTCTTTCAGGTTGTCAAAGCAGGATTTTGCTTCAACATATTTCTTTTCGCGGATCAGCTGCTCGCCGCGCAAATACTGACATTCGCAAAAATGATCCTTCGCATCGGAAAATGACAGGATCTTTTCAAATTCATCACTGGCTTCTTTGTAATTCTTTTCCGTTTCCAATGCAAGCGCGCGTTCGTACGCCGCAGAATCAACAGCAAACTGCTGCTGTTTTTCGGAATCCTTATAAACTTCCGGCAGACTTTTGAAAATTTCGATCGCGCTCTTATAATTTTTTGCCTCAAGTTCTGCCAGACCGCTGTTGTAGATTTGTTCCAGTGCGTTGACTTCAGCTATTCTTTTATCAATAATTTTATTCAGAATTTTTGCGTCGTTCGCATCCAGATATTTATCGCAATTTGCAGAAAATGTCTTCAGATCGTACACGCTCTTTGACTTGAAAGACCCCATAAATTTCCACGCACGGGCAAGAAAGTCCAGTTTTTCCTTTTCCTCCCCGGCGGAAAAACTCAAGGCGTGTCTGAAATTTTTGCTGCCGGTAAAATCAACATCTTTCAAAATCAGGTCGGCAGCAGAAAATACTTCACACTCCAAAAGCGTTTTGTAGTAGTAAACGATGCCGCACTCCATGTTCTGATCAAGCACTTTTTCGCAATATTCCGCCGCCGATTTGCTGTCACCATCGTGAATGAACATGACAATGCGGCGGATCAGGTTTTCAAGCACATTGCTTTTTGCTGTAACTCCGGAAGATTCAGCACTTTTCGGTTGTTCGTCCTCTTTACGGAGAACTTTTTTGATCCCGTGGAGAATGTCCTGAATGAAGCCGATCTTGCTCATATCCTGGGATTGGAAAAGGGAAAGTTCTTCCGGCAGATCATAGGGATCCATGTCCCGGTAACAGGGAATAATGAGGCGGGAATTATCTTTTTTCTTCAGCGCGAGGAAGCGGCTCCACTCATTTTTCACCCACACCGCATTGAAATATTCCGTTTTCGATCCGATGACCAGCATCACTTTTGCGGAATTCAGCGCGGCAAAAATGTACGGTTCGTATTGCTGACCGAGCTTGGATTCCAGCGTGATACGGGCAAAAAACACCTTGTATCCCGCATTGGTCAGCTGATAATAAATATCCTGCGCCACCGTGGAATCTTTCGTGCGCGTGCCGCCGTCGGTGGACTCTTTGTAGCAGATAAAAATGTCAAACGGCTTTTCCTGCGCGGAAATTTTCAGGATGTTTTTCTGGATCTCCGCAATGCGCGCGCCTTCGCGTTCATAAATCTCGTGTTCGGCAGTCCCGGCAGAGTGTTCCAGCGCGGAAAGATAATCCGGATCGGAGGTAAACGATTCATACTGAACGCGATGGCAAGTTGGGATCCGTTCGTGTGTGGCGGGATCTTCCACGTATTCGATGCCGAACCGGGAGATGGCGATCCCCCAATAGGCTTCAGGATCGGAACTGTCTTCATTCAAAATACTTTCGTATGCCGCGACTGCTTTATCGAAATCCCCGGCACGGCGGAAATGCTCCGCACGGTTATACAAATTCTCCCTCCGGTCATCACTGATCTTCGGAAATGTGGTCAGTGTTCCGCAATACGGACATTCCTTCGATGTTACACCGTCCACAACATCAACCATGCCCCCGCACATTTTGCATTGGATCGCAGCCATTTTTTTATCCTTCCTTCATACCTGAAAAAATTGTTGAAAAATACAGATATATAATATATATCAGCTATCACAAAAAACAACTTTTTTTTCAATTTTTTTGAATTTTTCAGAAAAAAAATTCAATCGGTTCCGGGATCGGACCTTATTGTGCATGAAAATTCTGCTGTTGCGGCGGCGGGGAATTTTTCTGTTTTTCCTTCAGGATGCGTTCCCGTTCCTGAAGGCGTCGCTCCTCTTTCGCACGGTTGATCCTCTCCACCCGGCGGTGTTCCACACAGGATGCCCACACATTGCCGCCGATCATCACCACACATAACAGCGTGATCACCAGCACCAGAAGAAAAATGTGGTAGTTGCGGCGTTTTTCAATTGTCACTGCGATCCGCGCAGGGACATCCGCATACCACTCGATCCGCCGGAAAAACGCAAGGGCATCCTTATATTTTTTCGCCTTCAACGCCGCCTCCCCTTTGGCATAAAAATATTCCGCCGCCGGCAGCAGCAGCGCACGGGCATCCGTCAGCTCCGGCGCAAGATCATTGGAAAGGATCTCCACGATCCGTTCATAATTTTTCGCTTCCAGCGCAAGAGATGCTTTCCGGAGGCGTGCCGCATATACCGGATCCGTTTCCTTCGTTTTGATCCTGTCTGTCGTCATGGACTCTTCCTTCCGTTTCTTCCGGTGTATAATATAACACGCAAAACAAAAAATAGCAAGCGGAACTGAAGCGCGCAGGACCACGGCTGCGCCACAGCAGGCGCGGCGGTTTCTCAACCGCCGCCGCGCGACGCTGTGGCAGAAGCATGCACAAAAAAACCTTCTGCGGGAGGCAGAAGGCTTTTTTTGTGCGTATGCTTCCACCGGCGGGGACCCGCCGGTCAGCAGCCGTGGTCCGCGCGGGCTGTTACCAGACCTGACCTTTGGATTCGTAGTAGGCGGCAACGTGAGGGATCACGGGTTTGATCAATTTCTTGATCGCCTTTGCATATTCGCGGATCTCCCACTGTGCGTGATCGCTGTCCCGCAATTCCAGGAAGTGGAGCAGATTGTTCAGATCCACCGTTCCCCAGAAAGTGACCATCATATTCTGAGGGAGAACGCCCCGCGCCTGTTCGCGGCAGACACCGGCATCCAGGAGATCGTTATACAATTTCAGGGAATCGGTATTCTGTTTACGGATCATTTCGATGAGCGCGGCATCGGCGAATTCCGGATCTTCCACACTTGCCTGACGGTTCGTTTCCGCCTGACGGCGCAGATGTTCCGGCGTATAAAATTCCATATCGATCTCCGTATAACGGCGGCTGATCTCGTTGTAAGACCAGGTACGGTGGCGGTGCCACTGACCGCGAATGAACAGGGGACAATGGATGCTGAAAGTGAACACGATATGTTCCAGCGGGGAGGTATGGCGGTTTTCGATCAGATAATTGAGCAAGCCCACATCCCGTTCGTCCATATCCTGCTTGATCTTACCGAACGACACGCGTGCGGCGTTAACGATGGTTGCTTCGGTTCCCAGAGTGTCGATCAGACCGACCCACCCCTGACCGCCGAGAACGCTGACATGATTTTCAGGGGGAACATTGATATGCTGTTGCGCCATTTTTCCATTCCTTCAGTTTCTTGATCTTTATTTTATGTGCAATCACTGGTAATATTAACTGCATTTTATGGAATTGTCAAGCGTCAATTTAAAATTTTAACATTTTTTTCACAGATCTGCCGACTTTTCGCCCGATCTGCTTGCAAATGCGCGGCATGATGTTATATTAGCACAAAACAAATGAAAGGAATCAATGTATGAAAATCACCGATATTTACGTGCGCGATCCATTTATCCTCACGCTGCCGGAAGAAAATTGCTATCTTCTTTTCGGTTCGGACGGCATGACCTGCTGCGGTGAGAGCGGTCACCATTTTGATTGTTACCGCAGCCGGGATCTGGTCGATTTTGAAGACCCTGTACCCGCATTTCTGCCGCCGGAAGGATTTTGGGGTGTCCGTAATTATTGGGCACCGGAAGTGCATTTCTATCGCGGACGCTATTATATGTTCGCCACATTTGCGCTGGCAGAGGGGAATCGCGGGACGGCGATCCTTGTTTCCGACCGTCCGGAAGGACCTTATGAACCGTGGTCCGATGGTCCGGTGACTCCGGAGGGATGGTTCGCTCTTGACGGAACACTTTATGTGGACGAAGAAGGGGATCCGTGGATGGTATTCTGTCACGAATGGATACAGGTGCGGGACGGCACAGTGGAAGCGATGCGGTTGACGCCCGATCTGAAACGCGCGGCAGGCACGCCGGTCACACTGTTTCACGGCAGCGATGCCCCCTGGATCGGACCCGTGGATAAAAATGATACCAAACGCAGTTTCATCACCGACGGTCCGTTCCTCTACCGTGACAACGGGAAATTGATGATGTTCTGGTCCTCCGCCGGGATCATCGGCTATACCATGGGCGTGGCGGAATCTGCCACAGGCAAGATCACAGGACCGTGGATCCAGCACGAAAAACCGGTCTATGATGCAGATGGCGGACACGGCATGGTGTTTCACGATCTGAACGGCAAGCGTTTTTATGTGATCCATACGCCAAATTCCGGACGGAAAGAGCGTCCGCTGATCGTACCTTTTTGATGCAGCAATAACTCCCTTTCAAACGGAGCGGAAAAATGTTTTTCAAAAAACAACAGAAAGAAAATTTGATGGAAGAAAAAAAGACTGTGACATTTATTGACCGCGCCACCGGAAAAGAATGTGTGGAATCGGTGATGGGTGACCGTGCATTGCGTTTTGCTTACGAAACTGCGTTAGGCAGATCACTTTGGGCAATTCTTTTCGGCAGCGGGTTTCTTTCGCGCCTCATGGGAAAATATTACGATTCGCCCCGCTCAAAAAAGAAGATCGCGGCACTGGCGGCGATCCCCGGATGTGACGCTTCCGAAGCAGAAAAAGATATCAGCGAATACGCCAGTTTCAACGATTTTTTCATCCGGAAACTCAAAGATGGTGCCCGTCCGGCAGACATGGCGGAAAATGTATTCTGTTCTCCGGGTGACGGCAGACTGCTTGTTTATTGCGGCATCCGTCCGGATCACCCCATTTCGATCAAGGGAGCCAAACGCCCCCTTGCCCACCTCTGCGCAGAAGAAATGCCGGATCAGCTGTACGATGTGGCAGTGCTGCGTCTGGCACCGGTGGATTATCACCGCTACCATTTTCCCTGCGATTGTGTGCAGGAAACGGCAACACGGGTGATTCCCGGAAAATATCACTCGGTCAACCCCATTGCCCTGAAGAAACGCCCGGATCTTTTTGTGGAAAATACGCGGCAGATCACGAAACTTTCCAATCCGGTCTTCGGTAATTTTTATCAGATCGAAGTGGGAGCATTCGGAGTAGGCTCCATTGTTCAGACGAGTACGGAAGGCACGCACCGCAAACTGGAAGAAAAAGGTTATTTCAAGTTCGGCGGATCCACAGTGATCCTGGTTTTTGAAAGCGGAAAAATCACCTTTTCGCCGGACATCACGGCAGCATCTGCGGAAGGGAAAGAAGTCCGTTTGAAACTGGGAGATACCATCGGGACCGCGAATCCGTAAAGATATATTCTGCATCACAGCCAACACAAATAAGGAACACATACTATGAAGATCAAAGTCTGGAATCTGGAAGAAGCCCCCTTCCCCCGGGAAGGTCTGAATCCGTTGGAACCCTCCGAGAACTGCATGGTTTCCATGCTGTTGAAACGCGAAGCGGCGAAGTTTACACGTCTTTCCCAATTTGATGCTCCGGAAAATGAAGCGGAACTCAAAAAATTTCAGACAGAACTGCGGGCGAAGATCTGGGAAAAATTCGGCACGGTCTATGATGGCACATTGCCTTTGGATACCACCATTTACGGTAAGATCCAATATGACGGTTACTCGGTGACGAAACTCACTTATCAGAGCGTCCCCGGCGTCCATGTGACGGCTCTGCTTTATGTGCCGGATGGAGACGGACCTTTCCCGGCAGTTGTGAATATGCACGGTCATTATGCTTCCGGAAAATTCGGTCTTGCCATCCAGCAGACAGCACTGGCTCTGGTGAAGAGCGGCTATGTGTGCCTTTCCGTGGATGCTTTCGGCGTTTATGAACGCGCCACGACTTGTCAGACATTGGAATATCACGGCAGTGTCCTCGGCAACAGTATGCTCAATCTGGGACAAACGATGATGGGTGCGCAGGTGGTCGATAATATGCGTGCGGTGGATCTTTTGCAGTCCCTGCCCTATGTGATCAAAGACAGGATCGGGGCTGCCGGTGCCTCCGGCGGCGGCAATCAGACCATGTGGCTGAGTGCCATGGATGAACGGATCGCCGCCTCCATGCCGGTGGTGAGTGTCGGCTCCTTTGAATCCTATGTCAGCGGGATCAACTGTGTATGCGAACTGCTGATCGACGGCTTGACGTTTACCGATGAAGCGGGGATCCTGGCTCTGATCGCACCCCGTCCGCTGAATATCGGCAATTCTCTTTTTGATGTCAACAAGACCTTCAGCGTGGCGGAAATGCTCAAGACATATCATCTGGTGGAAACGCTCTACTGGAATCTTGGGAAACACGATTTCCTCACATACACCATTGCCAACCGCGTCCACGGCATGACCGATGAACACCGGGAAGCCATGCTGGGGTGGTTCGATCTGCATTTGAAGGGGATCGGCGGCGGCAGACCCCGTCCGGAACCGGATTATGAGATCCCGCCGGAAAAGGAACTGTATGTGCTGGATCCGGAGAACCGTCCGGAAACGGTCTGTTCCACCGTATCTTATTGTCTGAAAGTGGGAACGGAACTCCGGAAAAAAATGCTTGCTGCGGAATCTTTCAACAAACAGGAAAAACTGAAAGAATTGCAAAATATGCTCCGTCTGAAAACATTGCCGGCGGAAATGAACCTGACCCGATATAAAACGCTCAAGGGGTTTGAACGCATGGCATTGGAATCCGGCGATCATCTGATCCCCATTGTGATGAAGACAGGTTCCTGTCCGGGCAAATTCCGTCTGCTCCTCTCGCCGGACGGGAAAAATACGCTTTCCGATGAACAGATCGCCCGCTGCGGTGCCGATGGCGCGACTGTGGTGATGTTCGATCTTTTCTCCTCCGGCGAAACGGCGGAACGGAACGATATTGCAGGAAAATTCCATCAGCCTGTGCGGCAGCTGCTCTGGCTGGGCAGATCTCTGCCCGGAGAATGGGTGTTTGACATTTTGAGTGTCTGCCGGATGCTGCGGGAAAGTTTTGCGGCAGAAAGCATTGATATTGAAGCTGAACGGGAAGCGGCATGGTGCAGTCTTTTTGCTGCGGCTCTGACGGATGATCTGACGCTGAAAGCCGTGGATATGCCCGGTTCGTTTCTGTTCCGGACGGTCCTTAAAATTTTCAAAAACGATCCTGCGAAGGGGATGCTGGAAAACTTCCTTTATTCGCCGATGCAGGCGATCCCCGGCTTCCTGAAATGGGGCGATATCAGCCTTGCCATCGCGCTGGCGGGTCAGGACCGGATCACGCTTTCGGCTCCGCGGATGTTCGACGGCACACCTCTGGACGATGCCGATTGCGCCGCATTGACCGCCGAAATTTCCGCTCTGTCCGCAAAAATCCGGTAATTACGGGAATAAAAAAAAAGGGCTTTTTGCCCATTTTGAAAATGTCAATAATAACTTGCTGACACAATTCCTCCAATTTCTTGCAGAAAAAAATCAATAAATCCTGATTTTTAATTTTTCCGCAATTTGCAAACTTGTAAAAACATAAAGGGCAAGTTATCTTACTGCGTATCTTCACAAAAACAATCAAGAGACGGGAGAAAATGATATGAAGCGGAAGTTGAGCGTTTTTTGTTCCGTGCTGGCGGCATTGATCCCCATGATCGCCGGATGTTTTCAGATGCAGGGTCCCTGTGGTCCGGAGCAGGATGCAGGAAAAGAAAAATTCCGCAGGCTGTACGGGTTCTGCACACCGCAAAATGAAGACGATGTGAAAAAGCTCGCCTCCATCGGCGTAAAGGGAGTCTGCACCTCCACGAAGCCGGAAAATATCGCGCTCCTCCACAAATACGGCATTGAAGCATACGCCGGATTCGGTCCGGTTGGTGTCCACCCCAATGTGCTGACGGATGAGGAGGAAGCTCTGCTGAAGTATTATATGGCGAAAGATCTGCCGGAAAAGATGCCGTGGACGGAACGCAATACCGTCGCGCAGAAACGGCTGCTGGAGGCGGATTACAGTTACGGCGGGGAGCCGCTTCCCGGAAAAAAAGAGATATTCTGGGAAGGAAAAGTCCTGTGCATCATCGGCGAAAAAGCCAGAGCAAAAGCCTGCGAAAGACTCACAAAGATCTGTGCGCAGAAAGGAATCGACGGTGTGGCGTTCGACTATGTGGGATACGCAAATTATTACGGATGTCAGCACCCCGACTGCCTGAAACTCTGTGAAGAATATCTGAAAAAACACGATCTCGCGGATACAAAGGAAAACAGAAATAAATTTTATCTTTTTGAACTGACAGAATATTACCGTGTCTGCGCGGAACACATCAAAAAAATCGATCCGGCTCTCCGGGTGATGGCACACCTGTATCCGGTATTCACGCCCCATCCGTTATACGGAAATCAGCTGAAGATCGATATCGCCGGAGAGACTTGCGCCTGGTACCGGCTTTGGGATCTGGAGAAAGTGGAAAAATACGCAAAAAGCGTCCGGCAGAATCAGCATAAATATTACAGCACCACCGAGTGTGTGCCGTTTATCGGATTCACAAAAAACGGTCTGATCGACAAAAAAGACGCCGCCCGAATCGAACAGGAATTGCGGGCGATCCTCCGGAGCGGCACGGATGCCGTCATGGTCCATGAATTGCGTTCTGTTCTGGCTGTACCGGAAGTGCTGGCTGTCTTTCAGAAATATTATTCTGCGGAATGATTTTTTAAAGTCTTCAGCTTTCAGTCTTCAGTCGGCAGTCTTCAGCCGGTTTTGCCACGGGCGATCCGACAGGTCCGACAGGTCCGACAGAGTTGAACAAAAAACGGGTGCTATGCCCCCTACACGCGGAAGGCATGCTTATCTCCCCACCCGGGGCAAGAGACTCCCCCGATGCCCGCGCGGCGTTCCGGCTCCCCTCTTGCGCAAGCGCAAGAGGGGATTGTGTTCATAGCAGGAAGCCGATTGCTTCCTGCTATGAACGCAAGTTCCGGCGGGAAAAAATTTTTCCGCCGGAACACCGGAACGCCGCGCCACCGCCCCTGCGAAAAAAATAAGCCTGTCCCGCCCGATCAGATCCGGCTGCGGAATGTGATGCGCGGATCGGCAAAGACGTACAGGATATCCGCAAGCAGGATGCTGGTGAGCGTCAGAAATCCGGTGAAGGAAAAAAGTCCCATCATCAACGGCAGATCGCGGCTGTTCAGCGCGCTCATGGAAAGTGTCCCCATGCCGGGAATATCAAAAATATATTCGATCATAATGCTGCCGCCCACCAGTCCCGGCAGGATCCCCGCGAAAAGCGTGATCATAATAATAAATGTATTACGGAAAGCGTGTTTAAAGATCACCGTGGAGGCGGGCAGCCCTTTTGCATACGCGGTACGGATATATTCCTGACGGATCACATCCAGCATCCCCGCGCGGGTGTAGCGGCTGATAGCGGCAAATCCGCCGTAACTCAAACAGAAGACCGGCAGGATGTAGTGCATGGCGGTGGCTCCGATGATCTGAAAAGTACTCATGCCGTCTGCAATGGTGGGAGTAAGTCCGGTCAGCGGGAATATGGGGAACATCCCGCCCCGGCAGAAGACCGCGCGGAGCAGAAGTGCGGAAAAAAGCACCGGCAGCGCGTAGAGAAACAACAGAAAAAGGGTGACCGCCTGATCGGATTTCAGATTTTTTGTGGTGGCAGATTGGATCCCCAACGGGATCGCCAGAAGATAAGTCACGAGAATAGCAAAGAAATTCAGACTCAAAGTGACCGGCAGCCGTTCCACGATCAATGCGGTGACGGGTCTGCCTTTATCGCAGGCAACGCTTTCCCCGAAATCCCCCTGAAGCGCATCTTTCAACCAGAGGACGAACCCCACGGGGAGCGGTTTATCAAAATTGAGTTTTTCCGCAATGAGTTCATTGGTCCGGATCGCCGCCTTGTCACTGTCGATCGTCCCGACAGCTCCCGCCCCTTCCCCGGATCCGAAGATGGAACTTTTCGCCGCGTTCCCCGGAGCAAGACGCATCAGCAGATAGCTGGAAAAAAGGATCACCAGGAGAGTCAGTATTCCCAGCAGCAGGCGTTTCATCAGGTATTCGATAAGTTGACGGTTCATGATCTCTTTTTGATATTTTTTCTGTTTTCGACTTGATTTTTCTTAAAGATAGTGCATATTTATTTGTTTTCAACTGTAAAAGTGGAAAAAGTGCGATTTTTTGTGGTGCCGTAGCTCAGTTGGATAGAGCGGTTCTCTCCTAAAGAACAGGCCGCGGGTTCAACTCCCGCCGGCATCACCATTTTTATACACACGGAGATTGTCCCATGCGGAATGTGAAAGATTACGGCGCAAAAGGCGATGGCATCACCAAAGATACCGGAGCGATCCAGAAAGCAATCGATGAGGGCGGGATCGTCTGTTTTCCCCCGGGAATATATCTTACGGGGACGCTTTACCTGAAATCCAATGGCGGACTTCATCTTGAAACCGGTGCCGTTCTGCTGGCAAGTCCGGACAGCGAAGACTACAATCAGGATGATTTTTGCAGTCAGAACCCGCGTTTTTACCGGGAGCATGTCAGCGGAGCCCATTTGATCGTTGCTGTGGAACAGGAAAACATCACACTTTCCGGAACAGGAAAGATCGATGGGAACCGTCAGAGTTTTTACGGCGATAAAACAGAGCCGGATTGCGAAGAACACAACGGAAAATTCTCCCGTGAGGAACTGAAAAATGGCTGGCGTCCGGCACAAATGCTCTTTATCACAGAATGTAAAAATATAAAGATCCGGGACTTGAACTTATACAACGCGCCGTACTGGACCTGTATGATCTACGGCTGCGAAGATGTGCAGATCAGCGGTCTGCGGATCCTGAACGATCAGCGGACCCACAATGGCGATGGGATCGATATCGACTGCTGCCGACGGGTGACGATCTCTGACTGCATCATTGATTCCGGCGACGACTGTATCACCCTGCGCGGCGATCCCTCCCGACTGAAAAACAAGATCCCCTGCGAATATGTGACCGTGACAAATTGTATTCTTCACACAAACTGCAATGCACTCCGGATCGGCGTCGGGAACGGCATCGTACGGCATGCAGTTTTTTCCAATCTGGTGATCAACCGGTCACGGACGGGTATTGCCATCATTTCCAATTATCTTGCGGCTCCGGAGCGTGGCGTGGATATCAGCAACATTTCATTTTCCGGGATTCAGATGGAAACGGTGAATCCGGTATTGATCCTCAGCAATGTGAACGGCGCGACACCGGAAGGTGCGGCGAAAACGATCCGGGATATCAGTTTCCGTCACATCCGCGGCACTTTCAATGAACACAATGCGATCTGCGGCTGCGCGGGGACCGGCATCAAAAATATTTCATTTGAAGATATTGAACTGGAATGTACCGGCTCCCGCAAACCTCATTCCGATGATATAAAAGGTCCTTACGGCGAATGGAGCAAGACGCAAACCCGCGGGGCATTTTATGTTGCCCACGCACAAGATGTCCGCTTCTGCGGGGTCCGCATCCATTGGAACGATATGCCGGGCTGGCAATACGGACTGATCGCGTACAATTCTGCGGATATTTTCACAGACCGGTGTGCGTTCGGAAAGCCATTGAACATCGACGGCGAAAGCAGTACCGATACGGCGGATCAGAATTGAGTTCAGAAAACAACATCTGTTTTTGACACCGCCTCCCCTGCGGCAAATGACTTTTCTGCAGAATGAGAGATATTACTGATTTCCCTTTTGTAAAAAAGCACAAAACAGGAAATAAAAATCCGTAAAAAACGCAAAAAAAAACGATTTTTTTTCATTTTTGCACTTGAAATCGGCAATGAATGGTGTATATTAAGTACCATTAAGATGCTCCGGCATAGCTCAGCGGTAGAGTAGGTGGCTGTTAACCACTTGGTC
>JAZNXT010000094.1:0-4754 GCA_045594005.1 Victivallales bacterium
AAAAAAAGTTTTTCCCGCACCCTTTTCAAAAAACTTTTATTCGCAAAGCCTCATCCCGCGTTCCGCAGAATGAGGCTTTGACTCGTTAAAAATTTATAAAAATGAGCGGCTCCGCCATTCAGGGTAAGCAATTACAATGCCTCCCGCACGCCTACAGCGTGCAAGTTTTGTAATA
The DNA here is from genome assembly GCA_045594005.1 of Victivallales bacterium. Taxonomy (GTDB): domain Bacteria; phylum Verrucomicrobiota; class Lentisphaeria; order Victivallales; family UBA1829; genus SIG77. The sequence continues at coordinate 176 of JAZNXT010000094.1, forward strand.
TGCCTTGAACCTATGGGCAAGCCCATAGGCTATAATCCCGCACGCCTTCAGCGTGCTAATCTCTCCAACGCGCAAACCTGAAAAAGTCTTCAGTCGACAGTCTTCAGTCGGCAGCCGTTTTTGTTACGGCGAAGCGGATGAGCGGCTCCGCCATTCAGGGTAAATAATTACAATGTCTCCCGCACCTTCAGCGTGCTAATCTCTCCTGTCGGAAGTAAGCTGTTCGCAAAAGTGCAAATGAGTTTTCGACTCGTCGGAAATCGCACTTGTTTTTCTGAAAAACAATGAGGCGGATGTATTTGTCATATTACAAAAATGTACTGCCGGAGTTGTGAGAAAATGATTTACTGACTTGAAAAAATGTATATGACGGGTTATATTACCGGATATATTTTTCAGAAAGGATAGATGTATGCTTGGAGACCGTGATTATATGAGGAACCGCAATCCGCGGGGCAGGGGATTTGTGCCTTCTGTTCAGGGGTTGTATGCACTTTACGGCTTGATCGGGATCAACTTACTGTTTTTGATGGTGGGTGGGAATCGTGTTGATCTGATGTTATCACTTGCGGGGATCCGTTCCGGAGAATACTGGCAGCTGGTGAGTTCGCTTTTTCTTCATCAGGATTTTTTTCATTTTTTCTTTAATATGTTTTCTCTTTACATTTTCGGCTCCATGGTTGCGCCGATCCTGGGACCGAAACGTTTTCTGATTTTGTATTTTACTGCGGGAATCGTGGGGAATTTGTGTTGGCTCGGGACTGCGACGCAGACGGAGAGCGGCTTTCTGTTGGGAGCCAGCGGAGCGGTGATGGGGGTGATCATTGCGGCTGCGATGATGCTGCCGGATGTGCCGATGCTGCTGCTTTTTATTCCTTTCCCGATGAAACTCAAGACGATGGCAGTGGTATTCATCTGTATAGAATTGTTCAATCAGTATTTCAATTCCGGGGTCAGCAATGTGGCATATATCGCGCACATCGGCGGATTTCTCGGCGGGATGCTGCTGATGCATTTCTTTTACCGGCAGTTTGTTTCTTGGGATCCCGTAAGTTTTCTCGGGACCGGCAGAATCCTGCGGAATCAGAATGTGCCGCCGCGTACACCGCCGCCGGGATGGACTGTACGGGATGACCGTTATGCGCCGCCGCCACCGCCGCCCAGCGGACGGGTGACGCAGAAAGAAATGGATCATCTGCTGGATAAACTTTCCCGTGGCGGGATCAACAGTTTGAGTGAAGCGGAATTGGCGCGATTGCGTCAGGCGCGGGAGCAGATGAAGCAGGATCGTGAACGCCGGTAAGATTTCAGGAAAAAAATAAAAGAATGTTGTTTCCGGATCGGAAATACGCATAAATAACAGTGAATAAAGGAATCAAAAAAATGAATATTCTTTGGGTGACCAGTGAAGCCGTGCCTTATGCAAAAACCGGTGGACTTGCCGATGTTTCCGGCGCATTGCCTGATGCTCTTGCGGAACGCGGGCATACCGTGGATGTGATCATGCCGTGGTATCCGCAGGTGACGGGAAAGAAATTTCAGGAATTTGATGAATTTTCCGAACCGTTGGGAGTGCCGTTCGGGGAAACGACGGAATGGGCGCGGATCCGCACGATCCGTGTAAAAAAGAATCTGCGTTTTCATTTTATTGAATATGACCGTTTTTTTGACCGTCCGAAACTGTATGATTGGAATGGATGTGAATACGGTGACAATGCACAGCGTTTTATTTTCTTCTCCCGTGCGGCGATGCAGGCGGTGCTTGCACTTCATCTTCCGGTGGATGTGATCCATGCAAATGACTGGCATGCGGCGTTGTGCTGTGTGTATTTGCGCAGTGAATTGTATTGTCATTACGAAAATTTCAAGAATGCGCGCAGTGTATTGACCATTCACAATATCGGTTATCAGGGGGTGTTCGGAAAAGAAAATCTTTACTGGACGGGGCTCGGCTGGGGATATTTTCATTTTAATTGCATTGAATATTATGATCAGCTGAACTTTCTGAAAGCCGGTGTGATGACTGCCCACATGGTCAATGCGGTCAGTCCCACTTATGCCAATGAGATTCTTTCGGGTGAATACGGATTCGGACTGGATCCGTCGCTCCGGCATTGTGCAGCGGAAGGGAGATTGCGTGGGATCCTGAACGGGATCGATGTGAAAGAATGGGATCCGGAACACGATTTATTGCTGCCTGCGACTTATTCTGCGGATCAAATGAAAGGGAAGGAAAAATGCCGGACAGCACTGCAAAAGGAATTCGGCTTGCCCACCCGCAGAGATGTGCCGCTTTTTGCCACGATCTCCCGTCTGGCTTATCAGAAAGGATTGGATGTGTTGGCATCTGCGCTGACGAATCTTTTTGAAGCGGGAGCAGATATTCAGTTTGTGCTTGTGGGGTCCGGAGATCCGGCATTGGAAAATTGGTATAATGCGCTGGCTGCGCGTTTTCCGGGAAAATTTGTGTTTTACTGCGGTTATGCGCCGGATAAAATTTCGCATCTGGTGGAGGCAGGAGCAGACTTTTTTGTGATGCCTTCCCGTTACGAACCCTGCGGTTTGAATCAGATGTACAGTATGCGTTACGGTACATTGCCCATCGTTCGTGCGACCGGCGGGCTGGCGGATACCGTGACGAATTTCAATTATCAGAATGTGGATGAAGCTACCGGATTTGTATTTTATGATCTGCACGCCGATTCCCTGGCGGCAACGATGCGCTGGGCGGCAGATGTCCGCGCAAAAGAACCTGCTGCATTTGAAGCGATGCGCGTGAATGCCATGAAAAAAGATCTTTCCTGGAACAATACTGCCGCGCAATATGAACGGATGTACGAAGATGCTCATAAGTGAATTTGATTATGATCTGCCGGAAGAATTGATCGCACAGCAGCCCGCACCTGAACGGGGGGGATCCCGGATGCTGGTGCTGGATCCGGCGTCCGGAGATATGGAGATCGTGCCGTTTTCCCGTTTTCCGGAGTATATGAATTGCGGCGATGTACTGACTGTCAATGATACAAAAGTCATTCGCGCGCGTTTATTTGCAAAAAAAGAGACCGGCGCGAAGATCGAGATTTTTCTGTTGGGGCTTGCCGATGGCGGACGGGACGGGAAACGCTGGCAATGTTTTATGAAACCGGCAAAACGCGTTGCGCCCGGAACTGCTCTTGCCATGCTGCTGCGGGATGGCGTGACTGTATCTGCCGATTATCGTGTGCGATTGCTGGAAAAAGATGCGGCAAGCGGCGTTTGTATCGTGGAATTTGAGGGTGCGGAAAGTGATAAGATCCTGTATGATTGCGGTCACTTGCCCCTGCCGCCGTATATCAAACGCGCTGATGCCGATGCGGATTCGGAACGGTATCAGACCGTGTACGCTCAAATTCCCGGTGCTGTGGCGGCTCCCACTGCCGGACTGCATTTCACTCCCGAAACATTCCGCGCCCTTGCTGTAAAAGGCGTGAATACTGCAAAGTTGACCCTGCATGTTGGTGCAGGGACATTCAAGCCTGTGGATGAAGATGTGGTGGAAGATCATAAAATGCACACGGAACGGTTCTTTTTTACCGATGAAACAGCGGCAAAACTCAATACTGCACGACAGAACGGAAAACGCATCCTTGCAGTCGGGACCACTTCCCTGCGGACCATTGAAACCTGCGTGGATGACAGTGGATATTTTCATCCGCAGAACGGTGAAACGGGAATCTATATTTATCCGCCCTACCGGATCAAATCGGCAGATATGCTCCTGACCAATTTTCATTTGCCGAAAAGCACACTTCTCATGCTCGTTTCCGCATTCGCCGGAATGGATGTGATCCGCAAAGCGTATCAATATGCCATTCAGGAGCGGATGCACTTTTTCAGTTATGGGGATTGTATGTTGATCCTCAATCACATTTGAGGGGGCGCGTTGTCTTGCGGGCTATTTCGGACCTTTGCTTGCGGATCTTTTCGGTCATGGACCTATTAGTCCACTCCCTCAAAGCTTCCGCACAAAAATCCGAACTACATCCGCAATCCTTCCGCGCCTTTTCTGGATCGGGCTTTTCAGCTTCGCTGTCGCTCGCTTAAAGCCTGCGTGTCCGACCTGTCCGACCTGTCCGACACGCGTAGCGGGAATCGTGGGGGAGTTTTATTTTTTTGAGGACAGATGGGACTTTGGGGACAATAGGGACTGATGGGACGCGGATGAGGCGTAATCAAAAGGATTTTTTTCATTTGCTGAACCGGATGGCGGGTTATTGATATAAAATCCGGTGAGAGTGTTTCTCCGTACCTGTCGCTTAAAGCCTTTTCTGACGAAGCGGCTGCGTCATTTTTATAGGTCTTATAAGTCCTATGAGTCCTATAAGTCTTATAAAACCAAAATCTTAAGTGAATGATAGCGAAGCCGCCCGAGAATAGGGAGCTGTAAAAAGTCTTCAGTCTCCAGTCTTTTTACTTTGGACTTTTGGACTTTGGACTGAAAAAAAATCATTTTCTTTAATAAAAGCTCTATTCCCGGCATGGGGAGATAAGCACGCTGAAGGCGTGCAGGATTATAGCCTATGGGCTTGCCCATAGGTTC
>JAZNXT010000095.1:0-44185 GCA_045594005.1 Victivallales bacterium
ATAATTACACAAGTGATTATCTTGTTTCAATAACCACAATGGAGAAATAAAACTATGAGAAGAGCCAAAAAACATCTCTGCCGCCCGACTTTTACTCTCATTGAGCTTCTGGTCGTCATCGCCATCATCGCCATTCTGGCGGCGATCCTGATGCCTGCCTTGAGTCAGGCGCGCGAGCGTGCCAAGACTTCGACCTGCACCAACAATATGAAAAACCTGATGCTGGGTTATCAGCAGTACCTCAACGCCAACAAAAACGTCGGACCTGTGCGCCACGGTGGCGGTATGCAGTCTTACAGTTTCCTGCTCCGTTACTATGAGTATGTGACCAACTACAAGATGTTTTTCTGCCCCAATACTGATCCGTGGGCGTGGGTCAGACACGGAAATTTTTCCGACAAGAACGGTCTGGATGCCCACAAAGTCTTCCGCGGCAAGAAGCAGTATGAGGGCAGGGCGGATTTCAGAGAGCTGATGATCATCGATGAGCGCGCCTATTCGGTGAACTACAAGCTCTTTTATCCCGTGGATCCGAGCAAGACCGGATTCCAGCGTTATGACGATGCCCAGATCGTGGTCAACAAAAGTACCAAGAAGAACGAAAGCAACTACAATGTTATTGCGGTGAACCGGGTGAAAACTCCGGGAGCTTTCCTTCTGCTCGCTGACGGGATCCATCCCAAACCCAGCTGCAAGGCTTACATCCACGGCGTCGAGCTGTACGATGGAAAAAACACCACCTGGGGAGCTGTTCCCTACGATACCCACCGTCAGTTGGCAATGAATTCAGCCTGGCTCGACGGACACGTCTCTATGGCGGATGAGGGCGAACTGCGCCGCAAGTTTGCCAACACTGATATAATGTTTGCCAGCGAGTGGCCCCATCCATCCAACCGCTGAGAATAAATTACAACGGACAGCTTTATCGCGGCATCTTCTCTGATTGAGGGGGCCGCGATTATTGATTGCACTATAACAAGAGGATTTTTGACCTATGAACAAAATGGTTTTTTTTCTGTTGACCGCGCTCTTTACGGTCAGTGCCTTCTGCGCTCCGGCAAAGGTGCGGTTCACAAAAGATGGATTTATCGACATCGACAAAGTCGGCTTCGCTCTGGTCTGGATGGACCGCAGATGGAGACAATCTCCCGCCAGCAGTGCCAAAAACGACACCACCTGGAAATTGCTCAAATGCACCGACAACCTGATGGTCTACAAGGTCAACGGAACTGACGGCGCACCGGGTGAAATCACAATGAAACTTTCTCCGGGCAAGGAGAAAAATCAGTTCATCCTCACCACAGAAGCCAGGTTCAGCGGCGAGTGCGATCCGAGTTTCCTCGGTATCAAAGCCCAGCGTATCTCGGTCGCTGACTTCGGCGGACTCAAATACTCCATCAACGGCAAAGTTTCAACATTTCCCGTCAAGTTCAAAAAATATATGCTGTGGAGCGGCAAATGCAATCAGTACAAAATGCCTTCCGGCAGCGGCTCGATCACTTTGTCCGGCCCCTTCTATATGCACATGCAGGATAACCGCCGCTGGGGCGAATCAACGGTCGCCCTCCGTATCGGATTTGAGCCGTACACCGGAAAATTCACTTCCGCCGGCAGCCGCATAGTCATCACCGTCAACGAAAAGGATCTTTCACTCGGTTTCCTCGATCTCGCTCCGCTTTTCCTCAAAGAAGATAAAGATTGGGCAGCCATCGACAACAAACAGGATGTCATACCCGGCTCCGCGCTCGACTTTTCCGGACGCATCGATTCCCCTGCCGGAAACAAAGGTTTCCTCAAGGTGAAGGGTGACAAATTCTACTTTGAAAAAGAGCCGGATAAACCGGTCAGATTCTACGGAACCAATCTCGTCGGAACCAGTCAGGTCATCGGAAAAGAGCAGAGCGAGATCCTCGCCAAACGGCTCGCCGCTTTCGGATTCAACAGTGTCCGTATTCACCACCACGACAATGAGGTCTGCGACCGCAAGGATACCCGCAAACTCGATCCCAAACTGATGGATAACTTCGATTATCTTCTCTACTGCTTCAAAAAGAACGGACTTTACATCACGACCGACGTCTATGTTTCCCGCCGCGGCATCACAAAAGAGGAGCTGCCCAAGTACGGACCGATTTCCGGACTCGCTGAGTACAAAGCATTTTTCTGGATCGACGACGACGTTTTCCAGAACTGGAAGGATGCCGCCAGAAACTTCTACACCCACGTCAACCCCTACACCGGACTCGCTCTCATCGACGATCCGGCATTGATCAGCCTCTCTCTGGTCAACGAAGGCAACCCCTTCAACTGGCACAACGCCAGTGCCAGAACTGCAAAACTCTACCGCGCAGGACTCGCTGAATACCGCAAGACCCATCCCAAGGCAACGATCAACGAATTTTGCGCTCATCTCGCAGCCAAACGCTACAAAGAGATGAAGGAGTATATGATTTCCCTCGGCTGCAAAGTTCCCCTGACCGACCAGAATTTCATCTGCAGCAAACACATCGCGTGGGAGCGCGCACAGTACGACTATGTCGATAACCACAGCTACTGGGACCATCCGCGCTTCGTGGGCAAAAAGTGGAATCTTCCGGTATCTCCCTCCAACAAAAATGTTCTGACCGAGATCTCCAACGTTCCCGCCGTGCTTTTCCCGACCCGGGTGCTGGGTATGCCGTTCTTCGTCACTGAATTCGACTACGCCGCCCCCAATATCCACCGTCTCCACGGCCCTGCGCTCTTCGCCGCTTACGCCGCGTTCCAGGAGTGGGATGGCGTCTATCAGTTCGCCTATGCTCACAGCGGCAAGGTGATGTTCGACAAAAACGCGGTCGGACACTACTTCGATCTCTCCCGTGATCCGGCAAAGGCTCTCGCCTACAAGCTCGCGGCAAGGGTATTCCTCTACGGACAGGTCAAACCCGCTCCCAAAACCATCGCCCTCGATCCTCCCCGCAGCAGGAACGACCGCAACGGCTGGCCCGCGCCTGCCGCCGCTCTCGGATTTGTCGCCAAGCTCGGCAGTGATGTCGGCAAGCCAAATGCCAAATATGATGTGAAACTTGATCTGAATTTCTTCAAAAAGAATCCGTTTGCCAAATTCAACGAAAAAAATATCCTGCCCAAGGGACATTTGAGCAACTCCGGAAAACTCTTCTGGACTCCCCAGCTCCGTTTCGATCCTGCCAACGGAAGTTTCCGTCTGACTTCCGACGGTGCCGAAGTCGCCAGCCTTCAGGCGGGAGAGTCGCTCAAAGGCAAGCGTCTTGCGGTCGAAAACGGAGAAGCCGAAGCGACCGTGGCGATCATTCCGCAGGATACGGTGAACCTCAAGACTGCAAAGCGCATCGTTCTCATCCACCTCACCGACTGCCACTCCACCGGACGCCACTTCGTCAACAAGTCGATGTCGCAGTTGAACGCGTGGGGTAAAACCCCCTTCCTCGTCAAGCGCAGCGGTGCCAAAGTCACCCTCAAGCTCGAAGGGAAAAACTGGAAGGTCTACTCCCTCGCTCTCGACGGCTCAAGAAAGCGGGAGATCCCCTTCACCACCACCAAAGACGGCAAGCTCCAGCTTTCCATCAACACCGCCGACCAGCTGGCGTGCGAACTGGTGAGAAAGTAAATAAACTCAAAAAGAAGGGGAAGTGTGCGTGCGCGATCCGCTTCCGGTTGTGCCGCAGATGGAGAAAAATCCCTGTTCCGGAGCGGATCTGCCCGGTCTGCTGGAACAGCCGCGTCTTGTATTCGACCGGGTATGGACAGATAATGACCTCGCCTGGAAATTGAATGTTCTGACCATGGAAAGTCTGAAAACAGCCGCATACAGACTGGATCTTTTCCGCCATACGGAACACGGATTCCGTGCAGAAGTGGATTATACCGGCGGAGAGGTGGCGCGAATCGGGATCCGGTTGATTTTCCGGCGCAATGCCATCCGCTCTGTCCGCTGGTATGGTGCCGGTCCGCTGCCGACCTATGCCGACCGCCGGGAACTGGCATTGCACGGCTGGTGGGAAGAAAAGGCGGAAAATCTTTTTATCCGTCATACACGCCCTATGGAGAACGGACACCGTTCCGATGTGCGTGAGCTGATCCTGATTTCCGATGAAGGACAGGAGATCCGTATTTGCGCAGATACCCTTTTCGGTTTCAATCTTTACGGTGTCCGCAGCGAAACTCTGCTGCAATGCAAACACGATTTTGAACTGCCGCAGCAGGAACTCTGGGAATTGACACTCGATCTTGCAATGTGCGGAGTCGGTGCAGATAATTCGTGGGGGGCTGAAGTTTATCCCCGGTATCGTCTTCAGGCGGGTGCGTACCACGGGAATTTCTTTTTTCAGATACGCTGACGAGGGGGGATTATTTGCCGGATTCTTCCGCCAGGTTATGGATACTGGCACTGATCAGACGGTAGATCTCGCTCATTTCCGGTTCATCCGCAAGGAGTTCCAGCTGTTTGCTCATGATATTGCCGTCGTAGCGGATCGCGGGACCGGTTTGAGCGTCCCGCGGGGAAAGTTCGTGGACTTTCCGTGCGGTTTCATCGATCAGCGGCAGCAGATCGGAAAATCCCAATCCGTACCGGCACAGGATCTTTTCCGCCAACGCAAACATGTGATTGGAAAAATTGTTTGCAAAGACCGCCGCCAGATGGATGGAACGGCGTTGTTCGGAATTGACTTCCCGTACATTATCGGAAATGGCATTCGCCATATTCTGCAGCAGGGTCATGGTTTCCGGAGATTCCGCTTCGATGAACAGAGGTACCGTGCGGAAATCCAGTAAACGCGCCTTGGTCAGAGTTTGAAGCGGATAAAGCACGCCCCGGTGTTTCGCATAGGGCGCGAGGGCATCCATCGGCATGGTCCCTGCGGTATGGAATGCGGGTGTGTTGCCGAATTTGATCTGCTGCCACACTTCTTCGTCGGCAGAATCTTTCAGGGCGGAAATGACCGCATCCGCTTTGGAAGGATCGATCTGCGAAAGATCCGTGGTGTACGGGCAATCACCGAGCATCCGGGAAAGGGTGCGTGCATTTTCTTCGCGGCGGCTGAACAACTGCACAAAACGGTATCCCGCTTTCTGAAGCGAGTTACCAAGCTGCGTTGCGGCATTGCCGCTGCCTAAAAGAATCAGATCCATTTCCGTTTACCTTGTCCTGATCGTTTTTTTTCTGCAAAAATTGTTCTATAATATAACGCTTATCCGGAAAATTTAAAGCAGAAAAGCAAAAAAATCGTACAAGCATTATGATCCCCCACTCAAAACCGGGAGCCGCAACTCCCGGCGGAGAATGGGGAAAACAGCTTATCTTCTCTTATAGGAACTGTTGTTGTTACGGGATGCCGGAACGACAGGTCTGTTCGGCTTTTCACCGGGTCTTGCGGTGGCAGGTCTTGCGGGCTGTGCTGAAGGTCTGCTCACACTTGTGCCGGGTTTTGCCGTGGCAGGTCTTGCAGGCTGTGCTGAAGGTCTGCTCACACTTGTACCGGGTCTTGCCGTGGTCGGTCTTGCGGGCTGTGCTGAAGGTCTGCTCACACTTGTACCGGGTCTTGCGGTGGCCGGTCTTGCAGGCTGTGCTGAAGGTCTGCTCACACTTGTTCCGGGTTTTGCCGTAGTCGGTCTTGCAGGAGGACGCGGTTTGACTGCCGGTTTCGGCGGTGGAGTCGGTCGTGCATGATGCTTCGGCGGGGGCGGCGGAGTCGGTCGCGCATGGTGATGTTTCGGCGGCGGGGGAGGAGGAGCTACCACGACAGGGGGCGGAGTCACTACAACCGGCGGCGGGGGCGGCGGAGTCACCACCACCGGACGGGGAGTCACCACCACCGGCGGGGGAGGGGGAGCCACCACCACCGGGCGGGGAGGCGGCGGAGGCGGAACATGGTAATATCCGGCTCCGGTCACGCAGGAAACGGAAAGAGTTGCAACCAGTACAGGCGTTGTCAGAAGGAATGTTTTGAGTAAACTGTTTTTCATTATATCATCCTTTCTCGTTTATGTTTGCCATTGGCAATACGGGTGTTTTGTCAGCATCGCATTGAAATAACGGGGGTCACCGGTGACTTCCAGTCCCAGCCAGTCCGGGCGATTGAATGGGGTATCTTTTTCCGGCAGTTCCAGTTCGGCTACGGTCAAACCGGCATTATCGCCGAGGAATTCATCGATTTCCCACATCAGACCATCTCCGGCGGGCAGAAAATTCCGGTATTTTTCGATCAGCGGTTTTTCGCAAACGGCATCCAGCATTGCACCCGCATCGGAAACGGGGATGGGATATTCAAATTCCAGCCGCTCCAATCCGGATTCATCCCGGGGTGCTTTCAGCGTGAGATATGCGCGGTCGCCTGCGATCCGGATCCGGATGGTGGCATGATTTTCATTGCGCATATATCCCTGCCGGAACAGGATGCGTTTTTCCACATCTTTCCGCCAGGAATCATTGCTTACTAAAAATTTACGCTCGATCTCAACGCTCATCAGGATTTATTCTCCATCAAGCCAGTCTGCGGATGCAGTGCCGCTGACAGTAACTTTGAATTTTACGGAATTGATTTTTGCACCGGCTCCCATCATCATCTGTGTGAAGCCGAGACCTGCGATCTTTCCGGAGAAGGAGAGATCCAGATCATCTGCCGTGATTTTTTCCGAAGCCGCCATGGAAGACGGTTTTTTTGCTTTGAGCGTGCTTGCCAGTACCAGACTTTTTTCCGTGAGCGGCAGATTCAGACTGGTATCTCTGCCGCCGTTTTTACCCATGATTTCGGTATATTCGATCAACGCTTCCACCAGCACCACTTTCAGATCGGCGGCAAACTGCACTTTCGCATCTGCGCCTTCCGTGCATTGCGGCAGAACACTGTTGATCACGGCACTTTCCACATAGCGGTCGATGGCTTTCATCGCTTCGCTTTTGATGGCACTTGCGATCAAGCCGCCACCCAGTTTATCAAACAACCCCATGTTTCTTTTTCCTTACTTCAACAGATTTTTTTCTTTCAGCCAGTTCAAATAGCGCAAAATATGGCGATCCCAGAATCCCCATTCGTGTGTGCCGGGTTCTTCAAAATAATCGAACTTCATTCCGATTTTTTCCAGATGTTTGCGCAGGATCTGATTTTCTTCGTACAGAAAATCTTCCGTACCCACAGCCATATAGAAATCGGGCATGGTCACGCCCGCTTTCATCTTTTCTTCCGATACAAAAAGCGGGTCGTTGTAAGTGCCGCTGACTGCATCCAGATCGCCGTAGATACATTCCATTTCGTTCCGGCGTGCCGGATCGTCCCGGAGGAACATCCAGGGACGGATCACGCTGGAGAAACACCCTGCCGCCGCAAATTTTTCCGGTTTGTTCAGAGCCACTTTCATGGCACCGTATCCACCCATGGAAAGACCGGCAATGAAGGTATCTTCCCGTTTCTGCGAAAATTTGAAAAAGCCGTTGATGAGTTTCGGCAATTCTTCGCTGACATATTGCCAGTACCGCAGACCGTTCTGCTGATCGGAGTAGAAACTTCTGTGGCAGTTGGGCATCACCACGGCGATCCCGAACTGAGTGGCATAACGCTCAATGCAGGTGCGGCGCAGCCAGATGGAGTGATCATCGGAAAGTCCGTGAAGCAGATACAGCACGGGACATCCTTCCGGTGATCCTGTTCCGGTAAGCCCGATTTGAGAAAGAGTGGGTTGCGGCACGATCACATGGGCATTGGTACACATTCCCATGGATTCGGAAAAAAATGAACATTCCATCAGAGCCATAAGTCTTGTTCCTTCTTCGCAGGGGGATGTCAGATGTTTTTCTTGATCAGATCATTGATCTTCTTACGCAGCGCAAGGGTCTTTTCTTCGCCGCGGGGATAATCCATCATGGTCATTCTGCCTTCCGGTGTGGCTTTATCCAGCAGTTTCACGATCTTTTCTCTGCCGATGAGAGATTCCAGAAGACGCAGTGCGCGCAGATCCTGGATCCCTTCAAAGAAGACTTCGTGGTGAATGGACTCCACCGGTTTGCCGTCTTTTCCGGGATAAACCTGGAAACCGTCACCCGGCGGGAACGCGTAATCGCTGCTGGTATCGGCATACACATCCACGGGGAAACGGGAAAGGACGCTGTACCAGAAATTGAATCCCCACTGAAGGAAGCCCACGATATCGTAACGGTAGAGCAGCGCACCCAGAATACGGTTGCGGCTGGAGGTCATATTGAGGAAACGGTTGCTGACTTTTTCCACCTGACCGCAACAGTAATATGTCCACAGCGGGGAAACGCCGGCTTCCACAAAAGGTTCGATGTGGTTTTCAGAGGGAATGGGTGTGGAAACAAGACCGGTCTTGTAGAATTCCACATTGGAAAGCGCATCGCAGATCTTGAAGCCCTTGAGATGTTTGCGCAGAAGCGTGACGGCTTTTTCGTACATTTCCAAATGGGGGATGGAGGGTTCGTCGGAGCAATGGAAATAAGTGTATTTCTGAAGTTTTCTTTCCTTCAGGAATTTGACCAGCTCCGGCAGGAACGCATCCAGAAATTCTGTATATTCTTTGGAATCGGAATCCACATCCCAGCCGAAAATGCGTTTTTCTTTCCCGTCCACAGTTGCCATGATCTTCGGACAGAACTTTGCGCCCCACTGAGTAAAGAGGTGGGAGATCTCGAAATATTTGATCCCGAATTTTTTGGCAAGTTTGATCCAGCGGTCAAGCTGACTGAAATCGAAGGAGTATTTGCCTTTTTTTACGGTCACTTTCACCAGCTGGGTGGTGGGGCGTTCTCCGCCCACTTCCGTATCCAGCGGCGGCGTGAAGACCGGTGTGAGCAGCATATTGCTGCCGTGATCGCTGAAACTCTTGAAATAACCTTCCAGCAGTTTCCAGTGTTCTTCGCTGAAAACAGGCACGCCGTACTGGACCGCGATACAGTCTGCATGGAACCAATGGGTCACGATAAGATCCTGCGGCGGCAGAACTGCATTGATCACTTCCAGCGTGAATGTTTCGGTGGAAACGACTTCCGGATTCGCGGGGAAACCGATCGTGACCTTGATCGCATATTTGCCGGGCTTGCAGTTTTTCGGAATATCGACCGTGACCCAAATGGTACGCCACTGATTGTGAGCCAGACGGAATTCGCCTTTGTATTCGTTGAGGATATCGGGATAAAGACCCGGTTCCGTTCCGACCATATCGTCATCAAACGTATAGCCGGTGAATTTGACCGGAGCCAGTTCCGTGGAGCGGAGCGTGATATATTTTTTGAGTTCGGATTCCACTTCAGCGGTGAGAGTGCCGCCCCAGCCTTCCGCGAATTTATATGCCACCTGGAAAGAAAAGCGTTCGCCTTTCAATGCAGATGCACTTTTGAATTTCGGGTGTTTTGTCATGTCTTCATCAGGGAAGATCTTTGCCAGTGAACTGGTCAGTACCGTCGTGAGAACCATAATTTTTTTCTCCGTTGATTTGTTTCGGTTTATTGATAAAATTCTGTTGAATCCGGGGTAATATCGCACACAAAATATACCTTTTCAATCCTTTTCTTTATTGAAAATGCGAAAAAATGCAAAAAATCGCTTGAAATCCACTGATTTTTGCGTTAAAATACCCGGTATAACGCCAGAAACAACCAAACTTTTATTTCAAGGAGAACGATCATGGCTGAAGAAAAAACATTCGCAGTGCCCGAAACTGCAAAAGTGGCGGTCCTCGTGGAACCCGGTAAATTTGAATTGAAAAGTTATCCCATCCCGGAAATCGGCGACGATGAAATGCTGATCAAGGTGGAAGGCTGCGGCGTCTGCGGCACCGACGGTCACGAATACAAACGCGATCCCTTCGGCATCTGCCCCACCGTGCTTGGTCACGAAGGATCCGGTACCATCGTCAAGATCGGTAAAAATATCAAGACCGACTTCACCGGTCTGCCCGTGGGTATCGGCGATCAGATCGTCACCTGCATCATTCCCTGCGGTGAATGTAATGCCTGCCGCAACACGCCCGCCAGAACGAATATGTGCGAAAAATCCGGTATCTACGGTTTGAATCCGGATGACGATATCCATTTCAACGGCTATTTCGGCGAATACCTGTTCATCAAAAAAGGCTCCACTTTCTTCAAGGTCAACGGCATGACGCTGGATCAGAGAATGTTGGTGGAACCCGCAGCCGTGGCTGTTCATGCCGTGGAACGCGCAAAACTTACCGGTCTGCTCCGCTTCGATACTCCCGTGCTGGTGCAGGGCTGCGGTCCCATCGGCTTGATGGTCATTGCCGTGCTGCGTACACTGGGTATTGAAACGATCATCGCTGTGGACGGCAACGACAGCCGTCTGGAATTTGCAAAGCGTCTGGGCGTGAAATATACCTTCAACTTCACAAAATATGCTTCCTTTGAAGATCAGTTGGCAGACATCAAGAGCGTCACCAATGGTCTCGGCGCAGAATTCCTGATCCAGTGTACCGGCGTGGCGGCAGCTGCAAAGAACGCCTGGAAAATGGTCCGTCGCGGCGGCGGTATGTGCGAAGTCGGCTTCTTCATGGACGGCGGCGAATGTGCCATCAACCACCATTTCGATATCTGCAACAAGGAAATCGCACTGGTTGGTTCCTGGGTCTATACCCCGCAGGATTATCCCACCACTTTCGCTTTCCTCAAACGCGCAAAGGAAATCGGTCTGCCCGTGGAAGATCTGGTCACACACCACTTCAAACTGGAAGATATCGCCGAAGCTCTGGAAACCAACGTTTCCATGAAAGGGATCAAAGTCGCAGTCGTCGTTGACTGATGATTTCGGGCGATTGACAACGGAAACTCTGCGCGCGGAACGCGCGGGGACGCCGGATCGTGCAGCGCACAGATCCGGCTGATGCTCAAAAAAAACAGTCGGCGCAGTTTTGCATTTCCGCAAAACTGCACCGTTTTTTTTGGCATCGTCCCGGCAGAAAAAGATTTTTCGCCGGGACAGTCCCCGCGCCCCGCGCGTGTGCGGCGGCAGGATTGTGGGATCGTCGGAAAAAAACTTTTATCTGCAAAAGCGCATCCGCGAATTTATCGCAGATGCGCTTTTGACTTTTTCTGAAGAATAAAACTTTCAGAGTCCGGAAAAATTATTCGATCACGACCATGGCATGACAGGTGAATTCATCGAGGGTGAATTTCACTTTCCCGTCTGCACAGGTGAAATCGACAGATTTTCCTTCGGGCTGGAGCGTGACTTTTTCCGGTGCTTTATCCACGGTGACGGAATAACTTGTATTGTAAAGGGGCAGAAGTTCTTCCACCACTTCCACCTGACCGTAGGACCATTCGTTCTGCCAGTCGGAGAATTTGATCCCCCGTTTTCCGCGCAGGACGGTATTGGCATAGAGTGCGTGAAGGATCAGGCGGTTTTCTTTTTCCTGTTTCATCAATGACACGCGTCCGGTGGAGGGCATATTTTCCGTGGTGACGATCATATCATTTCCGCAGAATTTGTTGATCGCGTTCTGCATGAAATGTTTGATCTCCACGCAGCCCACGGAGCAGTACAGCACGAAAATATCGTGTGCGAAATAGAGGATATTGCCGTTCATGGCACCGGCATCGAATCCGCTTTTTTCGTTGCGGAAGGGCGCGTGCTGATGGGAACAGAAATGTTTGATATTCCGGTTGAACCAGGGATCGTAAATATCTCCGATGGAACCTTCGGAGGCTTTGAACCGCTGTGATCGTGCGCGCATGAGGAAGGGAGTCTTCACTGTTGCGACCATATCCGGAGCGGCTTTGATGAAATCGGGATTGAAGGGACTTTCTTCACCGATGGTTCCGGGCAGATCGCACCAGGTTTCCTGTGTGTCTGCCACAAAAGGTGCGCTTTTTGCGAGGATGACTTTCCCGCCGGACGCGAGAAATGCCTTCATTTTATCAGCTGTTTCCCGGGAGAGCGCATCGCCTTCTGCGATCAGGATGATTTTGTATTTATTGAAATCCATTGTTTCATCCACGATATCGAAGGGGATATGGGATTCCAGCAGGAAACGGGATGCACCGGTGGTGGCGTTTGCAGGTCTGTCCAACCGTTGAAGGATCGCCAGATTTGCCATGCTGACGGCATCGACGCACCAGGGTTCCTTTGCTTCCACTTCGCTGTAAGCTGCGCCGATCAGGTCGCAGGTGGATTCATCCAGCTGTGCGGAGGGATGAAGCTGATCGCCCACACTGCATTTTGAACCGTTTGCCAGCATGGCTGCACATTCATAACGCAGGGCATTGGGGTGTTTGAAGCCGCCGAATTCCCCCCAGGTGCCGTGGAATTTACCGGTCATACCCAGAAAATCGTAGGGCAGATTCCGGCAATATGCCGCGCTCATGGGGTAATGATCATATCCCCAGCCGCCGGTGGGCAGTGATTCCAGTTCCAGATGGGAGAAATAGGGCAGGATATCCTGCGGCTGCAGTTTCACATGACCGCTGTTATGGAAAATGGGCATATCGGGATCCACACTGCGGACCGCTTCGGTGGTGCGCTGATAATATTTTATCAGAACATCCGCAGCAAATTTATCCACATCATCCATATTTTTGGGATCCAATCCTGCTTTGATCATATCGCGGACGCAGTACGGACAGCAGCAATGCACTTTCGCGATGATGTCGATGAAGATCCCGTCGCCATCAGGATAATTCCGCACGACTTCCTTCAGATAATCGCAGAGATAGTCGATATACGGGGAGTTGAAACAGAGTCTGTGCCATCCGGCATCCGTCACGCCGCCGTAAAGGACACCTTCCGGGTTGACAGCGCGCCATTCCGGGTGGATGCCTGCAATATACTGGTTCAAGCCGCCGCTGACATAAACGGGGACTTTGACATCGATCTCGTGGCAGGCATCGATCTGCGCACGGAGCAAATCGAATTTCAAACCCGGGTGCATTCGTCCGACTTTGGTGGGGTGATAACTTTCCCCGTGGTGACAGCTGGAAAAGCAGGTGATGGAATCGATATGAGCTTTTTTCAAAGACGCCTGCCACTGTGCTTTATCGAATTTTTCCCCGATGCCGTCAATGTCGGGAGAAGTGTGAAAGTCCAGATGGACCTGACGGAAACGCAATTTGTGCATGATATATTCCTTTCGGCTATTTATTTTTATCTGATTCCAGTTTGATGTTCCTGTAATGAAATGGTCAGATTTTTCCGGATGGAAGTCAGTTCTTCCGGAGTCAGACCGATGGAGAGCATATATTTTTCCACGTGCTGCTGCCAGTTGTCCTGCGGTTCTCCGGCCTGTGCCAGCACGGAGAGCCACCGCTGGAAGTAGGCAATGGTTCGCGGTCGTTGGAATATGGATAGAGAACTCGCCTCATAATCAAGAAGAGCCTCCTCAAGATCCACACCCAACAGCATATTCAAAAGAAAACTCAATTCTCCGGTCCTGTCAACACCTCCGGCACAATGATAAAAGACGGGATAGATCTCCGGATCGGCAAACAGGCGCAATGTATCCCGGAATAAGATGTTCTGTTCTTCTGTAAAGGGGTGATACGCATTGATCGGGCGGTGGATGAAACGGACGTCCGGACCGAGCTTGCTGACGGTCTGACCTTTTATTTCTCCGGTGTATCGCAGATCCAGTTCCGTCCGGATCTTCAGTTCTTCTTTCAGAAAGCGTTTATTTTCCTCGCTTCCGGCGGGAAAGGAATCGCAATCTGCCCCCCGGTATGCAACACCCTGACGCGTCATTTTCCCGTCATTTGTGCGTCTGCCGCCGAAATCCCGGAGATTGCGCGGACCTGCAGAGCGGTCCGGTATGGCGATAAAACGGGGGCTGTACGCTGTGAAAAATGAACTTGAAACAGTGTCGTTTTTCCGGTCTGTCACGCTCCAGAAATAGTTTGCGGAAGTATTCAGGTTTGTTGTGATATAAATGCGATCCGCAAGGTCATCCGCCTGACGGACGATCCTGCCCTCTTCATCTTTCAGTACAAAACGGAAGGGCGGCGTTCCCCCGGTCCATTGGAAACCCACACTTTCCGGCGTGGCAATATCATTTTCATTCCGGTTTTCCTCGAAATTGCTGAAATTGCTGATTCCATTTGCGCGTACACAAGTCAATTCTGCCCAATCTTTCCGCAGCAGATGAATAACAGCATTTTCTGCGGGGGTTGTCAGAATCAACGGGATATAATCAGACATTGCCGGAGACCTTTCTTATTGCACACGACACAATTTCTGCTAAACTATACAGCGCAAAACCGTGAAGTCAAGGAGAAAAAATGCGGATTTTCTCCTTTTTTTGACTTGAAAAATGAAAAGTTACGGTTAAATTCAGTTGGTATATGGCTGATCTTTTACGGTAAAGAAAACGGCTGCAGAGCAGAAGGAAAATTTTATGTCCCGTTATATTGCATTGAATTATTGGGTGTTCGGCGGTTACGAAGGCACACGCACTCCGCAGGAATTTATTGATTTTGCCGCAGAAAAAAAGATCGACGGCGTGGAATTCACCATCGGAAGCGGATTTTCTTTTGATGCGTCGGAAAAAGAATGTGCCGCCATCCGCGCACACGCAGAAAAAAAAGGCGTGGGTTTGCGGACGCTCTGTACCGATTCCGGGTGGAAATGCCCGTTGACTTCCCCCGATCCCGCTGTACGGGAAAATGCCATGGAGTTTGCGCGGAAATATCTTCAGATCGCAAACTGGCTCGGCGCGGAAACCATCCTTTTTGTGCCGGGCGCGACTACTGTCCCGTGGGATGATGCTTTTGTGAAGACCTCTTACAAGACCGCATGGGAAAATACGGTGGCTGGGTTGAATGAATTGATCCCGCTGGCGGAAAAACTCAAGGTGAATATCGCAGTGGAAAATGTGTGGAACCGTTTTCTGATCTCGCCGATGGAATGGAAATTCTTTCTGGATCAGTTCCAGTCCGAATATCTGGGGATGTATTTCGATCCCGCCAATGCCTGCCTCACGGGTATGCCGGAAGATTATCCGGAACTGGTGGGCGACCGGATCAAGGCGATCCATGTCAAAAATTTCAAACGCACCGATTGCGGCGGCGGACTCCACGGATTCGGCGAAGATATTTTCGATGGCGATGTGAACTGGAAAAACTTTTTCGCCGTGATGGATCAGTATAACAGTACACTTCCGTACACCGTGGAAATGGTGCCGTATTGCCGTCTGCCGGAACGCGTGGTGCCTGATTATGATTTGAGCTGCCGTATGACAGAGCAGATGAAAGAATTATAACAGGAAGAAGCATGATCACTGTTTTCTGTGCGGGATTGACCGCACTCACGGAAACGGCTTGTTTAACAACAAAGAACGACATTACTACCAAACACAAAACTTTCAAGGAGAAAGCAAAAATGGTCAGTTTTATTTCCCACCGGGGAGAATCCAAGGATGCTCCCGAAAATACACTTGAAGCCTTTGAACTCTCCAACGCACGGGATGTGGAAGGGATGGAATGTGATATCCATTTCACCGCCGAAAAGATCCTGGTATGCAGTCACGATTTCGATACCATGCGCCGTGCCGGTGTGAAACGCGTGATCGAAGAAACATCCCTTGCAGAACTGCAGTCGCTGGATGTTTCCGGCGGACCCGATGCTTTCGGCGGCAAATATGCCGGAGCGAAGATCCCGCTGTTCACCGATTCTCTCAAAACACTGAAACCGGGCAGAAAATATTATGTGGAAGTGAAAGCCAACGATGAATCCGTGCTTCCCGCCATGCGTGCCGATATTGAAAAAAGCGGCATCCCCATGGATCAGATCGTGCTGATCTCCTTCCATGCTGATATGGTCGATCTCGCCCGCAAGTATATGCCGGAGATCCCCAGACTGTGGCTGACATGGGTGGGTAAACGCCAGGATGGCTCCATCTCCATTTCCTATGAAGATGTCTTTGCCACGCTGGAACGCATCGGAGCCACCGGCTTGGATGTGGGCGGCGATGATATGCTCACGCCGGAATTCCTCAAAGAAGTCAAAGCACGCGGCTACTATCTCGCGGTCTGGACGATCGATACGGAAGAACGGTGCAGATATTTCATCGAAAACGGCGTGGATGCCATCACCAGCAACTGTGCCGCAGCCATGAAGGAAGCCTGCAGCAAATAAGTTGCAGTACGGAAAAAAATGTTTATTCGCAAAGCCGCTTCTGCGCAAAAAGTGCAGGGCGGCTTTGACTTGTTCAAAAGCGTTGAAAAAACGGAAAATTTCAGAAAAACATCTTGATTTTCAATCAGTCCCGGTTTATACTATCCCTGTGTTCGGAAACAGACAAAAAAATCAGACAAAATCAACAGAAAGAACAGAAGATTATGCTGACAGCTCAAAATTTGAAGGTCGAATACAAGACCAATCCCCTCGGCATGGATGAAATGCAGCCCCGTTTTTCATGGGAACTCTCCGGAAACTCCATGGATCAGAGTGCCTGCCGGATCGTGGTGAAAGAAGACGGAAAAAAAGTCGTGTGGGATTCCGGTTTCATCCGGACAAATCTCTGCAATCAGATCTGCTACGGCGGTGAAGCCCTGAAAAAATTCACCCGCTACGATTGGACTGTGCAGCTGAAAGATGAAAAAGGAAAAACATCTCCCGTCAGCAAAGAAGAAGCCTTTTTCGAAACCGGCTTTTTGTCTTCTCCGTGGGAAGGAAAGTGGATCGCGGCACGCGGCGGGACGGGTTATCTGCTTCCGCCCCAGCGTCTGCTCCGTCGTTTTGAAGTGAAAAAGAAAGTGAAAAAAGCCCGTCTTTATACCGCGGTGCTTGGTCTTTATGAAGCCTTCATCAACGGAAAAAATGTCACGGAAGATGTATTCACACCCGGCTGGACCGATTATTACAAACGCGTCCAGTATCAGGCTTATGATGTGACTGCACTGATCGTGAAGGGCAAAAATATGCTTGCCGATGTCATTGCGGAAGGCTGGTTCTGCGGTAAGATCGCCCGCAACTGGACGCACGGCATGGTTTCCTACGGTCCCCACCCCGCAATGAGTCAGGAATTGCATCTGACCTATGAGGACGGCACCACGGAAAAAATCGTTTCCAACAGAGATTTCCGTTCTTTCAGTGTGACGGATTGTCCGCCCGCCATCCGCATGAGCGATATCTATATGGGTGAAACCTACGATGCCACCGAAGATGATGTCAGCTGGAAACTCCCCACGAAAGAAGTGTTTGATGAAACTGCCCCCATCGTGTTGGAAAATGAAGCGTTGGAAGATTATTTCAGCAATACACCCAGATGGTCGCACCGCCGTTCCATGCCGAAGATCGAATGGCAGAGCGGCGCACCTGTCCGCCGGATCATGACCGTCAAACCTGTGAAGATCACCAAACGCAAAGATGCCAATACTTTTGTGGTCGATTTCGGGCAGAACCTTACCGGCCGTGAACGCTTTACACTGAAGAATACCAAACGCGGCACCTCCATTCTGATCCGTCACGGGGAAATGCTCAACGACGACGGTTCCCTTTATACCAGCAATCTCCGTGCTGCCGCCGCCACCACTCATTATCTGGCAGGCAATGCCAAAAGTGTGACTTATGAACCCACCTTCACCTATTACGGATTCCGTTATCTGGAGATCAGCGGTTGGCCGGGCGAACTCAAAGAAGATCAGATCGAAGCTGTGGTGATCCATTCCGATCTGGAGGAAACCGGTGCTTTTGAATGTTCCAATCCGCTGCTCAATCAGCTTTTCAGCAATATCGTCTGGGGTCAGCGCAGCAACTTTTTGGATGTCCCCACCGATTGTCCCCAGCGGGATGAACGCCTCGGCTGGACGGGTGATACCCAGGTTTTTGCCAATGTGGCGACCTACAATATGTATTGCCCTGAATTTTATACCAAGTGGATCCGCGATCTGAACCTGACCCAGATGGCGGACGGCGGATACAAACATTATGTGCCGGATCCGTACAGCAACAGCGAAAATCCCCGTCAGGGAGCAACCGCCACCGGTTGGGGCGATGCCGGGATCATCTGCCCCGATGTCATGTTCCGCAAATACGGTGATCTGCGTTTGATCCGCCGTTATTTCGACAATATGAAACGCCATCTTTATTCCCAGATCAACCGCGCCGGCAATTCCTATCTTGTGAAAAATGCCTGTTTCGGTGACTGGCTGAATATTGATGATCCCACCGATGAATCCCTCTTGAGTACCGCCTATCTTGCGGGAATGGCAAAGATGCTGGCGCACCATGCCGGATTGCTCGGCAGAGCGGAAGATCAGCTGGAACTGGAACAGATGGCAGCCGCCACGAAAAAAGCGTTCCAGCAGACATTCTTCAAAAATGATCAGCTTCAGGCAAAGAGTCAGACCGCCATGCTGCTGGTGCTGCACTTCGATCTTGCTCCGGAAAAGGCATACAAAAATGTGTGCAATGCCCTTGTGAAAAGCATCAAGGTCACCCACAAAGTCCACCTTTCCACCGGATTCCTCGGTACACCGATCCTGCTCAGCACCCTCACGAAGATCGGCGAGATCGATCTTGCATACGATCTGCTTCAGCAGACCACTTATCCCGGCTGGCTGTATCCTGTCACCCAGGGTGCCACCACCATGTGGGAACGCTGGAACAGCTGGAACGAAAAGACCGGATTTGCCGATATCCACATGAACAGCTTCAACCATTATGCTTACGGTGCCGTGGGTGATTGGTTCTATGAAACGATCTGCGGGATCCAGCCCCTTTCCGATTGTGTGGAACACGCCGGGTTCAAGCGTTTCAAACTGGCTCCCCGTTTCGGAAAATCGCTGGAATATGCCTCTGCCGCATTCCGCTGTCCCTACGGCGAGATCGCATCCGGCTGGAAACGGATCGGCGATACGGTGCTGTGGTTCTTCGATGTCCCTGTGGGAACTACCGCAGAGATCGATCTGCCCGGTGCAGAAAAAGCTCTCCTTGCTGCCGGTGTGGTCAAGTGCAAAGATTGCGGGAAATTGATCGCGGCTCCCGGTGAATATCAGGTGGAAGTGAAGATCAAATGATCCGGAAGTTTACAGTCAGCAACGATCCCGCCCACTATGAGGCTTTTCCGGATGTGGTGCTTACGCCCTCCGGAAAGCTGATCTGTGTTTTTCTGGAATGTGTGCATCATCTTGACCGCAGCCGCACGGCACTGGTCATGACAGAATCCATCGACCGGGGCAGAACATGGTCTCCGAAACGCACCATCGTTTCTTCCGATATGGGGCAATTTTTCTATAATTGCCCCCGTCTTTCCCTTCTTTCAGACGGCAGGATCGCCATGACGGTGGACCGTTTTACGGAAAAACCGGCAGTGGTGGATGATTACGACCATGTGGAAGTGGTCATCTTCTTTTCTGCCGATGAAGGTGCCAGCTGGAGTGAGCCGCTGCGGACTCCTCTCCGGGGGATCGTGCCGGATAAACTCATAGAACTGAAAACGGGCCGCTGGCTTCTTGCCGCACACAATCTGGTGGACGGCAATCTTGCCGAATATCTGCGTTATTCCGATGACGGCGGTGTCACATGGAGCGATCTTGTGACCGTGGCAAAAGTCCCCGGTCTGAACCTGTGTGAAATTTCCATTCTCCCTGTGGATGACGGCACCCTTGTGGGATTCCTCCGGGAAAATTCGTGGAAGGGCTGCGATTGTAAAAAAGTCATTTCCACCGACAACGGTGAAAGTTGGGGGGAAGTCCACGATTTCGCATTGCAGGGCTGTCACCGCCCCACCTCATTGAATTTGCAGGACGGCAGGATCCTGATCACTTACCGCTATCTGCCCGGGATCCGCGGCGGCTGGGGATACAATACCCAGAACCTTTTTGCCGCCCTTGCGGAACAGGATGCCGTTCTTACCACGGAACGGGGACAGGGCAGGATCCGTATTCTGCCCGTTGATTATGACCGCTCCGCTGTGGCGGATACCGGTTATTCCGGCAGTGTGCAGTTCCCCGATGGCGAGATCTTTCTTGTTAATTATCTGGTGGATGATTCAGTGACTCAGAAAGCGCAGATCCGCGGATATTCTTTGAGGATGGAAGATTTTATTCTTCCGCTTTGAGGATCTTTTTCACGGCAGCGACGGCAGTCAGATAGGATTCCCAATCATTGAGATGTTCAATGAAAAAGGGCATATCCGCATCTTCTGCCGCCGCGCGTTCCGCATAATGGCGGATATCCAGAATCCCCCCGGAGCAGGGGACTTCGGAAAGGTGGAGCGTCAGTTTATTTTCCAGTTTGATATCCTTCACATGACAGGCGCGGATCTTTCCTTTCAGGAGATCAAAAGCCCGGTCGATCAATGCCCGGTTGAAAAAATAATCCCGGGGCGAATAGATCATATTCACAATATCCATGTGAACCGCAAACCGCTCATCATTTACCGTTTCAAGGAGTTCTGCATATTGTTCAGGAGAGTCCGGCACCATCCACGGCATCGGTTCCAGCGTGTACCGCGTGCGGTTCAGCGTGATACCGTCCAGAATGGTGTGGATGCTTTCCGCCGCGCGTTTTACCGCATTTTCCGCCAGATTTCCGATATGGGGACCATCCCAGGTTTCCGCACCTTCCGAACCGAGGATATTGACACAGCATCTTGCGCCGATGTGTTCGGCAAACTGCAGTTGTTCCCGGCAGCGGGCAATATTTCTGACCCGTTCCGCCGGATCGGAGGAAAGGGGATTGCACCACGCACCCACTTCTCCGATGATCAGACCGAGTGTTTCGCAAACACGCAGATACGATTCCACCACCGGATCCGGAGTCCGCGAATCACAGGGCAGCACCACGGCACGCAACCCCAGCGCAAGGAGTTTTTCGCCCCATTCCTCCGGGGAGGAGTGAGGGGGATTCATCATCACACCAAGAGCAATACTCATTGTTTCAATTCATCCCCAAATGGAATTGATTGTTCAAGGCTTCCATAAGAAGCTGCTGTTCGCGCTCGTAAACTTCCTCCGGAATCTCAATATTTTCCCGGGAATAAGAGGGCAGCAGTTCATCACCGGAAGCAAGGCGCGGATCGCAGCAGCGGTTGTCTTTGCGGAAGGAATCACGCACGGATTGCAGACGGAAATCCGGGATCTCCACCGGCTTTCCCCCATCCAGAATGGAAAGATAGGCAAAGAAGCCGGGCAGAGCCATATCCAATGCCGTCCAGATATCGATTCCCCAGGAGGACAGCTCCGCGTCACCATTGATGGCACCGAGAAAACATTTCAGCTGAAACGCATCGGCACTCGGCACCAGCGGAGAAAGTTCCAGACCGTGAAAGGCATCCAGGGCAGGGGTGATCGTGTCAAAGCCCGTTTTCGCCGCATTGTCGGTGTACCGGATGATCGTGGGACCGCCGGATCCGAGATTGGTTTCCAGCGTTCCGGTCGTACCAGTCAGGCACATCCGGGAGACCCACGGCCTTTTCAAATTACCGTGAACACTTTTGAAAACAGCTCCGTTTTCCATTTCCATCAACTCCACCGCCGCACTGCCGGATCTGGCTCCGCGCGCCCGCATATAATCCTGACATTTGATTTCCGCACCGGTCACGCGTACCGGACGCAATCCCGTTGCCGTGACCACGGGTCCGATACTGTGGGTGCAGTAGAATGTTGCCGGAACAAAATTGCGCCAGTGATTCCGCAAACCTCTGGTCAGCAGATGCCATCTTCCGGAACAATCGTTGTAAAAATCGCCTTCCGCATAAGTAAGTTCGCCGATCTCTCCGGCACGATACCGCAATCTTGCCTCAAAATTATTGCGGAATGCACAGTAATTTTCGGCATAGCGGTACACTTTCCCGGATGCCTGCACCGCTTCCGCCAATGCCACCGCCTGGGAAAGAGTCTGCATGGGCAGAACTTCACTGATCACGTGTTTGCCCATGTTCAATGCCCGGATGGCAAAGGGTGCGTGATCCGTGGCATTATTGGCGATCACCACAGCATCGATATCGCTGCGGAGCATTTCATCGAAATCGGTAAAATATGCGCTCTGCACACCTTTTTCTGCGAGTGCGGAGCGGACTTTTTCCAGCAGCGGTTCAAAGCGGTCGCAAACCGCCGCAAGTTCCATATCCAGAGTCTGTGCGGCGGCGATCAATCCGAAATCGATCCCCCGCGTGGCTCCCAGAACACCAAGGCGAATTTTCTTTCCCATAAAAAACTCCTGACTTTATGATTGTAGATAAATCGGCATTAAGATAATTCAGGAACCGGAAAATACAAGCATCCCCCCGGAAAGATCCGTGGATTTTCCTTCTTTCAGCAGCAGGCTCCGGCTGTATTAAAAAACATTCATTGCGTGCAGTACCACCCAGAAGGCAAAGATAAAATAACCGACCAATGCAGTTCCACAGGAATAAAGCAGGATTTTATTGTATGCTTTTTTCAGTACAAAGTTGCGCAGAAAATAATAGAGCGCGACAATGGCAAATCCGGGAAGGGTCGGCAAACAGAGCAGAATAAAGGCATAGATGCTGGCAGCAAAAGCCAAAATCAGAAAACCAAGTATAAATAAACAGCCGACAAAACTTGTTCTGTCTTCATGAGTTTTGGAACCATCCGACCAGGTGATTTCCCACCTTTCCGTCGTTGCCGGCTTCTGATTCATCGCCATCCCGAAAAAGAGCAATCCCAACTTACCCGTAAGCAGAAACGGAGCAAGGAAAACATATCCGATAAATTCATTGAAAACAGCTCCTTTCACATTGGCGGGTTTGTAGAAAATATACATGGCGTAGCGGACATAGAAATAGAGAATGACCGGAGGCAGAATCGCATACAGAATGACGCCGAACCAGGAAACATTCGGATTTATGATAGCCAGAATCAGCATGATCACATACGGTACTGCAAGTGCGCCCCAGATCGCATTCGGGAAGAATGGTTTCTCCCGGTAAATACCATTGCTTTGTTCTTTTTTGATGATGATGAAGGCGGCAGTCTGCATGATCAGCAGCAACCCCATGGCGACCGGCAGAGCGATTGTCAAAAGACTTCCCACTCCACCATCAATGATTTTTTCGAGATCCCAAGTCATAATTTTTTTTCCTTTCTTGAGTTTTTTTTATGACTACACTCACAAACACGACAATTTATACAGTTTCCATTCTTTCGCAGAAATGTTCGATCGGCATGGATTCCTCACGCAATCCCCGTCCGACTCCGGCAAATCAAAACTTTTTTTGTTTTATATTTGCTTGAGAGAAGGGGATTTGACGCGTCAGCGCGCCGCGCAGCGGCAACCCCGCAGGGTTCGTGTGCGCAGCACACCGTGAAAAATCCGGCAGGATTTTTTACGAAATCCCCGCCCGACTCCGGCAAATCAAAACAAATCTTTGTTTTGGATTTGGCGGAGAGAAGGGGATTTGAACCCCTGAACGAGCAAGCCCGTTAACGGTTTTCGAGACCGCCGCCTTCGACCACTCAGCCATCTCTCCGCAACTGTACTATGCAGAAATAATTTACATCCATTTCTATTTTTTACAAGCGTTAAAACGAAAAAAGCATTGATTTTAAGATTTTCTCCGGATCGCTTCTTGATTTTATTCCCACTGCGGAATATAATACCCTGATAACGGAACAGAATATCACGCAAATGAATGGAGATTTTTTTATGAGTATCAAACACGATTTTCCTTTTGATCCCACTTGCGGTTATACGCAGGAGCAGCTTCTTGCCGTAAAAGGAACGGCTCCGACGGATGAATTTATCGCGTTCTGGCGGAAGACTTACGACCTGACCATGAATGCCGAACTGGATTATCAGCCGGAAGGGGAAGTGTGGTCCCCGGATGAAAATGTGAAGATCTACCGCGTCCGTTTCCGGAATTGGGATGATGTGGAGATCGTTACCTGGATCGCCCGTCCTGCCCATTCCACCGGCGGTCTGCTCATCGGGCAGGGCTATGGCAATATGGCGACCCCGCCCACCGGCACGGATCCGGGATTGACCATTGTGCTGCCCAATATCCGCGGGCTCGGTTTTTCCCAGCACAAAGATATCCCGTGGGAACCGGGCAAACACGCCGGATACGGCATTGAGTCCAAGGAAACCTATGTGATCCGCGGCTGCGTTTCCGATCTGTGGATGGCGGCGCGGGTGATGATCGATATGTTTCCGGATACAGCGGATGCCCTTTATTATCAGGGCGGCAGTCTGGGTGGCGGCATGGGTGCGCTGGCGGTGGCGTTCGATCCCCGGATCAAGGCTGCGTATCTGAATGTCCCGACACTCGGGGGAAAGATCCAGTTTGAATTTCCTGCCTCGGAAGGCGATCCGGCATATACCAGACAGTATCATGCGTTGAATGTCCCCGGCGGCATGGAACTTTTTTCCTATTTTGACGCCTCTGCTGCGGCACATCTGATCAAGGTCCCCACATTGGTCACGCCTGCATTGTTTGATCCCTCCGTACCGCCTCCGGCACAGTTTGCGGTGGCAAATTCCATTCCGGAGGAATATCGGATCATGCGGATCCGGGAGGTGGGGCATTTTGCGGCGACGGATCGGGATAAGGAGCTGGAAAAGGAATTGGAAAAGATCCGGAAAAAGATCTTTTCTCCGGCATGATACGAGAAAAATTCAGATTTTTTGTAAAATGCACTTGACAAAACGCAGAGATGCAGTATATTAAGTGCTGTACTCTGCGATATTTTGCAGCCTGATGGTGTAATGGTAGCACAAGTGATTCTGGTTCACTTTGTCTTGGTTCGAATCCAGGTCAGGCTGCCATTTTTATTTTCAGGCGTACCATCCAAAACATTGAACTCCACAGATCCGCAGCATTGTTCCGTTTTTGCCACAGCAAAAAAAGCATTTTCGATATCCTGTAAAAACAGATTTTTCCTGTGAAAAAAAGCTGTAATTCATGTTATGCTCTTGAAATTGTATTTGCAGGGATTATATTTTCAAAAATCGTAATTCAAAACAGAGATCAAGGAGAAAAAAATCATGTTGGTCAACACACCTCCCATGGGTTGGAATTCGTGGAATACTTTCGGCAACGAGATTTCCGATAAACTTATCCGCGAGATCGCCGATAAATTCATTGAACTGGGGTTGGATAAAGCCGGATACAATTATGTGGTCATCGACGACTGCTGGTCCGAAAAAGACCGCGATCCCGTCAGCGGCAGGATCGTTCCCGACAAAAAGAAATTCCCCAAAGGCATGAAGCCCGTATCCGATTATGTTCACAAAAAAGGTTTGAAATTCGGGATGTATTCCTGTGCCGGTGTCCGCACCTGTGCCGATTATCCCGGCAGTTTCGATCATGAATTTCTGGATGCACAGACCTTTGCGGATTACGGATGCGATTTTCTGAAATATGATTTCTGTTTCCGGCCTCCCACCGCAAATTGTCCGCTGCTCTACCGCAGAATGGCAAATGCCCTCCGCGCCACCGGCAGAGATATTCTCTTTTCCGCCTGCAACTGGGGACAGGAAGATGTCTGGAGCTGGGCGCGTTCTGCAGGTGCGCACATGTACCGTTCCACCGGAGATATCAACGATTCGCCCACATCTTTTTCTGATATTGCCAAAAGTCAGATGGATAAATTCTGTTTTTCCGGACCTCAATGTTTCAACGATATGGACATGCTTACTGTGGGTATGTACGGCAAGGGCAATGTGGGACACGGAGCAGGCGATCTGACCAAAGAGGAAAAAGAACTTTATTTCCGCCGTTATCAGAACCAGTTTGCATTGTGGTGTGTCATGGGATCCCCGTTGATGCTGGGCAGTGATATCCGCAAGATGGATCAGGATATTCTTGATCTCATCACCAATAAAGATCTGATCGCCATCAATCAGGATCCGGAATGCAGACCCGCATACGTGGCACACACCTCGTGGGTCCCTGCGGGAGAAGCCTGTGCATTGGCAAGATTGCTTTCCGATGGATCCATGGTGGTGGCTTATTTCAATTTTGTTGATCAGAAACACAGTCTTTCCGTCCTGAACGAAATCATCGGCTATCCTGCAAGTGCCGGATTCGATCTGCTTTACAAAGATGTTTTCACAGGCGTTGAAATGGTGGAAACCAAAGAACGCCATACGGAGGTCCTGCCGCCCTACGGATGCCGTGTGTTTATTGTCAAACCCGTTCCCAAAGGAACTGAAATTTCTGCAAAGCCTGCCAGAGGAAAGAAGAAAAAATAATGGCAGTGCCGTGTTACCGGTGCGGTGAAAGCGTCAAAGGCGACACCATCGGTCTGAACAAAAAAATGGTCAACCGGGCAGTGCAGCAGTATCTCTGCATGCGCTGTCTGGCGGAACATTTCCATGTGACGGAACAGGAATTGCGGACGATGATCGAACATTTCCGCAAGGCGGGCTGTACTCTTTTTCCGCCGGAGGATTGATCGTTGAGGTGATTTCAAAAATCCTCAAAAGATCTGAATCGCTCTCGCTTCGATTGGCAAATTGAAACCACCTCTATTCCTGCTGATCTGCAAGAAAATGCAGAAAAAATTTTTTTGGCATTTGATTTGTTTTTGAACTGTGTTATACTACCATATATAAAAATATCTGCGGCAAATCTGTTTTATGTGAGGAAAAGAGAGATATTATGAAAAGTCTGGAAATTTACGGTCCGGCAAAGATTTCCGGGTCGATCGTACCCGGTGGAAATAAAAATGCGGCATTGCCCATCATTGCGGCTGCGCTTCTGACAGAAGAGGAAGTGGTGATCCACAATATGCCGCAGATCCGGGATGTGAATGTGATGCTGGAATTGGCACAGCACGCAGGCGCAGTTGTTACACGATCCGGTACGGATGTGACGATTTGTGCGGCAAATATCCATACATCTGTATTGCCCCGTGAAACTTGCGCGAAGGTGCGCGGCTCCATTCTTTTTGCCGGATCCCTCACAAAACGCTGCGGCAGTTCTGAAATCGGTCTGCCCGGAGGCGATTTTATCGGGAAACGCCGTCTGGATTCCCATTATTACGGATTGGAAAAACTGGGGATCAAGACCTCATTGAGTGACGGATTTGCCAAGTTCAAACAGGCAAAACGCGCCGCAAAAACGGTGGATATGTTTTTGGATGAAGCCAGCGTTACCGGTACGGAACAGATCCTGATCGCAGCTGCCGGCACGGGATCCTGCACCACTATCATCCGGAATGCGGCAAGCGAACCCCATGTGCAGCAGCTTGCAGAATTTCTGCGGTTGATGGGCGCGGATATCGAGGGAGACGACACCAATACGCTGATCGTCCGCGGCAAAACGAAACTTCACGGAGCGGAATACACCATTGATTCCGACCATATCGAGATCGCATCCTTTCTTTCTCTGGCTGCGGCATTGCGCGGCGGCATTGAATTTGAAGGCAAGATCCGGACTCATCATTATTGGATGACCCGCCGTGTGTTTGAGCGTTTCGGGATCAAATTCAAATTGATGAAGGACCATATCATCATGCCGCCGAATCAGCGGTTGATCGTGCGTCAGGACGCAGGAAATGCTATTCCGGTGATCTCCGATGGGCCCTGGCCGCAATTCCCCAGCGATATGATGAGCTGTCTGCTGGTCGCCGCCACTCAGGCGAAAGGCACGACCCTCTTTTTTGAAAAGATGTTTGAAAGCCGGATGTATTTTGTGGATCGGCTTATCGCGATGGGTGCCAATGCCATTGTCTGCGATCCCCACCGGGCAGTGATCACCGGTCCGGCAAAACTGCACGGACTGGAAATGGCGAGTCCGGATATCCGGGCGGGGATGGCACTGGTCATTGCGGCGTGCTGCGCGGAAGGCAAATCCATTGTCAATAATGCAGATATGATCTATCGCGGCTATGAAAATCTGGTTCCGAAACTGTGCAGTATCGGCGTGGATGTGCGTGAGATCGAAAAAATTGAAAAAATTTAAGATTTTTTAATTTTTCCCTGCAATAATTTCTCCGGACCATGCGTTAATTTTGTTGAACACTGCAGTAGATGTGAAACAAAAAATAACGAATCAAGGAGAACGAACCATGAAAAAAATCCTCGTTGCTTTGTGCGTTGCCGGGCTCTCTCTTGTGTCTTTTGCACAGGATGCCGCCGCTCCCGCTCCGGAAAAGAAATGCCCTGAAGCCAGACAGAAATGTCCTAAAGGCAAAAAATTCCATGGCAAAAGACATCACCACGCAAAGCGCGGTGCCGAAATGTGGAAACGCTATGCTGAAATCAATAAACAGCTGAAAGAAAAATATCCGCAGGAAATGGCGGAAGTCGAGGCACTGCGCAAAGAATCTTTTGAAAAGATGAAAGCTGCCAATGCGAAATTTGCGGAACTGGCAAAGAAAGCCAATATTGAACTCCCCGGTGCAAAGCACATGGAATTCAAAAAGAAAATGGATGAGTTCAAAAAGAAATATGAAAAAGAACTCAAGGAAATTGCCGAACTGCGTAAGACCGATAAGAAAGCAGCCGGCGCAAAGTTCCGTGAACTCCTGAAGAAAGAAGGGATCCAGTTCCCGAAACATCCCAAGGGAAAATTCGGTCATAAAGGTCCCCGCGGACCGAAAGATTGTCCGAAAGATTGTCCGAAGGACAAGGCTCCTGAAGCCAAATAATTTGCCCTCTCTCCGGGAGATCGTCCCATCCAACGGTCTCCCAATCCTCTGGGGTGCGGCTCGTTTTGTTGCGGGCCGCACCTCTCTTTTTTTTGTGTGTGGCGCGTTGTCTCGCGGGCTATTTCGGACCTTTTCTGGATCGGTGGCTCAACTGCGCTTCGCTTGTTTGCCACTGGCGGCAAGTGAGCGCAGCGAAACTGAGCCGCCTTTTCTGGATCGGGGCTTTTCAGCTTCGCTATCGCTTGCTTAAAGCCAATACGCAGGCGGCACGCGTTAGCGAGAGCCGCCCAAGAAACGGGTGCTATGCACCCCCGCTTTTCTGGATCGGGCTTTTCAGCTTCGCTACCGCTCGCTTAAAGCCTGTCGGACTTGTCGGACCAGTCGGACTTGTCGGACTGCCGCCTTTTTACAGTCTCCCGCGCTCCTTCAGAGCGCAAAGTTTGCCACTGGCGGCAAGTGAGCGCAGCGAAACTGAGCCGCCCGATCCAAAAAAGGTGCTTTGCACCCCTTTTGAAAGATTCTTTCAGAGTTCAGATTGTGATCAATTATTGAAAAGGGCGATCACATTCCGGAGAGATCTTTCGCATGCGACGATGCAATCTTCCCAACCTTCAAATTCGATGGAGAGGAAGCCGTCGTAATTCGCATCTTTGATGATCTGCGTGATACGCTTCAGATCCACATCGCCTTCGCCGGTGGTGGCACCTTTGAGCCATCTGCCGTGCATGGACTGGAAATAACCGTCGGTGACTGCCGGCTGATCTTCACGGATATAGAAGTCCTTGAAATGGATCATGGAAGCATAGGGAATGTTGTTCATTGTGGCGATGACAGGATCTTCATCGGCGCAGAGGAAGTTACCCACATCCAGCGTTGTACGGAAATTATCGCGGTTCACACCCAGAATGACGCGCTGGACGCGTTCGCTGCCCTGAAACAGGTAGCCGTGGTTTTCCAGACTGGTGACGATCCCGTACTGTTTTGCGTAATCCGCCAGGATCCCGAAAGAATCCACCACGCCGGGCAGATACTTTTCAAAGGTGGCATAGTTGGCTTCAGATGCCGGTTTCCAGCCTGCATCGTGACGCATTCTGGTCACACCCAGTTTTGCCGCAACTTCGATCTCGCCTTTGACGCGTTCCACTTCCGCATCGATCTCCGCTTTGCTGTCGAGGGCAAAGTTTGCACCGATGGTGTAGCTGGAAAGTGCGATCCCCGCATCTTTCGCGTGCTGAACCATTTGAGAAATCAATTCATCGTTGCCATTGACGATCAATTTGCCGCAGGGGACCACTTCCATGTGCTGTCCGCCATTTTTGGCAATGTAATCCATCACTTCAAAAACAGACATACGATCATCGTTGATCGCACGGCTCATGCTGTATGAGCTCAAACCAATGTTAATCATTTCTTTTTACCTTCTTTCTTTGCTGCGGGTGCAGCTTTTTTTACTGTAGTTATTTTCTTTGCTGCGGTGGCAGCTTTTTTTACTGTTGTCTTTTTCTTTGCTGCGGCTGCTCCGTAATCGGGAGTTACACTTCCGCCGGTTTTTCCAGCTTCATTCATTGCACAACAGATCGCAATGGCACGACGGCCGATCTCCCATGCGCGGATATCATTCTGTTGTTTGTTGTTTTTCCGTTTTGAAATCGTTTTGTTGATCCGGTCCGGCAGATCAATCATCCAAACGGGGCGATCCGATGAATTCACTTTTATTCAGTTCTCCGGCATTCTGTTTCCCGGCAGAGAGAACCACCGACTGCGTTTTGAAGGTCCAGTTTACCGGGGTATTCACATCGCTGGAACCGATATCAACAATATCATCGCCGCTGTAATCCAATTTCACCACAAGCCCCTGACCCCAGGAGTCGCGCATACTGCATTCAAAATCGTTTTCGCTGAAATAGGAGTTGGGAGCCGTAAGGAAGGTGATCCCTTTTGTATTGACATCTTCCGCATTGGAGGAGGGACCGCCTTTTTTGTTGGCGTGGTTGGAATAGGTCAGCACATCAAAAAACTGTCTGTATTTGTTATCCGGTTTCGCTCTGGGGTTATTTTTATCGAAAGACCCGTATGCTTCATCTTTTCCGGGCGTGGAGGTGTCGGGGGAGGGCAGATAATTATATTCGCCTTTGAACTGCATGATCGCGGTACTGACGGATGCCACAAGGGTCTGTGTTTCCTTTGCTTTTGCTTTATCTTTCACTGCCATGACTGCGGGGAAGAGGATCCCGGCGAGGATGGCAATGATCGCCATGACGACCATCATTTCGATCAATGTAAATTGTTTTGAGCTGTGTTTTTTCATAAAAGGTTCCTTTCTTATCTTAACTTGAAATAATTTTCGCTCCGGATCAATAACCGGTGAAGTTTGCAATGTCATCACCCTGTCCGAAATATTCTTCCACCTCATCTTCATCATCCTTGTAGGCAAAAACCATATAACTTGCCTTGATGATCTCGCCGCCTTCATCGTCATGCTGTTTGCCCTCCGGCTTGAAAAGATCTTTTACGAATGCTTCCCCTTTGTCATTTTTTCCGGTTCCGATTAAGCCGTTTGCGCCGAGAGAGATCAATCTGTAAGAGTCCCCTGCGCAGTAATAAACCAGCGGTATGCCGAAACCGTCTGCGACATAATCACATCCGGACGCTTCATCGTGGAAGAGAACACCGGAGAATGTTTCATCGGAAACATATTTTTGCATTCCGATATCCTTGGTTTTATCATTATCGTACTTATCCAGAAAGAACGGCATATAAGTGGGATCGATATCCTGATCCGCTTTGGCATTTGCGCCGCGTTCCACGGAAAGGGGATAATCATTTCCGCTGTTCTTATAGTTTTCCAGCAGCATTTCCACATTTTTCATGATTGCTTTTGTTTTCGATTCGGAATTTTTCCGGGAGATGGAGGGACCGAGGAGGAACATGGAGCCGACCAGGATCAGGATCACACCCATAACGACCATCAATTCCACCAGAGTAAATTGTTTTGTTTTTCTGCAAATCATAGATTTTTCTCCTCAATATCTTCGCAAAAATGATCTTTTCACCATACCTGGTCATATTATAACACAGAAATATGCGCTTTGCAATCAAAATTTATTTGATTTTTTGAAAAAAAGGCGTATTATACTCTCATCAACACCAAAATTTGACAATGGAGAAGAAAAAAATGAACGAAAAACTCTGTCCCTGCTGTTCCGGCAAAAACTATGAAGAATGTTGCCAGCCCGTGATCAATGGAACAAAAAAAGCCGAAACCCCGGTGGAATTGATGCGCGCCCGTTACAGCGCATACGCCAAAGCGGAAATCGACTTTATCGTGGATTCCACCCATAAGGAAAAACGGGAGGAAAACGACCGCAAGGAAATCGAAAACTGGGCAAAATCTTCGGAATGGCTCGGTCTTCAGATCCTCAGTACGCCGGAGATCCCGGAAATGCCGGAAAGCAGCTTCGTGGAATTCATCGCTTCCTATGCAGACCGCGGAGTGAAGCTGGATCATCACGAACTGGCGGAATTCCGCAAAGTGGGTGACGACTGGTTCTTCTATGACGGCAAACTGGTGGCACAGCACCCCTTCGTGCGCGTGGAACCCAAAATCGGCAGAAACGATCCCTGTCCCTGCGGATCCGGCAAAAAATACAAAAAGTGCTGCGGCAAGTAATCAGACGCGGAGGGAAAAAATATGATCTGTGACAGCATCACCAACCGCAGACGCGTCACGCTCTGCGACGCTTTCGATAAAGCATTTGCATTTCTGGAAAGTGTCAACCCCGGCACGCCGGACGGCACTTACGAGCTGGACGGACGCAAAGTCTATGCCATGGTCCAGTCCTACGATACCGTTCCGGGTGAACCTGCAAAAATGGAAATGCACCGGAATTATATTGATATCCAGTACACCATTTCCGGGACTGAAGTCCTGGCATGGATGAGCGATACGCTGGGTATGCTTCCGGTGGAAACACCCTATGATCCGGGAAAAGATGCTGAATTTCTGATGCTGCCGCCCTCTGCCGCTCCTGCAAAACTGGAAATGTGTCCCGGTATGTTTGCCGTGTTCTTTCCCGGTGATGCCCATTGGGGCAAGGTGGAACCTGCCTGCGGCGCAAATCATGTGAAGAAAGTCTGCGTCAAGATCGCAGTGGATCAGTTGTAAGCCATGACGCCGCTTGCGGATTTGCTGAAGAAAGCCGGACAGGCTCCGTATGCTTTGAGCGGTACGGAGCTTGCGGAACTGCTTGCGCTGGAGAGAGAGGAAGATCTTGCCGCATTGTATCAGGCTGCATACAGTGTCAAACTCCGTTATATCGGAAAGAATGTGAGTTTGCGCGGTCTGATCGAAATGGGCAATATCTGTGCGAAGGATTGCTTTTATTGCGGGATCCGCCGTTCCAATCATGCCACGGAGCGTTTCCAACTTCCGGCGGATGCCGTGATCCGTATGGCAAAATGGGCGTATGATGCCCATTACGGATCGGTCGCCATCCAATCCGGAGAGATCGAATCCGATCCCCATACGGAAACCATCCTTTACATATTGGATGAAATACGGAAATTTTCCGGCGGAAAACTGGGGGTGACTCTTTCCCTCGGAGAGCAGACGGAGGATGTTTACCGCCGCTGGCGTGATGCCGGTGCGCACCGTTATCTGCTGCGGATCGAAGAAGCGGATCCGCAGTTGTACGGGAAACTGCATCCGGCGGATCATTCCTATGAACGGCGGGTGGGATGCCTTGCGCTCCTGAAAAAATTATCCTATCAGGTGGGCAGCGGTGTGATGATCGGTCTGCCCGGTCAGACCGTGGAGCATCTTGCCAATGATATTCTCTTTTTTGCGGAACAGGATCTGGACATGATCGGAATGGGGCCCTGGCTGCCGCATCCGCAGACGCCATTGGGAATAGATTTTGCAGATACGCAGGAATTCCGGAAAAAACAGTTGCAGCAGGGAATCAAAATGATTGCTGTGACGCGGCTTTTTCTGCATAATGTGAATATTGCCGCGACGACCGCGCTTCAGACGCTTGCACCGGACGGACGGGAGCAGGGGATCCTGGCGGGAGCCAATGTGATCATGCCCAATGTGACGGATACGGCATATCGCAAAAATTATCAGCTCTACACTGGCAAACCCAATCTGGACGAGAACAGTGAAGATGCCCGGGCAAGCCTGACGGAAAGTCTGGCTGCCATCGGTGAGAATATACTCTGGGATCAGCGGGGCGATTCGCCTCATTATTTTCAACAGAAATGAGGCGGGATCGCCTCAAATAAATGGATCTTTCAACTATGATCTTTCCTGCAGCAAAATTTGATGTGACCGGCAGAACCATCCGTGTTCCCCGTCCGGTCGTTCCTGAAAATTCACCGTTCTCCCGTATCATCCGGGAAAAACTGGCTCCTTTTGCCGCTGAAGATGCGGAGGAGATCCCGTTCATTTTCACAACGCTTGATACGCTGGAGGAGGAGGCATACATTCTTGAGATCGCGCCGGACCGGATCGCGGTCACTTCTTCCACGGAACGCGGCGCGTTTTATGCGTTGCAGAACCTGTTCCGGATGGCGGAAACGCGGACTCTGCCCGTCGGCACGATCACGGCGAAACCTTCCGTTTCCATGCGCGGGATCAAAGTATATCTGCCGGAACCCACGGAACGGTTTATTACGGAATGGAAAAACATGGTGGATACGCTGGCGCGTTATCACATGAACACCATCATGATCGAACTCGGCGGAGCATTGGAATACAAATCCCATCCGGAAATCAATGAAGGCTGGCTGGAATACGCGGCATTTATGAATGAATATCCCGGCAAGGCAAACAAGATCCAGAGTCAGTTCAACTGGCACAAAAATTCCATCCATGCCGCAAACGGACGGGGAAAAGTCATTTCGCAGGAGCTGATGCGGGAATTGATCGATTACTGCCGTGAACGGTATGTGGAGATCATTCCGGAAATGCCAAGTCTTTCTCATTGCGATTATCTGCTGACGCGTCATCCGGAACTTTCCGAGCGTGCGGACGATCCCTATCCGGATACCTGCTGTCCTTCCGATCCGGCATATTACCAACTGATCTTTGATCTTTTTGATGAAGTGATCGGGCTGTTTCATCCGGTCCGCATCAATATCGGACACGATGAATATTATACCATACGCATCTGCGAAAAATGCAAGGCGCGTACCGCACCGGAGATCTATGCCACAGATATCCGGAAGATCCGCGACCACCTTGCAGAAAAAGGTGTGAAGACGATGCTGTGGGGCGAAAAACTGCTTGATTCCCATTTTCTGGATGGTGTGGCGATCGGCGGTGCAGAACGCGTGCAGCCTAATGGCGATCTGCTGGATGCCACTTATCCCGCCATTGATATGATCCCCGCAGATGTGGAGATCCTTCACTGGTATTGGAGTATTGACCGCCGTTTCGAGGAGGAATATATCAAACGGGATATGGACTTTACATTCGGGAATTTTGCACCGGAAACCATGCCGGAGTGGAAACGCCGTACGGAAGAAAAACATTGCCGCGGGTTCATCATTTCCAACTGGGGAGACGCGGATTTCCGGACCCTTCAGCGGAACTGTATCTGGTATCAGCTTGCCTATGCGTATATGCTTTCGTGGAATCCGGCAATGAACGGGGAATGTTACCGCGAGATCAATGAATTTGTGATGAACGATCTTTATTCCATGCGGCAGAATCAGCTTGCCGCACAGGGGGAATTGATCACCTTGAAACATACCACGGATATCACCATGCCCTACCGGGTGTTTGTGGACGGATTTTTTGTGGATGAACGCAATTATCTGCTGGGGTGGCACATTCTGGAAAATGAGGCTGGAAAACAGTATGAACTGCCCGTGATCTTCGGCAGCAATATCTCCAATGAAAAAGTCACAGCCGTCCGGCGGGACGATCCCCATTATATCTGCGACCAGTATCTTGTCAGCAGCCAGTACGAGGAAGTTTCTGCGGAAACATTGCCGGAGATCGACAGCGATGGTATCACCTGGTATCAGTGTTCCTATCTGCACCCGGAAGCGGGCGCGAAACTCAAATATATCCGGTTCAAACCTGCCAACGCATACGCGGGAAAAGTCCGGATCAAAGACCTGCAAGGAGTGAAAAATGATTTTTGACACACACATCCATATTTATGCCGGACCCTGCGATAAACCGGAGATCTTTCTGGAAAAAGCCGCTGCTGCCGGTGTGGGCGGCGGCACGATCTTCAGTCTTCAACCCGATTGGACTATGGGGGAACCAGATGGTGATTACCGCTGGGAAAGCCGGCTTGCTCAAGTTTTGGAATATACTTCCCGGACACCCGGATTTATTCCGTATTTCCGGATCAATCCCCAGGCGGAAGATGTGTTGAAACAGATCGAATGTGCCGCAGAACAGGGCGTTGCCGGATTCAAAATCATTTGCGAACGGTGTTATCCTGCCGAAGCCATGCGTGCCGCAGAAGCGGTGGCGGAAACCGGTTTGCCGCTGATGTTTCACAGCGGGATCCTGGGCGGCGACCGCGATCTTTTGTCCGGAAAATTCAACAAGCCGATCGAATTTGAATGTCTTTTTGCCGTGAAGGGATTGAAATTTTCTCTGGCACATCTCGGCTGGCCGTGGGTGGACGATTATATGGGCATGGTGGCAAAAGGCGCATTCACCCATAATGAGGAATTCGGGAATACCATGTATTTCGACCTCACACCCGGCACACCCGGGATCTATCGCGCAGAAGCCCTGCGGAAATTGTATCTTACCGGATATCAGGTGAAATTCCGCGCCCTCTGGGGAACCGATGGGACTGTAAACGATTATAATCCGCAGCTGCCCGCTTACTGGCTGAAAAAAGACCGGGCGATCTTCGATGGCATCACTGCCGATGTGGAGGAAGCACGATTGCCCTTTGAAGATCCCCTGCGGGATTATTCCGATATCTTCCAGCTCGCCACAGAAGAAAACTGGAAAGCCTTTAACGCCGCATATCTCGGGCGGTGATCCCATTTTTTACACCATATATACACGCGCGGCGTTCCGGCGTTCCGGCGGAGAAAAAGAAAAACTTTTTCCCGCCGGAACTTGTTATCAGCGCAGGAAGCGTTTTCCCGCTTCCTGCGCTGATAACAAAACACCCGCTTGTACCGCAAATTTTTGCGGTACAAGCGGGTGGAGCCGGAACGCCGCGCGTCCGGTATCAATACGGGGAATCGGGGAAATAATATTCCTTTGCGTTGGAATTATCCACGATCTTTGAGGGAACAATGATTTCTGCTTTTTCGGCTTTTTTGCCGTTTTGCAGAGCATTGACAGCCGCCATGATCCCGGTATTGATCATGGCGGGGGGATAGGTGACTGTGGCTTTGACTGCCGGATCGTTGTCAAGCACTTTTTTCACGATGATCTTTGCTGCACCGCCGCCCACGAAGGCTTTGATATCTTTTCTGCCGGAGCGTTCAAAGGCTTTCAGTGCGCCGGAGAGCATATCATCATCGCCCACCCAGACGCCGTCCACATTGATCTGTGCCTGAAGGAATGCTTCCATGAGTTTCTGACCGCTTTCCATGCCCCAGTCGCCATTGTTTTCGCTGACGATCTCAATGGCGGGATAATCCTTTTTCAGCACATCTTTGAAGCCTTTGATCCGGTCGTTGACAATGGGGCTGGTGGGACCGCTCAACATAAAGATCCTGCCCTGTTTGTTCAAGGCGGCAGCCATGGCATGAGCGGCAGCCGCGCCGAAGGAATAATTATCCCCGTTCACGAACACATCGGACGCCACTGTGGGAATGGGATTGGACACCACCACCAGGAAGATACCCTGTTTTTTCGCTCTGCTGCAAACATTGGTCAGCGGTTTTGGATCCTGACTCATCACGACCAGTGCATCCGGATTTTTCATCAGCAGTGTTTCGATCCCTTTTGCCTGTTCTTCCGGATCTTTTGCTGTGACCAGTTCCACGATGGAGCCGGGATATTTTGCTTCCAGTTCTTTTTTCATACTTTCCGCGCTCCATTCCACACCGGCCGCCCAACCGTGAGTGGGTGCGGGGATGGATACCACGATCGTAAATGCTTTTGTTTCATTTTTCTCTGCGTCGGCTCTGCCGCATCCCGTACAGAATGTGACCAGCACTGCCGTCGCCAAGATCAAGAGTTTTTCAAAAATTTTCATAACACATCAATCCTTTCCTGTTTCCTGTGTGTTTTCTTTATCTTCTGTATTTTCTTCTTCGTCTTCGTAATAATCTTCCTCAATGATCTCTTCTTCTCCGTCAGTCGCCGTTGAACCGTAAACAAAACGGAATTGCGCCCGCATCTGTACGGGATCGGCTTTCAGAAGTTCCACGCGCCGGACTTCTCCGGGGGTGATCCTGCCGCTGTAACGGTTTTTATACTCGTATGCGGCTTCCGGGATCAGAAAAAACCAGCGGTCATCCGGATGATATACGGGGATCGTATCGGTCTGCCATCCGCTGCCCTGCTGTGTCATCCACACCAGAGTCCAATATTCATTGGAGAAGCGTTCCACGCGGCGGCGTTCAACGGATGCCGGTTCGCTCACTTTCAGGATCTCTTCGATCTCATCGCTGCCGGAAAGTTCTTCTCCGGCAAGATATTTCCGGATCTGCTGATGTGCCAGAAGGTCGGCATAGCGGCGGAGCGGACTTGTCACGCGGACATAAGGTTCCAATCCCAATCCGGCATGGAGTCCGCTCTGCACGGAAACCACACCAGCCAGACAGCATTTTTTCAATGCGTACATTTCCGGCAGACTTCCATTTTCCCGGGGCAGATCTCCGATCTCCGGCGTTTCCTGTGTCACATAGGGCATGGGGATTCCTTCCTGTTCCGCCCATTTTGCCACTGCGGCTCCGGCGGCAAGCATGGCATTTGCCACCAGTTCCCGTGACG
Organism: Victivallales bacterium; assembly: GCA_045594005.1. Taxonomy (GTDB): domain Bacteria; phylum Verrucomicrobiota; class Lentisphaeria; order Victivallales; family UBA1829; genus SIG77. The sequence goes on from JAZNXT010000095.1 coordinate 38,469, forward strand.
GAGTAAAGGGGAGAGGGCGGATGGATACGATGCCGTTTTTATCTGCCGAGATTTTGACTTCCGGCAGCCGGATGAACAGCGCACCGTTTTTTGCGCGGAAGGCGCGGAATTTTTCAAGAGATTGCCGGATCTGTATGAAATCGGGCTTATCAAAAAGTTTTTCCGCGCTGTCGTAAATATGGCGTTCCACCCGGATCCGGCTCAATGTGATACGGTGCAGAGCTGCTTCACCGGAATCGGGATCAATCCGGATGGCAAAACTCAAGGCGGGCGAGATGCCGTCCTCTGTCAGACCCAATCCGAAAAGTTCTGTCATTTTCCGTGGAAGCATGTGGGTGATGCCTTCAGGCAGATAGAGATTTTCGCCCCGTTCCCGTGCGGTCAGATCCCAAACGGAATCGCGTGTGATCAATGCGGCAGGATCTGCCACATGGACCCACAGGACATCTTCTTCAAAATCGTAGGCTATGGCATCGTCCGGATCATTGGAGCCTTCGTCGTCGATGGCATACGCCGTGAGATGGGTCAGGTCTTCCCGGTCTTCCGTATTCGTAAAAGCGATCCCGTCGTCCGGGGGATCCGTAAGCTCAATCCCCGCGCGGGCAGGGTAGGGGTTGACTTTATAGGTCCATACATTCAGGTCCAGCAGGAGTTTATGTGCTTTGGCTTCCGTTGCTTCCAATCCGGCATCTTTCATCAGTTTGCTGCTGGAGTTCACGCCATTCGCCACCTGTTCGATTTCACTCATGAACGGCAGGTCTTCTTCCAGGATCGCGCGGTTTTTCAGGCGTTCCACTCGTGCTTCATAACGCGCTTTCGCCTCCGCTTTTTCCCGGATGGCAGCCAGTTTCTTTTCGATTTCCTCCCGAGGCTTGACCTGTACCCCGTTCTGAATGGAGCCGGAAAAATAAAGATCATCTTTCAGGATCAGAGCGGCGGAATAAGCGGCAGCAGGTGTATTTTGGGAAAAGAGCAGCTCTGTGAATTCGGAAAAACTCAAAGTTTCCGTTTCCATCAGTTCGGCGATCTCCTCAAAATCGGGATCTTCCAGCCGTTGCGGCGGCAGACTTGTCACGGGTCCGGCATGGATCCATTCCAAATCTTTTTCCCGTACATTTTTGGAGGCACCGCCCTCAATGGTTATCTCGATCTTATCGCCGCTGATCCCCCGCACGGCTACGGTCTTCGAGTGAAAAAATGCCAGCGCACCGGTTTTGAATATTGCCATGATCAAATCTGCCCTTTCAATTTTTTCAGGGCGTACTGTACGGCAGAGGGGCGTTCTTCGCCGGGCTGGACTGTACATTCTTCCATTGCTTCAAAAATTTTCAATGCGGCATTTTCATAGGAAAGAGAACCCAGTTCCGCCAGCAGACGGATCCCGCGGTCGATCAATTTTTTATTGCTCAACGCCACATAACTCATCCAGTTGCCGCTGACTCTGCCGTTTTTCGTCATCACGCCCGTGGAGATGGTGTTCAGAACCAGTTTCACTGCCATGTGTTCCATCAGACGCAGAGGCATATCCTGCCGCACCGCACACAAAGCGGACATGGAGAAATCACCTTCATCCGATCCGATCCCGATCGTACGGACCGTTTCAAAATCCCGGCAATGTTCTGCACAACGGCGGAGAAAGTCAGTGTCTTTTCCTTCTTTCCCCACAGCAATGATCACAGCAGCATCGTTGTGTTGTCTGCGTTCTGGCGCGTCTTCCGCACCGATCTTGAAATCAAGGAGATCTTTTTCCAGGATCGCGGGAACGGATCTGATCCGGTCGCTGACACCCATTTCAATATAATCCGGCATGGTCCATTTCAGACATCTCAAGGGGCGCACCATTGCCCATTTCCACGCATCTTCCGTGTTGTGGAAAACATCCTTTACAAAAGCCCAGCTTTGAGGTGAAAGGTGATCGGACGCACCCCGGAACGGCGGCAGCATGAAGGTCGGCGAGCGTTCCGTGGTGTCGGTGAAGATATCCAGCAGAAAATCGTGTGTGAAATAGGTTATTTTCCCGTGTTTTTCATAAACGGATGCTTCAAAGTCGATATAGCTTGCAATACTGCTGCGGATGGATCCCGATTCCAGAATATCCAGCAGATCACTGAATTCCTGTGCGTAGTCCGGCAGAGCTGTTTCCCCTTTCAAACGGAGGAATGTGCTTTCCAATGCGGCTCCGGCGATCAGTTGTTCGGATGTGGTCGCCTGCATCCGGGTGGATCCGGCAAGAGCCATGGGACCGCAGAACAGATCCAGCACGGTCACGCGGGGATCCTGAATGGCGCGGCGGGAGCGTTCCAGTCTTTCCGCCAGCAGATCTGCCGGATTGTTGAAAAGCAGAAAGACTTTCGCACCGCGGTCGGCAGCCTCCTCCACAGTTCCGAGGACGGATGATGTTTCCCCGCCCTCTGTAATGGCGACCAGCACATCACCTTTTGTCATGGCGCGTTCCTGCACCTGCCGTTTTCCGAAACAGGCGTAATCTTCAAAAAATTCCACGCTTTTGACCAGAGCGAAATCGCCGCCGGTCATAATACTGAATACCCGGTCGGCATACTCATTGAGTGCATGATCCCGGCACGCGGTACGCCACATGGATTCCAGCAGGATGGAAAGTCTGCCGGTGGCACCGCATCCGGAAAAAACGATCCTGCCGCCGTTTTTCAATGTATCAAAAAGGGTATCGGCAAAGGTCCGGTAAAGATCCGAAGCAAAGATCCGTTGCGCCATGGTCAATACATTGCGGTCGATCTTCTGGAGCGTGGCAACACCGGCAACGGACGAATGTTTGAAATCATCCTCCAGTGTCCGGCTGTCGATGTGAGATTGTTCCGTCGGCAGAAATCCGAGATGGAACTGTTGTTCGTTATTGATAAAATCGCGTGCTTTTTCCTGAGGTGTCATGATCCGGGCTTTCCCTGTACTTTATTTTTTTCTGATTCGCTTTACCATACCACGGGATATGTTTTTTTCAAGACGGGATTCCCGGAAAAATCCATATTTCGGATGCAGGTGCAGAACCACACCTTGACAAACCGTATGATCAGTGCTATATTATACGATTATATTTATTTGTGAAAAATCTCATCAGAAAGGATTTTGAATATCATGCAGAAGGATGGTTTTACCAGCAAGATCGGTTTTGTGCTTGCCGCTGCCGGCTCCGCAGTGGGGTTGGGCAATATCTGGCGTTTCCCTTATCTCGCAGCACAGCATGGCGGCGGGATCTTTCTTTTCACTTATCTGGTGCTGGTGCTGACATTCGGTTATGCACTGCTGATCTCGGAAAATACCATTGGCAGAATGACCGGCAAAGGACCGATCGGCGCGTACCGTGAGCTTTGTGCCGGGAAAAAATCCTTTCTCGGTTCCATCCGGATCGGCGGCTGGATCAATGCCATTGTGCCGTTGATCATTGTGCCGTACTACTGTGTGATCGGCGGATGGGTCACAAAATATGTGTTTGCCATGGCATTGAATCCGGTAGCCATGTTTGAAAAATCTGCGGATTCCAACGCGTATTTTACCGCTTTTATCACATCCACCTGGTCTCCGATCCTTTTCTTCCTGCTTTTTATGCTCCTCACTGTGGGTGTGGTGGCTCTCGGCGTGGAAAAAGGTGTGGAACGCTTCAGCAAGATCCTGATGCCGATCCTGATCATTCTTATTATCGGCATCTGTGCTTATTGTATGTTCCTGCCCGGTGCAGGACACGGGATCCGCTATTATCTGAAGCCGGACTGGTCCAAATTCAGTTACATGACGGTGGTTGCCGCTATGGGACAGCTCTTCTTCTCCCTTTCCATCGCAATGGGCATTATGATCACCTACGGTTCTTATATGCGGAGAGAAGATGACCTTGTTTCCAGTGTGAATCATGTGGAGATCTTCGATACATGTGTGGCGTTCCTTGCCGGGTTGATGATCATTCCGGCGGTGGTGGCATTCGGCGGCGAAAAAGCTGCTGAAAGTGCGGGACCCGGGCTTGTGTTTGTGACGATGCCGCAGGTCTTTGCACATTTCCCCATGGGACGCGTTTACGGGACACTGTTCTTTGTGCTGGTGCTGTTTGCCGCAGTAACTTCGGCGATTTCTCTTCTGGAAACCAACGTTCAGAGTATTGGTCAGGAATTGAAGATTTCCCGTAAAAAAGCATTGACCTGCGGGATTCTGGAGATCCTTGCGGTGGGAATCATTACCATTCTCGGATACAGTGTGTTCAGCAAGGTGCGTCCGCTGGGCTTTCTGGAACATTGCAAAAATATGGATATTCTGGACAGTCTCGACTTTATCAGCAACAGTGTGCTTATGCCCATCGGGGCGATTTTTACCACGATCCTGGTGGTGGCTGTGGTCGGGCTGGAAAAGTTTTCCGAACAGATCAAGACAGACAAAAAATGGTATCGCGAATACATTTATCAGCTTTGCATGTGTGTGGTGGTGATCCCCTGTCTGCTGATCGTGCTTTTGAACTTTACCGGGTTGCTGAAATAAAAAAATCAAAAAAATCCGTTTTTTTCTGCAAAAGGTACTTGACAAGTTGAAAAAAGTGTTTATAGTTAAAAGTGTTTGATGGTGATGAATACCGCAAACGATCAAGGAAAACAGAGAAATGATCGAACTGAACAGAAACAAAGATTTTTACTGCAGCGTCCGGCAGAGTGTGGAAGAAAATTTCCGCATTGATGCTGTTGCGGATGTGGCAGTGGGCGTTGTCCGTTCCTTCTCGTCGGAAGGATATTGGAACGGCGCAGTTCCGTCTGTTCAGGCGTCCCGTCTTGCTGTCGGGATCTGTTTCGATATTAAAGCCGGTGTCGCGGAATACCTTTACAAAGATTCCGTCTTCGCTGCTTCGCTTTATTTTACTGTCACTTCCGCTCCGCGCATGGCGACCGTTCGCATCGAAAAATGCGTCCGCTTCCAACGCCACGCCGCACCTGCTCTCCGCCGCTTCTCCTGCGGTCATCTGACCCGGAAGTGTACAGCACTGACTTTGTGATCAAGCCTTCTTTTCTTTCCGCCTGAAAAAGACTTCAGGTGTCATTGTGTTCCGCTTCCACCGGAATATGATTCTCTCAACAAAAAACATTTGTTGCCGGATCCCGAAAAAAACAGAACAGAAAAAAATGTTCCGGCACGAACAAATCAAACAAAACAGAAAGAAGAAGGTATAATTATGAAAAAAGAAATTTTTGCAGACGGTATCGGTCAGATCCACTTCGCAGGCGCAATGGTCCGTTTTGACTTCGTGACCCTCCAGCCGACAGAAGAAGGCAAGGCTCCCACTCCGGAATCCAACATCCGCGTGATCATGCCTCCCCAGGGCTTCCTCTCCGCTTTCAACAGCATGCAGCAGCTGATCGACAAACTTCTGGAAGCCGGCGTGCTTCAGAAGAACGAAAACGCTCAGTAATCCGTAATTTGAACCAACAGAAATAAACACCAATCAACCATTAACAAGAAAGAACAAAGGTGATTATCATGACGAAAGAAATTTTTGCAGACGGTATCGGTCAGATCCATTTCGCAGGCGCAATGGTCCGTTTTGACTTCGTGACCCTCCAGCCGACTGAAGAAGGCAAAGCCCCCACTCCGGAATCCAATGTCCGCATCAACATGCCTCCACAGGGCTTCCTCTCTGCTTTCAACAGCATGCAGCAGTTGATCGACAAACTTCTGGAAGCCGGCGTGCTTCAGAAGAACGAAAACGCGAA
>JAZNXT010000096.1:0-18603 GCA_045594005.1 Victivallales bacterium
CCTATGGGCAAGCCCATAGGCTATAATCCTGCACGCCTTCAGCGTGCTTATCTCCCCATGCCGGGAATAGAGCTTTTGCAATAATCCGCATTAACTTATCATCAGAGCCGACAGTCTCCCTCTCGACCCTCGTAATAATCCTGGGATCCGACAAAGACTGATCGGCTTTATATATTTCAACATCTGAAATGTATGTGGAGTGAAGTTGTTTTGCAATATGATCTTTTTTTCTGTTTTTTTGTTCCTGAACAGTAAAGAAATAAAATAAAATCCTCTGCCTGTGGCATCTCTCCTGATTGAGAACAGAACGAATATTTTTGCAAGGGATCCGGTCACTTTCTGTTTGTATTTTGCAGAGAATGATGTATCTTAATGCGGAAACACCAAAAAACTGTATAATCAAGGAATCTGCACTATGAAAAAATCCAAAATCGCAGCTCAATGTTACACTCTCCGCAATTTTCTGCACACTTCCTCCGCCACGGACCGCGCTTTCGCAAAATTGCGCAAGATCGGCTTTGAAGCCGTACAGATTTCCGGAACTTCCCTTGATCCCCGCGAGATCAAAAAGTATGCCGACCTCAACGGACTGGTGATCTGTGCCACCCACGAAGGCGGCGATACGGTGTTGAGCAATACAGAGTCTGTCATTGAAAAACTGGATCTGTACGGTTGTAAACATACGGCGTTTCCCTGTCCGTATGACTGGCAGCTTGTGGATCTCGAAAGTATTCTTGATCTTGCCCGCGCGCTGGAAGATGCCGCTGTGAAAATGCAGGCTGCCGGAAAAGTTTTGAGCTATCACAATCACAATATGGAGTTCCGCAAGATCAACGGCAAAACTATTTTTGATATCCTGCTGGAAAATGCGCCCGCCATGAAAGCGGAGATTGATACTTATTGGGTCCAGATGGGCGGTTGCGATCCTGTGGCTTATGTGAAAAAATATGCGGGGCGTCAGCAGATCTTCCACCTGAAGGATTTCGGAGTGATCGGACACAATACATCCATCATGGTGCCGGTGGGGTCCGGGAATCTGAACTGGCAGGAGATCCTGCCCGCTGCGGAAAACGGCGGCGTGGAATGGTTCATCATCGAACAGGATGTCTGCCACAAAGATCCTTTTGATTCTCTGAAAGACAGCTTTGACTATCTGACGGAAAATTTTGTCCGGTAAAAAGCATTGTTCGTTATTCCGTGTGTCTGTTGGAGAAAGGACCGCCGTCATGTATATCCGTAATTTTTATTCCGAACTGAAAAAACAACTCATTGACCGCCCCGATGTGCCATGGATCCGCACCGCAACGATCGGCTGGAGCAACCGGATCCGGATCGGTGCGGGAATCGCAGGTCAGCCCTTGAAGATCGGCAGCCGGACTTTTACAGAAGGCTGGGGGGATCATGCCAACAGCAGACATATCGTCCATGTTCCCGGCGGAGCGGAGCGGTTTGAGGCGGAGGTGGGTGTGATCTCTGATCCGGATGCGTTTGTGATCTTTTCTGTGGAGGATATGGCTGGGAATGTGCTGGCGCAGACACGGGAATTGACTGTTTCCGATGAAGCACAGCATCTTTCCGCAGATCTGGGGGGGTGCCGGGAGTTTGTGATCCGTTCATACGCATCGGAATCTGCAGAGAAAGGCTGGACTGCCGCTAATCTGGCATGGGGAAATGTACTCGTTTACAGCAAAGACGGCTCCGCGTTTCCGGCTGGCGGTTTTGTCAATTTCGCGGTTCCGCCGATCAATTCCTTTGAATATGACGGTGTTCCCTTCGAGGCGGCAGAAAGTTCCCTGGAAATGATTGCGGATACCGTTGATTATCAGAAGTTTGTGCTGGAGGAATCATCGGCGGACGGCGCACTGGCCGTCCGGACAACAGTGACCTGTTACAAAGATTTTCCCGTGATCGAATATCTGCCGGAACTTCTGAACCGGTCGGACCGCCCCAGCGGGATCGTGCATGATTTCAAGCCGCTGGATCTGACGCTGGATCTCCTCGACCGTTCCCGCGGTTATCTCAAGACGGCAAACGGCTTTTCCGCCACTTATGCGATCCATGATGTAGCGTTGCGGCGGACGCTGGGAAGTAAAAACTGTCAGAGTGATTTTATTGAGGAAAAAGTTTTCCTCCGCCCCCGTTATCCCGAAGATCATATCCGCCTGGATACGGATGAAGGACGCAGTTCCGCGGCATGGCTGCCCTATTTCGGTCTGGACGAAACAGAGGAGCAGGGGTTGAATTTTGCCGTGGGCTGGTCCGGTGCATGGTATGCGGATTTCCGGATGGAACCGCTGATGCTGAAGATCCGGACAGGGATGCAGGAAACGAACTTCCGTGTTCTGCCCGGCGAAACATTGCGGCAGATCTCCATGATCATTCATCACCGGGACGGCTTGAGCGTGGAGGACGGTCAGAACCAGTTCCGCCGCTTTGCACTGAAATATCATACGCCGCGTCTTCCCGGCGGGGCAGTGCGTCATGTGCCGCTTTCTTTCAGCACCTGGGGCGGAGATGTGACCGGAAACCATCTGAAATATCTTGATATCCTCGCACGCGAAAAGCCCGGCTATGAGATCTATTGGGTGGATGCCGGCTGGTTCGGCGGGGAGCGTCCCGTTGCGCCGGACGAATTTTCCGGAAGCGACTGGTACAAGACCGTAGGCAACTGGACCATCAACACCTGGGCGCATCCGGAAGGCTTCAAACCCATAGCGGAAAAAGCTCATGCCGCCGGCTTGAAATTCATGCTCTGGTATGAAATAGAACGGGTGATGAAGGGAACACCGGTCGCGGAAGCTCATCCTGAATGGATGCTGGATACCAAAATCCCCTCCGGCCATTATCTGCTGAATTTCGGTGTGCCGGAAGCCGTGGACTGGGCGATCGGGCAGATCGCATACATGGTGCGGGAACACGGACTCGATTATTACCGGCAGGATTTCAATTTCAATACGCTCCCGTTCTGGCGGGACAACGATGCGCCCGACCGCGTGGGCGTTTCTGAAATGAAACACATCGCCGGTCTGTACCGGTTCTGGGATACTCTTCTGGAAATGTTTCCCGGTATGATGATCGACAACTGTGCCAGCGGAGGAAGAAGAATTGATTTCGAGACCTGCAGCCGCAGTATCTGTCTCTACCGGTCCGATATGCTGGGACGGCCCTGGTATGACAGTTCTGAAGCCAGTCAGATCATGAGTGCTTATCTTTCCCGCTGGGTTCCCGCGCACGGAGGCGGTTTCACGCTGATCGGACATGATGATTACAGTGTGTTTTCCGGCTGTGTTCCCGGCGGGGCTTCATCCATCCAGGATCACACAAAAACCGATTTTGAGTGGCTGCGCCGCTCCTTTTTCGCCGTGAAACGGATACAGGAGTTGTGTTATGGCGACTGGTATCTGCTGGCGGAAGCCCCGGAAACACATCAGAATATCTATGCCTATCAGTGCGACTGCCCCGAACAGGCACGCGGCTGCTTTGTCGCATTCCGCCGGAGTGCCGGCAGCGAATCCCGCCGGATCCTTCCGCTCCGGAAGATCGACCCGTGTGCCATGTACGAAATCGAAGTCTGGAACGGAACGACCGGAAAGATGAAGGGCGCGGATCTGCAGAAATATCCGCTGGAAATGCCGCACGAACGATCCTGTCATCTTGTCTTCTACCGGAAACTGAATCCGGAACGGTGATATTTGCGTGCCGCTCCGGCTGAAAATGCAAAAAAAAACGGAAAAAAGCAGAAAACGCGCTTGACAACAGCGTGTAATTCAGTTAGATTTTTTTATTGACAAATTCCAGTATATAGAATTTGAAGGAGTGCAATGAATAATACGCTGAATAACGGGTTCAAGGTGCTGGAGTATCTTGCCGCGTCAGGGAAAAACTGTTCCGTGAAAGAGATCGCGGAATTTCTGGATCTGCCGCCCAGTCACGCCTGCCGTCTGCTGAAAACGCTCACGGATACCGGATATGTCATCCAGATCCCCGGCAGCCGGAAATATCAGATCGGCTTGAAGATCCTGAGTCTTTCCTGTGAAAAACTGGCGAACATGGGATTGCGTACGCGCGCTCACCATGAATTGCGGCGTCTTGCGGATCATCTCTGTGTGCCGGTATATCTGACACAGGTGGAATTCGGGATTTCTGTGATCGTGGATACGGCAAGTCCATCTTCCTCCTGTTCGCCGATCCCCTATGTGATCGGCAGATCTCATTCTGTGAACCGTTCCGCCTGCGGCAAACTCTGCGCTGCCCATGCGGAGCCTGAATTGCTCCGGATCCTGCTTCAGCAGTGCGATTATACCAGGACTGCCCCTGCATCGATCCCGGATGAGGCATCTTTTCTCCGGGAACTTCAGCAGATCCGCAAACAGGGATACAGCGTGATCGCCAATGAAACGCAGGAAGGCATCTATGCTGCCGCCGCGCCTGTTTTTGCCGGCGGGAAAATGGTGGGGGCAGTGGGTGCCATGCTTACGCCGTCCGCCGAAAAACCGTCTCCGGAAAAGTGGAACGATCTGATTTCTTCGCTGATGAAAAGCGCAGAACAGCTTTCCGGGATCGCGGAGAATTTTTATACTCCGCCGCATCTGTCGTAACGCTGATATGAAAAAACAGAAGATGACAACCATAAAAAACAAGGAAAGAAATCATGACTGTAAGTGATCTCAGAAAAATTGCAGAGGAGTGCGGCGCAGATTTTCTGGCGGTGGCTCCCGCAGACCGCTGGCAGGAGCTGCCTCCTGAAAAAAATCCCAGGTCGATCCTGCCGGACTGTCAGAGTGTGATCGTGATCGGACGGCGCATCGCCCGCGGTGCGTTCCGCGGCGTGGAGGAAGGCACCAACTTCAATTCCACCTACCGTATGTTCGGGAAAAACTGGCTGGAAGATAAATTCCTTCTCCGGATGGCGAACGAGATCGTCTGCGCGGTGGAAAAACAGGGGTACGATGCTGTGCCGCTTGACGATGCCATCGTCCCCGGCAGACAGAGCGACATGACCGGACACGGATTTGCCGGGAATGTGGCGATGGAATCCTCTTATTTCGCCCATCTTGCCGGTCTGGGATCCATGGGGAAGGGCGGTTTCTTCCTGACGCCGGAATTCGGTTCGCGCCAGCGTTTCAAGATGATCCTGACGGATCTGGTGCTGGATGCCGGTCTGCCGGTGATCGATCTGGATTTCTGCGACAACTGCTCGGCGTGTCTGGATGCCTGTCCGCTCCACGCCATGTCGGAAGAATTGACGGAGCAGGGGAAATTCACGCGGAACAACAGACTGTGTCTGGAATGTAAAAACGGAACTTGCGGCGATACATACAGCCGGGAGGAAAAACTGGATCGTCTGGCAGCCGGCTGCGGCAGAGCCTGTCTGGTGGCATTGGAAAACAAAATCGCCAATCAATTCCATCAGCCGTTCCGGAAACGGGCTGTGTGGGAACGGGATCTGTATGGAAAAGTATCTCTCAGAAAGGATGGTGACGCATGAAAACGGTCACTGCTGAAGAATTGAAAGCTGCCGCCCGCCGTTTCGGTGCGGATCTGGTGGGGATCGCCCCGGTTGAAAATCTGGCGGATCTTCCGCCGCGTCAGAATCCGCGTTCGCTCTTTTCCCGGGCGAAAAATGTGATCGTTCTGGGAAAAATGATCTCCCGGGGAGAATTTGCGGGGATCGAACACGGCACGGAAATGGATCATTCTTACGGAACTTACGGTTTTTTGGGTACGGAAGATAATTTCCTCGCCAAGACCACATACGATGTGGTGATCTGGATGGAAGCGCACGGCTATGAGGCTGTCCCGCTGTTTGCCTATGATACCGACGGGGAACCGGTGGGGGTCCCTGTGGCGGAAGGGAAGGAAGCTCCGAACATCTTTCTGCCTTACCGTCTGATGGCGCAGGCCGCCGGATTGGGTGAAACCGGTTTGAACGGTCTGTTCCTGACAGAGCAGTTCGGGCCCCGTCAGCGTTTCGCCATGCTTCTGACGGATGCGGAACTGGAAGCGGATGCACCCTTTGTGCCGCATATCTGCGATGACTGCGGTGCGTGCATCAGAGAGTGTCCGCTCCACGCGCTCGATGCGGAGAACGGCAGAGCGGAGGGGTTGAAAGATCTGACAAGACCGGTCGCCGCAAGAAATGACGATCTGTGCAAACGCTGCCGGAACGGAGCCATCCCCACCGGATACGGCAGATTCAATACAGTTGACCGGATCGCCGCCAGCTGCGGCAGAGCCTGTATCGCCGCATTGGAACGCGGGGGGAAATACGGCGGGAAATATGCACACAAGTTCCGTACTTCTGAAAATCCGGAATGGAAGATCAATTATCTGGGAGAGGTGGAAAAATGAGCAGAAAATTTGAAAAATTCGGGAAGAAACTGACTTCGCAGGATATCAAAGATTTTGTCAACAGCCTCGGTGCGGGCGGCGGCGGAGTCAATGTGGTCGGCATCGCCAATATTGAACGATTCCGGAATGCGCCGGAACGGATGCACCCCAGGAATATTTTTCCGGATTGCAGATCGGTGATCACGATCCTCCAGCCGATCCCCCGCAGCACCTACCGCGGGATCACCGAAGGGACACACTGGCCCAACTACACTTATTACTCCTACAACCGGTTGAACGAATTGTTCCGTCCCATGATCTCCGACCGTCTGACCTGCTTTCTGGAAGACTACGGTTATGAGGCGGTTCCCGTTTATCCCGGCGGACCGGAGATCTACCGGCCGGATCCGGATCCCGTGCCCGGCAGACCTGCGCCGGATATCAATCTGAATGTCCGTATCGCGGGGGTCGCCTGCGGTCTGGGCGAAATAGGCTGGAGCAAAGTTTTCATCCATCCGGAATTCGGACCGCGTGTCCGTCTGGGAACGATCCTCACGGATGCGGAACTGGAACCGGATCCGCTGATCAAACCGGGAACCCTTTGCAAACGCTGTATGAAATGCGTGCCGGACTGTCCCGGGAACGCGATCCCGGGCAAAGACGGTCCCGTCCGGAAAATCGTGATCGACGATCAGGAATATGTGTGGGGTGATGTCAATATGGGCCGCTGCACTGCCACGCATCACGGTTTGAACTACAAGGCATCTCCGTTCCTCAAACACGCGTTCCCCGGTTTTGATCTGGATATCACGAAGTCGAAGATGTCCGAAGAACTGTCCTACCGGGTATCGTACACGCTCGGTTTTGCCAACTGGACTGCCCGTACACCGGAATTCAAATGTCCCGGGAATGCCAGTTATCCGTATATTTATCAGATCTGGAAACACTGCGGCTATCTTGCGGTCTGCGGCGCGAAAGGCTGCATCCGGGCGTGTATGGAATTTCAGGAAAAAACGAAAAATATCGGGCAGCACGATTTTCAGACACCGGTGTTTCCCGATCCGAAATGGGAACTTGAACCGCCCTGTAATGATGAGACCGGTGGGATCGTGGAAGGGAAACTCCTTCCTGAATTGTACCGCGTCCCGGACGACGATGCAGGTCAGTGGGAGTAACATGACATGATGAAACAAATCCTGAATGCGGATGAAAAACTGCTTGCCTCGTATCAGGCAAAAGCCGATGCCATGAAAGAAGCGGTTTTGAAGTCGGAAAACACCGTCGCCGCGTCCCGTTTTCCCGGGACCTGCTACTATGTGAGCGAAAACGGGGATGATGCCTGCGACGGGCTGACCCCGGAATGTGCGGTCAAAACGCTGGAGCGTGCGGCAGCTCTGCCGCTCCGTGCCGGTGATGCCGTGCTGTTTCAGCGCGGCGGACTGTTCCGCGGGACGGTCGCGGCGGTCAGCGGCGTGACGTATTCTGCCTACGGGGAAGGGGATAAGCCGGTGATCTGTGCATCCCGTCAGAATTTTGCCGATCCCGGGATCTGGGTGGAAAGCAGTGTGGCGGATGTCTGGCGATGCACGCTCCCGCTGAACGATGTGGGTTTGATCACTTTCGACCACGATCCGCGCACCGTGGGAAAATATGATGCACGCCTCGGCTGGCTCCTGCCCGGACACGATGCCGATGGATACCGCCATCTGGAACAGGCATCAGATCTGGAATTCTGGTGCAATCTGGAAACGCAGACACTGTATCTCAAGTGTGCCGGATCCAATCCGGGGGAACGCTTCCGCAGGATCGAGATCGCGGAAAATGTCCATGCGTTCCGGATATGGAACGGAGTGGGGCAGGTGACGATCGACAATCTGCATATCACACTCTGCGGCGGACATGGCGTCAGCGGTATGCTGGATGTTTACGGTCTGGAAGTCCGGAACTGCATTTTTGACTATATCGGCGGTTCTGTGTGGAGTGTGCCCCGGCTGATCCGCTACGGGAATGCCGTGGAGATTTACGGCGGCTGCCACGGGTATCATGTGTTCAACAACTGGATCTGTCAGATCTATGATACCGGGATCACCCACCAGTGCAACGATTGCAAAGATCTGGATGTGACGCAGGAAGATGTGGAATATCATGACAATCTGATCGAATATTGCTTCTGGAGTATCGAATATTACAATCAGCGGAACCGCACCACGATCACACGGCGGATTTCTGTGCATGACAATTTCTGCCGTTTCGGCGGTGACGGCTGGGGCTGCCGTCTCCGGAAGGAACGCATCCCCATGTACAGTTTTGCGGAACCGGCGCAGCAGACAGAGGATTACCGCACGGAAAACAATATTTTCGAGTTCAGCTCCGGTTATATCTATCATCATTCCTATTATCCGGAAGCGGAAGGCTCTCTAATCTTCCGGGGAAACACCTATATCCAGAACCGTGACGGCAAATTTGCCTTGTGGGGGAAAGATAACACGATCCCCTTTTCCGGTGCGGAGGCTTTTCTGGATTCCGTGCTGAAGGAAGAAGATTATACCTTGATCCGCTGCTGACGGGGGGAGGAAAATTCTGCGGAAAAATGTGCGTGGATCCCTTGACAAAATGCCGCTTTGGCGTTATCTTTCCCGGAACAGGATTTCAGAGATAATGAGGTGAATGATGTTGAGTGATCTTTTGTGCCGTCTGTTTGTGCGCGGATACGAAAATCCGGAGGAACCGAAAGCCCGTCTCGGCTATGGACTTCTGACCGGATTTGTGGGAGTGATCGTAAATCTCCTTCTTTTTGTTGTCAAACTGGCGGCAGGTCTGTTCGCAGGCAGTATCGCCATTGCATCGGATGCGGTGAACAATCTTTCCGATGCAGGTACTTCAGTGATCACCATTGTCGGCTTCAAACTTTCTTCCCGTCCGGCGGATAACGGACATCCTTTCGGACACGGACGCAGCGAATATATCGCCGGAGTGATCGTATCTGTCATCATCCTTGCGGTGGGATTTGATTTCCTGAAAGAATCCGTCATGCGGATCTTTTCACCGGCTCCGGTCCATGCAGGATGGGGTGTATTTGCGGTGATCGGCGGTACACTGCTGTTCAAAGGCTGGCTGTTTTTCTTTTACCGCAAGATCGGAAAAAAGATCGATTCCGAAGTGATCCGCGCGGCGGCAGTTGACAGTTTGAGCGATATCCTCGGCACCCTCGTCGTCCTCGGAGCTGTTTTTGCCGCCCGTTTTACGGCGTTCCCTGTGGATGCCTGTGCCGGTGCCGTGGTTGCTCTGATGATCCTCTTTGCCGGGTTCCGTGTCCTGAAAGAAACCACGGATCCGCTGCTGGGGGAATGTCCCGATCCGGAACTGGTGCAGAAACTCCGGGAACTGCTGCTTTCCTGCGAAGGGATCCGCGGCGTGCATGATATTATCCTGCACAATTACGGACCGAACCAGTATTTTGCCACGGCTCACGCGGAAGTTTCACTGGATGGAACACCGTTATCGATCCACGATATGCTGGAGGCGGCGGAAGTGGAGGTGGGTAAAAAACTGCCGATCCATCTGCTGCTCCATTGCGATCCCTACGATACCACCGATTCCGTGGTGAAAGAATGGCGTGTGAAACTGGAGGAAGTCGTGGCTGAATTTGACAGCAAGTTCAAGGTCTATGATTTCCGTCTGGATGAAAGCGGTCCGGTGCGTTCACTTTGTTTTCATCTGCTGTTTCCCCGCAATTACAGTATGAGGCAGGAGGATGTTACAGCAGAATTGACCTTGCGGATGCGCAAATACGATCCGGCATTGCAGCTGAAGATCGAATTCGTCCATTCTTATGTGTGATGTTTTCTCTTTTTCTGCTGTTCTGCAAGAAAATCCATCATTTCCGGATGTTGGTGTTTCGACCAGACTTCAAGACGGCGGTAATATTCGATCAGTTCATTCAGATCATTTCCCCGATCCAGCCAGATCTTCAGATATTTTTCTGCCCAACGGGTCCTGCCGCTCAACAGGATAGATTCAAGCAGACAATTCTCTTCATCCTCCAACGGATCTGCTGTCAGATTTGCACCGTGTGCCGCCAGCAGATCCAGAACATCTTCGATCTGCTTTTCATCCGGTGCGGAAAAATCTGTTTCTTTCCACGCATCCCACAGAACTCTTGCTGTGTCCCACTGCCAGTTGAGACCGAAAGTCTGATTGGCATAACGGTTCAGGATCTCTCCGGGAATGGCTTTTATTTTTTTCAGATCCAGCGCACGGCAGGCGCGGATAAGATATGCAAAATTTTTATCGCTGAAATCTGTCAGCAGATTGTATATATCCCCATCCGGATAGAATGAATCATACGCATAGGGGTTATCCTGCAGAAGTTGTTCCAGCGCAGTGCGTTTATTATAGTTTAATGCCGTTATGTCCGCACCGTGTTCCAACAGATATTGCACTGCTTCCGGATCTTCGTTTTCATTCGCCGTAAGATGCAAAAGGGTCAGGCGTTTGTTCCGTTCATTTACGCTGAAGCCGTATTTTTCAATGAAACAGCGGAGATGCTGCCGCTCGCAGGGGGATGCCATCATCACATTGTTGCCGTACTTGTCTTCCGCAAAGAGATCAAGTCCGGCTTTTTTCAGCATTTCAATATGGCGCAGATCACAGGCATGATAATGTGCCACAGTCCTGCCCGCATGATCTTTTGCGTGGATATCCGCGCCCCGTTTCCACAGCAGATCAAAGTTCTTCCGGGTGGATAGCATCAGCGGCGTGACACCATCCTGATCGGCGGCATTGACATCGGCTCCCGCATTGCAGAGAAGAGAAACGATCTTTTCCCGTTTTTTGCAAGTTTCCATTGTACTTGCCTGCTGACCGAGCCGTATCATCCGGTAGGCTTCCATTGCTGCAAGAAGGGGTGTTTTCCCCGTGTTATCCCGTGTGTTTACATCGATTCCCGTTTTCAGCAGGAAACGCAGGGTCTCCACTTCCTCCTTTTCGATGGCATAAAAAAGCGCGTTTCTGCCCGTTTTGTCGCGATAATGAATATCAATGCCGTTCTCCACAAGCAGACGGATGGTCTTCAGGCATTTCTTGCTGTCGGAAATGTGATATTTCAGCAGGAACATGATCGTATTCATACGCTGCCGGTCAACCGAATTGACATCGGCACCGTGTTTCAACAGACAGCGCAGGATTTTGTGATAAGCCCCACGGGCAGCCGCAGTTAGCGCAGTCCAGCCATGACAGTTTTTATCGTTGGGGCTGCATTGATATTTTTCCACGAGCAGACGGACCAGTTTGTCATGTCCGTTCCATGCCGCGCAGAAAAGCATTGTAGCCTTTCCCCCGTCCCGTTTTGTGATGTCTGCACCGTGATTCAGCAGAAATTCCACCGTTTGCAAAGAACCGCTTTCTGCCGCACGCGTCAAAGGTGTATTCTGTCCGTCGAACCAGTTGATATCTGCTCCGGCAGCAAGATCTTTTTTGAGCCAGTCGATCCTGCCGATTCCCGCGTGGTTCAACAGATCAATATTTGCATTGCGGATCCGTTTTTCCTCATCCGTTTCCCTGTGGTACGGCGGCGGTTCTTCCCAATCCACATTTTTCCAGTCGTAAACAGGCAGTCGTTTCCCCGTGGTGGATTTCCACGGGATGCCGTTTTTGCGGTATTCCTTTGCAATACCATGCGATCTGCCCTTCTTGCGGGTGGCGACTGCTTCAATAATGCGGTCAAAACGGAAGGTGCGCGCTTCTTTCCGCAGATAACAGTGCGCGGCAACATACCATTCGCCGAGATAGTGAAAGATCACTTCCGGCAGAACATTGCGCCATTCATATTCATCGGGATATTTTTCATATCTGATCTTTATGATCCGGCTTTCTTTCAAAGCATTGCAGAGGGGCAGATAAATATTTCCGGAGATATTGTCCAACTCTCCGGGCAGATCTTCGCTGTCCCGATAAAATATGATCTCTTCCATTCTGTGTCAGAACTCAAATTTCAGCACTGCAACGCCCCGTTCATCCACATCGCTCCAGTCGTGATCTCTGATGATCACGCCGTGCCACATTTCAAAGGGGATCTCTTTGCCTGTCCGCAGGTCTGTGATACGCTTCGGCTCGTGTCCGCTTGTTTCAAACAGCGCATATTCTTTCGTGGGTTTTTCCGTGACTAATACATAAAAGATATTGGAGTCTTCGATCGGCGTGGTGACAGAATAAAATCCCACGCTGTGCCGGACATAAAACCAGCCCGGCGTGAAAAATGTTTTTGCCGGACCTTTCGTGCCGTAGACCGCTTCGCCGCCCCACTTGAGAAAATCGGCAATGGCATCGAAATTCGGGCGCAGATCCGGCGGAACGGTTCCGTCGATCATCGGTCCGATCCCCGGTGCAAAGTTCCACATCCCGTGCTGACCGAGGCTGGTGATCATCTGCCGCAACAGGAAGAATCGATCCTCTTTATACGGCTGTTCCAGCGTGTCCGGTCCCTGATACCACCAGCCGTTGGGGGCAGGGATATCTTCATTGAAATCCTGCGGCGGCAGACAATTTCCCCAGAGATTGTTTTTGCGGTACGAGCCCGCGCGATTGTAGGCAGGGTCCGGATCTTCTCCGCAGAATTCTGTGGTCCCCATATCCTGATCGTCCACATCAAATTCATCCCGGCTGTTGATGGTGACAACCGCATCGGGGAACCGTTTGTGGATCTCGGCAGGCAGATTGCTCAAATGACCGGGCGCTCTTCCATCCAGCCAGAATCCTGCGATGAGATCGCCGTAACGCTCTTTCAATTCATCCAGCAGACGCACGCTTACTTCAAAAAATTCCACACATCCGTCCGGCGTGATCTCCGGAGCAACTGCACCTCTTGTTTCCTCTGCATCGTGATTGTGGCAATCCCCGGGATAATACAGCATGGGATAAAGTCCGGCGGCACGGGCAGCCCGCAGATACGCACCGATGTAGTCAAGTTTTGTTTTTCTGCGGAATTCCGGCAGTTTTGTCGGATAAAGCATCATCAGTCCGCCGCAAGTGTGGATAATGGTCAGGATCAGATATTTTGCCCCCATATCCAGTGCATTTTGAACCAGATTTTTTGCCACCAGTTCCGGATCCGGAGCGGCGGCTTCAAATTCTTCCGGAGTCTTGTAGGTGAGGGGTTTGCACCAATCCGGATTGCTTGTGGCATTCCCTCCGCCGGTATAGAGTCCGTAGTGATAGAAGATCCCGACGCGTGCGGGCAGATACCATTTCATCAACCGATCGAGACGTTTTTGTACTTTTTCAGCGAGAGCCATAATATTTTCTCCATGTTTGAGCGGAAATTACGAAATTCTGTTTTACCGTTAAAGTAGCATATCCTTTTTGATTTTCAAGTTCCCGCCATAAAAAAAACGGCGACCCGTTTCCGGATCGCCGTTCCAACTGCTTTTTCAAGAAGTTCGGATCATTCTTCAAAAAGACTTTCCAGGAGATAATCTGCGCGTTTGTCTTCCAGAATACGCAGGATCTCCGCCCACTGGGGAACATATTTGGTGAAAAGCTCGTGGATTTCGCTGTCTTTCGCAGGAGCGGTCAGACGCGCACCGGCTTCATCCAGTTCTTTGATATATTCTTCCAGCGATTTTTTGTAGAACACACGATCGCCCAGCTGAATGTCGTTCCAGTTGCGGATCTTGCCGCCGTCATCTCTGCGGATGTTGTTGTAGCGGTTGAATGCCTGAATACAGATCTGACGTTCCAGTGCAATGCGCTGTTCTTCCGTGAACTGGAAGTCCATGATAACACCGCGGTGGAGTTCATGCACCATACCGGAAAGCGACCGGAAATCGCCGTTGGTGATCTGAAGTCCCACACGCCAGACATTATCCTTTGCAGGCAGTTTGTCATACATTCCGATCCACGGAATGAACACATGTGCCGCATAACCTTTTTCCGTCACCACGGAATCTTTGAAGATCACATCGTAGGTCAGACGGTAATTTTTCGTGACGCCCGCCCAGTTCACCACGTAGATGTCGGAGTTGTCCGGGATCCCGCGGAAGCAGAACCAATGATAGGCATTACGGTCTCCGGGGCTGAGGACCCATTCCAGATACGCACCTTTGCGTTTGCCCTGATTCACTTCAAACACCTTCGGATCGTCGGCACGGACATAAAGATGTACGCCGAGGTCATCATAGACCATCTGCACACCGGCGCGGTATTCATCTTTCAGTGCAGGCAGTTCCACATCTTTCAGATGTTTGTGATCTTCACGGGTGTTATAGCCGTAGTAGGGGGCAAAACGCGTTTCCATGCCCTTCCAGTTCCGGTAATCCTTCGTCTGGGACCAGGCTTCCGCTGTGGCAGGGGCTCTCTTCACATATTTGACCGTGTAATGATGGTCGTTTGCATGCGGGCGGAACATATTTTTGATGATCGCATCGCTGATAACGCGCGCTTCTTCATTGCGGTCACATTCCATGAATATGACACAGGCACGGTTGCGGATCTCTTCCATCTTCTTCTGACTGTTGAAGTTGCGGTCTGCAAATGCCTTGTCGAAACCGTCAAACGTCCCGCCATCCAGAAAGTATTTGAAGATCTTCCAGTTGTTTTTCTCGTTGCCGTTCACATGTTTGGATTCCAGTGCCAGCTGAATGAGTTCGGAGGCTTCTTTGTCCTTTTTCAGACGCACAAACTCTTTCACGCGCTGCTGCCACATGACAATGGGATTCTTTTCATTGAGTTTCAGCACGCGGGCGCGAAGCTCATCGGCAAATTTGTAATCGCCGTATTCCCATGCGTGATTGTAAACACCGATATAATACCAGGTCTGATTTTTGAAGACATCCGGATTTTCATCGATCAGACGGATCTGCTGAAGTTTTGCCTGTTTCCATTCCGGATACGCATCGCGTCTGTGGATCCCGTAATTTCTTGTGCCGGGAAGAGAAACACTCTGTTCCAACAGATCAAAACGGCGTTTCGGAAGCAGATCTTTCCGGGCAAGGAGTTCATCCAGGATCTTTTTCTGCAGGATGTTGCCTCTGTTCATATTTGCCATTCTGGCAAGCCAGCCGATCTTCTGATCGCTGTCCGGCAGAGCTTTGAGTTTTGCCAGCATTTCATCGAACAGCGGCCGGTCGTTGTTGCACTTTGCATAATACGCTACCGCAAGTGACACTTCCGCTTTGTCGGAATCGGTGAAGAGATGCTGATATTTTTTGATCAGGGGGATTGCCTTCGGATAATCGAAGATCACCAGTTCGCGAACGATTTTGCAAACAGAGGCGTTCAGGCGTGTTTTGAATTTTTCCTCTACTTTGGGATCGTTTTTTGGATTGTTGCATTTGACCTCAAAAAGAGTGTCAATCAGTTTTACAGACGCATCAAATCTGCCCGGATTCCGGTAAGGAATGGCATATTTCACAATGATGTCCAGCCGGTACATCGGGTCGATACGGTCCTTGTAGGCTGCAAACAATCTTTCGCAGAATTTGTAATCCAGTGCGCCGGTGTAGGCAGAGGCAAATCTGCCTCCCACATACCACATGGTATAATTGCCCATATCACGACCGGTAGCCTCCAGCATTTTCACATACTTGTCGGCAATCGTGGTATCCTTGAGATGCGCAGCGTTTTCAATGAGTCTTTCCAGAATGATCCGGACATGAGCGGGTTCTGCCACATCTTTATTCTTTTCATAGTAGGCAAAAAACGCTTTGTCGATCGCTTCACGGTCGTTTTTCGGTTGTGCATCCCGGATGGCATTGCAGTCTTTATGCACATTCAATTTGATGTAAGCGGGTTTCTGCACCGCCGCCTGCTTTTGCTTCTGCTGCTGCGCGGAAAGACCCGCCAGCGGAAGGGCGGCAAGAAGAGCCGCCGAAAGAATGATATATTTTCTGTTCATCATGATCAATTTCCTTTCTTGAGGGCTGCTCTTAAGCGGAGAATATGGTTGATACATTCCAGACGGAAGGAATCAAGACCTGTGCTGACTTCATCGGTATAGGTCAGAAATGCCAATACACGGCGACCAAGTGCCAGTACATCGCCGTCTTTGCTCTTGCAGGCTTCCAGTGCCAGATCTTTCAGGTAAGACGCGTATTTCACATCATCCAGACCTTCGCGGACACCTTCCCATGCCAGTGTATCAAACACATGACCGCGCCCCACATACACCATAATGATACCGCGCAGCCCGTATTCCGGCTGGGACATATCGTTCCAGTTGTTGCGGTACCAGCAGTAGTTGGAGGAAACATCGTAGTTGGATTTGTATGCCTGATACCCATGGACACGACGGAAATAATCCGGGTTTTCCGGTCCGCTGTGGGGGTTGGCATACCAGCCGCACATACCGTCCGGATTCATTTCATGGAACAGATTCACCTGATCAAAATGGTGTTTCGCCGGTGCGCCGGGGATGATAAGATAATCCAGTGCATTGATCAGTTCTTTGTGGGGATAGCTGGTCACGCCCACTTTGCCGCCGGCATCATGGACGATCTTCCAGGCGTTCCGTTCGCCGCGGATCGCCCACGGACCGCCTTCATCGATCCCGTAACTGTAAAAATTGGTGTGACCCAGTTTTTCCTGACACTGTTTCGCGGATTTCTGGATCATATCTTTCAGTTGATCCAGTTTGCGCTGCTGATCCTGATTCGGTTTTTCATTGGTGATCAGCCCGCAGCCGTTGATCCCGAAAAGCAGGATGTCTGTGCGCAGACCCACTTCTTTTGCCAGAGCAATATCTTTATCCACTTTTTCCGGCAGGAAGGGATCCAGACGGGGGAATCCCATAGGCGTCACCGCATTGTGATCCGCCAGATTTTTCAGAATGGCTTTTTCATCCGTGGCTGTCCCGTAAAGACAGAGATGAAAACTTTTTTCACGGCTGTAATTCGTTTTGGGAAGCGGCAGTTTAAAGGGCAGTACGCGGACAGACAGGGGAACCGCACCGATCACTTTGCCGTCGGCGACCATATCCAGTTTCGCGTGATAGATCCCTTCTTTTGCTGTTTCCGGCACCTGAACGGTGATCATATACTGCTTGAATTCATTTTTGTTCAGTACCACAGGCATGAGCTTGTCGGCATCCCGGAACAGACCGGCTTTCGCCTGGTTTGCCCAGTGATAATTCGTGACCATGTGGTCCGCAGAGATCCACTGATAGGAAACAGTGCCGTCTTCGTTGGAGCAACGGGCGTAATTGTCCAGCGTTTTCGGATCGGCTTTGATAAAGTTTTCATCGTTCAAAAGCAATTCCGGAACCAGCAGTCTGCCCAGACCGTCTGCAAAATATCCGTACCAGGCACTGCCTCCCTGATACCAGTTTTTTACGATCTTGATGTCAATGGCTGATGCTGGGATCCTGCTGCCTTTTTTGCTGACCAGATCGGCGGCTTTCAATGTGAAGGAATCCACATTGGCGCGGGGGGCAAGAACAATAGAGCCGGGCTCAAATTCACCACGGGATGCCACAAGGCGGACCACGCCGCCCGGGATCCCGTCGGAGGGATAGGAATCGGGCAGACGCATGATGTCCGACATCGCCGGGACAACATAGTAGATCACCGGAGATTTCTGCCAGACATCCGGCAGTTTTTTCCAGTCTGCAGCGACTTGTTTGGAGTACGCATCGACTTTTTCTTTATTCAGATCATAGACCTGACGGAATGCCGGCTCCGGGGAACCCGCCGCCATGGCACAAAAACTTGTACAGGCGAGAGCCAGCGACAGCAGTGAGGATAAATGTTTCATATCTCTGCTTTCTCTTTGTTGTTGTTGTTGGGGACACAATGCGCAGGAATATAGCATGCCAGTCAGTGTATGTCAAGCAAAAATGACAGCAAAAAAGGAAGATTTTACAATTATTTTTTTTGTGCGTGGATGGAAAAGTCTTCAGTCGGCAGCCTTCAGTCTTCAGCCGTTTTTGCCACGGGCGGAGCGGATGAAAAGCCCGATCCAGAAAAGGCGGCTCAGTTTCGCTGCACTCACTTGCCGCCAGTGGCAAACAAGCGAAGCGCAGCTGAGTCCCCGATCCAGAAAAGGCGGCTCTCGCTACGCGTGCCGCCTGCACACAAAAACACAGGTAAAATCCCGCGCTCCTTCAGAGCGCAGGGTGCATAGCACCCGATTCTCGGGCGGCTCTCGCTACGCGTGCCGCCTGGGGGAGACGGCTTTTTTATAAGTCCTATAAGACCCATAAGTCTTATGCTGAAACTCTATTCCCGGCATGGGGAGATAAGCACGCTGAAGGCGTGCAGGATTATAGCTTATGGGCTTGCC
>JAZNXT010000097.1:0-4186 GCA_045594005.1 Victivallales bacterium
AAAACTTCACGGGCAGCGCAAGCTGACCTCTTCACAAGTGTAATGGAGCGTAAGCGGAATGAAACGTCTTCACAAGCAAGGCGTTGCCTGAGTTTTAGTGAAGAGCGGTGTCGCCGCGTGAAGATGTGAAGAGCTTTGGCGATTGCCGCTTATGCGGCAAGTTGCCAAAAGCGTGAAGTGAAGCCTTGCGGCTTCGTTCACCAAAAATAAAAGCCGCCCTTTTGGCGGCTTGAATTTTTGGTGGAGTTGGGGGGAATCGAACCCCCGTCCTGCGATGACATCCTCCCGATATCTACGTGCGTAGTCCGCGCATCAAATGTTTCGCGTCTCTCAGCTTTGCCGGCGGACTGGCGGCCTCGGGACTGCTCCGGTAAAAAATCTCGCTGTCAGACCACCGGATCAGGTCATCGAGCCAGAACGCTGCCCACGCTCCGGTCCCTTAGCGTTCGTCAGGGAGGGAACGTCGTCGCACTATCAGGCGGCGAGAGCGTAACTTTCGTCGTTCGCTGTTATTTTTTTGACCGATGATTTACGAGGCCAACGGTCATCCTCGGCACGCAATCGACATTCAGCACATCCAGTCGAAACCGGTACAACCCCATGTCAAAAGCATCTGTAATATACCATTGGAGCGTCAAATTTTCAAATTGCTCCGCCACAATTTTTCCATATTTTTCAAAAAATCTCAATCGTATGCAACGGATCAGCGGGGAAAATGGGGTTTCCGTTTCAGGATCTTCACATCGATCCACGCCGCTGTCCGGGCAAGATATTCCCTGGCATGGTTGAAAAATTTTGTACGGTCGCTCACATTTTCAGCCGCGGCAAAAGCAACAGCATCGACTCCGTGTTCCGCCGCCAAAAACAGTGCCCTGCCCGCATGATATTCCTGCGTGATCACGATCATTTTCCTGACCTGAAACACATCGCGCGCCCGCACAACAGAATCCAGAGTGCGCCGTCCGGCATAATCCAACCGGATCGCGCTTTCCGGCACATCCAGTGCAAGAAGAGCCTGTTTCATGGCGGTGGGTTCATCATAATCGGTGCGGCTGTTGTCGCCGGAAATCAGGATCTCTTTCACTTTCCCGGTATGGTAGAGTTGTGCGGCGGCATTGATCCGCGCCCGGAAATATTTGTTTTCCAGTCCCTCTGAAGTTTTTTCAGCACACCCCAGCAGGAGAGCGGTTTCCGATCGGGGGAGATCGTCAACGCGATCATAAATCTTTCCGGAATGAGAATTTACTGCAAAATTTGCATAAGCGGCAAGCCCCAATGCCCCCAGACAGACGAGGATGAGGATGGCAGAGATCAGCCGGAAAAATCTGCGGATCAATCCGAACACCCAGCGGATCAATTTAAAAATCTTCACAAAAAATGTAAATATGAACATGAAATGACCTTTTTATGTATTTACAACTCAAATTCTTCCTGAATGGAGGAATATGTCTTTCCGGAAAAATCGGCAGCACAGTCAAGGGTTTCTTTTTCCAGTGCGGCGCGTTCTTCCGGATTTTTCAGATTTCCGTAAAGATCGCTTGCCTCCCACACTTTGTAAGTTTTCGCGTCTGAAAGGACCGCTTTCAATACGGAAAAAGTGACTTTTTTCATCTTTTTTGTATTTTCGTCCAAATAAAGATGCAGAGCAATGGAGTATTCCGCACGGCGGTCGTAAGGACCGTGCAGGGTTCCTGCCGCCCCTACAAAATTTCCCAATGCAAATGCAGTGATCTCATCTCTTTCCGGAGAATATGTGCTGCCGTGGATCACATGTTCGTGATTGCAAATAACGATATTGCAGCCGCGATTTTTCAGCCAGGATGCTGTCCGCCGTGTGTAAAGCGAAGGTTCCATATTGTACTGACCGCCAATGTGCATACAGCCGATGATATGATCCGCACCCGCCTGTTTCAATTTACGGATATCCCGTGCAAGCCATTTCAACCGCCGGTGATTGCGGGTGACTTTTTCATAGATCTGTTTGCCCTCGTTTTCCGGGTTCACTTTCTTTTTGTGGGGTTTGGAAATCGCTTTAAGAAATGCCGCAGAATATTTTTTCCGCACCGGACGCTCCAATTTTCCTTTATTTACCGCCTCCTCCTGTTCCTGAAGAAGATTCACCATACGCCGTTCACTGCGGCGCAGATATTCATTGTTGGAAAAAGCATTGGTGCCGTAGGTATAGGAAAGGACACCGAAACGGATCCCATTGACCGTGAGCAGCAGGAGTTTGCGGCGTCGTGACCGGGAATGAAGTCCGGTATGAATCAGACCTGTTTTATCCAGACAGCGGATGGTATTTTCGATGCCGGGAGTTCCGCGGTCCAGGCAATGATTATTGGCAGTGGTAACACAGGGGATATTGGCATTTTTCACAGCCTTCGCGAACGCGATCGCCGTGCAGAAAGTCCATTTTTTGCAGGTAAGATCATTCAGATCTTCCGTAATGGGTGTCTCCAGATTGGCGATCACGCTGTCCGATTTTCCCAGCAGATCTTTCGTTTCCGAAAAGATGGAAGTAAAATCAAGTTCACCCGTTTCCGGAACGCGGTACTGATCCAGAGATTGAGTCATGGCATTATCAAACATCACATCGCCGAGAATCGTCAGCTTCATAAATACAGTCCTTTCACAGCTATTATTTTTCAATACTCCGCACAATATAATACCGCCGATTTCAGATTGCAAGTTTTTTTTACCGGCGCGGGAAAACTTTTTCTGATCGGGCTTATTTTTCAAAACAGATACCGGAAAAAAAACTGTTTTTCCCTTGTATTTCAGAATATCGTGTGATACATTAGGCTGATATTGATTTTTGGTATATTTATTTCAGGAACGATCCGCACAATGAAAAATTCAGACCCCATCCGTCTTTTTGAAGATCCGGAGATCTCCTCCACGCTGACTCCGTATCTGCGGGAAGATCCCGCCCCTGCCCCCGCGCTTCTGATCTGTCCGGGCGGCGGCTATGAAAATCTTTGCGAACGCGCCGAAGGCGAACCCATTGCACGCCGTTTCAATGAACTTGGTTTTCACGCATTTGTACTGGATTACCGGATCGCACCGGATCGTTTTCCCGCACCGCTTCACGATGGGATCCGGGCGTTGCAGATGATCCGGAAGAATGCGGCAGAATGGAATGTGATCCCGGACAGAGTCGCCGTATGCGGATTTTCTGCCGGCGGTCATCTCTGCGGGATGCTGGGGACGATCGGTATGCAGATCGCGCCGGAGATCGGGATCGATCCCGCAGACGCAAGACCGGACGGTCTGATCCTTTCCTATGCGGTCCTTTCCATGCTGCCGCCGAATCAGCACACAGGGAGCCGCCTGAACCTGCTGGGGGAAGATGCGCCCGAAGATCTCTGCCGCTTGTGCAGTCCCATTTTTCAGGTCAACGAAAATACGCCGCCAGCCTTTGTGTGGCAGACTTTTCATGATTCACAGGTCCCGTATCCCAACGCCATAGAATTTTCCAAAGCGTTGATGGACAGAAACATTCCCTGCGAACTGCATATCTATCCACTGGGTGATCACGGGCTTCAGCTGGGACTTGGCAGCGATGTGGAAAGCTGGTCCGGAGATGCCGCCCGTTTTCTCATCACTCAATGGGAGATCCGCGACGGCAACAGCAGGGAGATCTTCCATTCTTATTCCTACAACACACAATACAAACGGGCAAAGATCTACCGGTCTCCCCGTGTCCGTTCATAAAAATCATGAGGAACCACCATGCAGAAAAATCTCACTTTCATCAACATCGTACCTGTTTTTCCCGGAAATGAGGCTTTTACCATCTCCGAGATCCGCCGTCAATACCATGAAACAGGTTTGCGGCAGTTTGCCATGTGTTTGAGTTACCACCCCCAGCGCACACCGGCACAACGGCTGATCCCGGAATTGTGCAGGACCTTTGCCGCGATCCGGGATGGTGTCCGCGATCTTGCAGATCTGGAACTGGGTGTCCTCATCCAGAGTACACAGGGACACAGCTGGAACGGAAGGATCCCGCTGACGGACGAAAAGTGGCAGCATATCATTGAACAGGGCGGCAAAGAATCGCCCCGCTGGTGTTTTCTGGATCCCGATTTCCGGGGTTACATTCTGGAAGCGATCAGCGAAACGGTGAAGGCGGGTGCGGCATTTCTGCTGGTGGATGATGACTTCGGATTGCGTCATAAAGAAT
>JAZNXT010000098.1:0-10803 GCA_045594005.1 Victivallales bacterium
TTTGCCACTGGCGGCAAGTGAGCGCAGCGAAACTGAGCCGCCCAAGAAGCGGGTGCTTTGCACCCAGCGGTCAGCTTTATTCCATAGGTCCTATAAGTCCTATAAGCCTTATAAGTCCCGGAAATGCTGCACCGTCTGACCGATCCAGCCGGAAAGGTGGCGGCAGGCTTTAAGCGAGCGAAGTCGAAGCTGAAAAGCCCGATCCGGAAAAAGGCTTTAAGCGAGCGGATGCGAAGCTGAAAAGCCCGATCCGGAAAAAACTCATTTCCGGCTGCTGTCAAGCCCCGCATGGAACGCTTTTTCAGAAGAATTACCGCTTTCTGCCGTTTCCGCATTTTCTTCATTGCAGCAGAGGAAAAGCTGTAAAGATCTTCCCGGCAGTGTGATTTCCGCGCCATCAAGAATACCTGTCTCCTGCAGTTCTCTGTGATCTGCATCCAGACGGAACTGACGGAACACGGCATCTCCGGTACCGTTCAGCACCAGCGGCACTTTCTGTTCTTCCGTGCCGTTGTTCACCACGAAAAATGCTTTGCCTTTTTCCGATTTTGCGGCAAGGGTGTAAATCTGTGCCTGATCGGAAACAGCCTCTGCTTCTGTTCCCAGCTTATAGAGTTCATTGAAGGCTTTGAAGGCATAATAGCAGGGCGTGACGCGTCCGCTGGGAAAATAGAAAAGTCCGCAATAGCAGCGTGTAGGCAAGGCATCGTAATACATGGCGGAATCGATGGAAGAATGCTGCATCAGCGCAAATGCGGCAGCGACAAATGCGGCACCGGGCATTTCCTTCAT
Organism: Victivallales bacterium; assembly: GCA_045594005.1. GTDB lineage: Bacteria > Verrucomicrobiota > Lentisphaeria > Victivallales > UBA1829 > SIG77. Next base: position 793 of record JAZNXT010000098.1, read on the forward strand.
ATCATCCCACGGAGTTTTACTGCTGCCATCCACATAGTTCCATTCGTTGAAAATGGATTGTGTTTTCTGCAAACCGTACTGATCCAATGTATTACGCACATATTCGCTGTGTTCCACGATCAGTGCCGGATCGGTGGTGTAAAGGTGCCAGGAATAAAAATCAAAGGGCAGATCCTCCCTCCTGACCAGTTTGCAGAATTCGTGGAACCAGGTGATGAACGAACGGTAAAAATCGCTGGTATTGTGTCCGGTGACCGCATAGAAGCCGCAGCCGCCGTATCCGCCGATCCGGATATCGGGGAAGCACTTGCGCAAATGGGTGGCAGTCACCCGGTACAATTCAAAAAATTCTTCCATGGATCCGGTCCACATAGGCGGATTTTCCGGTTCGTTCCAGATCTCCCAGTATTCCAGATCCCAATGGAATCCATTTGCCCAGCCTTCATTGTAGTGACGGATCACGTGTTCGCAGATCCGCGCCCATTTCGCAGGATCTTTCGGCGGATGGATGTTGTAAGCCTTGATCCGCCAATTATTTTCGATGGTCACACCCAGACGGTAAAAGGGTTTCACTCCGGCTTCCACCAACGGTTTGAGCCAGGCGTCTGTGAACGCAAAATCATAAGAAGCCGGATCATTTTCATCGGCATCAAAATCGGGAAAGATATTCGGAATATCGCCGTAATGTGTGCCACCCCACGCGCCGGCGGGATCGTGTGTCCGCACAAAAGGGATGCCCGCCGCCTGAAATTCCGGCTGTGTGCCATTCAGACGCATGGGGGAATTATTGACACCGTGGAGAGGTTTGACGGCTCCGCAGTTTTTCTGAAAATCGATCCTGATCATATTTTTTCCTTTCCGGCAATTTTCCGTTTCTGTAAAATACACTCTCAACATACCGAAATCAAGGAAAAAGCACCGGATATGGTTGCTTTTCCGGAAAATTGTGCTATATTATTGTGAGAGAGAGATTTTTTGAGATTGACAGGATGATATGTTTTTTATGGAAAACTGCACCACAGTATCGGGGATCTTTTCCCGCAAATTTACACGGTTGCGGAAATCATGGCAATGGATCCGCAGCGGTTTTGAAGATGAATTGGCTGAACTGAAGGAAAGCGGAAAGCTGACGGAAAACGGCGGCGCGCAGATCATTTGGAACACCAGAAGCAAATTTACGATCGTGTGTACCAGTAAATCCGGCAGACGGGTGGTTTACAAGCAATACCGGAAAGCGAACCGGAAATTGCATTTCACCTATCACCTTTCCCCGCTGGCGGAAGAAGCCGTCAATTACGGAATGTTGGAAGAACTGGGGTTCCCCATGGCAAAATTGCTGGCGGTGGGGGATGTCCGGAAAAATTTTCTTCTGCAAACCGGTTATCTGATGACAGAATTTGCAGAAGGCTGCCGGAACGGGATGGATTTCTGCTGTACCCCGGAAGAAGGGAAAGAAGGGGAATTGATCCACGACCGCGTGCGTTGTATGAAATTCTGCCGGATGCACATTGTCCTGCTGGCAAAATTGCATGACAACGGGATCTGGCACCGTGGATTTTCTCCTGCAAATCTGCTGTGGCGCGAAAAAGAAGACGGCGAAATGGAGCCGGTTTGGATCGATGTGGCAAGCTGCCGGCGGAAAAGCAACCTTGCGTTGAAGAAACTGGCTCCGGTGGATTTGGGTAATCTGTTCGGAAAAATGGCGTTGCGCAAAGAGGAAATGGAAGAACTCATTGCGCTTTATTGGGATTCTGTTCAGATCAAACGCTTTCCGGATGTGGAAACTCTGCGGAAAAAGATCCGCATAACATACACGAAGCAGATGAACCGGTTCAATCCGGGCAAACCTCACGAATTATAATCGTTTTTCAGGTTCTCTTTATACGCCGGTCCCGTCGAATGACGGGATGAATTCTTTGCTGGCGGAATCGTCGTCCTGCACGAATCCATCTTCGATCCCGGATGCAAAAAGATGATCTTCCACGCGCTGATATTCCTCATCGGTCACTTTCCGGTTGAGTTCAGGGTATTCAGAAGCCTTTCCGCAGGGAATATATTGGCGCATCAAACTGAACATCACTTCGCCGGGCAGGAAATTTTCTGCCACCCAGTCGATCACGCGCAGCGTATTTTCCACCATATCCGGCAGCAGCAGATGGCGGATGATCACGCCACGGGTCATAAGACCGGTCTCCTCATCTATCCGGTATGATCCTGTCTGACGGAACATTTCCCGTATGGCGGCAGTGGCGGTTTTGAAATAATCTTTTGCGTGGGAATATTTCAATGCGGCATGGTCATCGCTGTACTTGAGATCCGGCAGAAAGATCTGCACTTTTCCTTCAAAACGGCGGAGATTTTCCACACTTTCATATCCATTGGTGTTCCAGACCACCGGTACCGGCAGCGGTTCGGAAAGAGATTCAAGGATCGCATCGGAATAATGGGCAGGCGTCACCAGATTGATATTATGCGCACCCTGCCCGATGAGTTCAAAATAAATCTCGCGCAACCGGTTTTGTGTAATGATCTTCCCTTCGTGACGGGTACTGATCCCGTAGTTCTGACAAAACACACATTTCAGATTGCAGCCGGAAAAAAACACTGTTCCCGATCCCCGTTCGCCGCTGATGCACGGTTCCTCCCAATGATGCAGACCCGCCCGGGCAAGGACAAGTTCGCTGCCCATGCCGCAGAAACCGCGTTTGACGGAGCGGTCGATCCCGCAATTATGCGGGCAGTTGTAACAGGCTGTCATGGTAAGATCACTTCCGGATTGTTATTTGCGTTTTATCTTCAGATTTTTGTCATACCGATACTGTAAACACTTTTTCCGGAAAAGCAAGGCAGAAAAATATTTTTCAGGCGGTTTTGCCGCGGGTAAATGGATATGCGGCTTCGCCGGACGGGAATTATACGGAGATGGTGGTTTGATGTGTTTGGCAGATCCGACATCTCCAGTGCATCTCCGTGAACTTTTTGCGCAAATATTTGCACATTAAAGCTGTTACGATGAGATGTAATTTTTTCTACTGCAACTTATTTTTTATTTTAAAACTGTAACAAAAGAGCTGGTGACTATTTTTGAGTAGTACCAGCTCTTTTTGTTGATAAAAATGTAATTGTTTATCTGATTCGACTGATATCTACTGAACCTTCAACAGTCAATTTGTTATCATTGACTCTGATTTGGCAAAGTACATCTCCCACACGCGGCACTCTTTTAAGTTTCGCTATTCTCATACCCAGGCGGAGAAGATCACCACTGATTGCACCTGCCAAAATCGTATCTCTACCAAGTTGATTGGCAAGTTTATTACCATTTTCTGCTTTCAAAATTGTATTTGGAATTCTTCCCACATAGACATGAATGATTTTCCTGTTTACGAGAACAAAGGTAAGTTCAACATCAAATTCTACTTTCCCGCCAATATGGCGTTCTCTTTTAAGTACGATTGCCTTACAACCGTTAATTACAGCATCTTCTACTTGCAAGTTTCTTTTCCCGATACTGCGCTTTATTGCATCAATTATATTTTCTGCATTATCCTTATCCAAGATAGCAACGGCACCGTCTATTTGCGGTTCCCCTTTTTCAGGAGGGAAAGTTCCCCAAACTGCAATATTTCCTTCAAATTCTTTCAGCCTGATATAGAGACCTTTTTCAATTTCTTCTTGAAGTTCAAGTAATTCTTCATAATCTTCTGTAAGCAGCCAAAGTTTACTCGCAAAAACTTGCTTTGTATTACAATAACCAACCCATTCAGCTCTCTTTTCCACATAGGAAAGGGCGTTATCTTCGTTTTTTTTGTTTTCTTCTGCTTTTACAGAGTTCAGTCCGCAGAGGGTGATTGCTGCGAATAACGCAAGCACCGACTTTTTCAGTGATTTCATGTTTTTTTACCTTTCACTTTTGTTTTTTTTGTTTGCTTGTGTCCAGCGTTTTAAACTGAACGATGATTTTTCAAAACACTTAATGTTCCCAAAAACAACGCACAGCCGGAAAGAAGGAAATGTACAAAAAATCCCTTTGTTCCGCCGGGGCGTTGATCAGCCGCCGGAAAACAAAGGGTTTAAAAAAAGAAAAACCGAACGCCTTCCGGCACTCAGTCTGTAGGTCCCGCCAAGAACCCCGTTACCCCATGCACAAAAAGCGCCCGGAGATTGTATGAGTATACAATCCGGGTACAATTCACCTATGGGGTAAAGACAGCAAAAAGATTTGTTTACTTGGCGGGTTCACAGACTGATTTGCTGAAAAAATACAATTTTTAGAGAGCAACCGGCACGATTGAAAAATCGAACCGATGTGATTAAGATAGCATGGTAAAGAAATCATTGCAAGCAATTTCAGAAAAATTTTGTAGATTTTTTGAAAATGCAGTCCAAAGTCCAAGTCGGACAGGTCGGACAAGTCGGACAGGTCTGACAGGTCTGACAGGTCGGACAGGTTGGACAGGTTGGACAGGTTGGACAGGTCGGACAAGTCGGGCAGGTCGGGCAACCGCTCATCTGTTCCCGTCCGTGGCGAAGAAGCGGGTGTTATTCACCCAAAACTCCGGGAATTTTCGGAGAACGGCTTGCCTTTTTGTTGATACAGCAGTATATTATATCCTTTTAACTTGTCTTATAAAAAAATTCAGAGATCGGGAACGGATGGAGATCTTATCCCGCAGGAATCGGATATGGGTGAGAGTTTTGAAGCAAAATTGATTGCGGCGTCTTCCAAAGAAGTCTTCAAGAAGGCAAAGCATATTGTACGCAACGGCGAGGTGTTGTGCTGTCACGAAAGCGCACCTGGCGTTTTGCGTGCCATCTGCCGCGATGCCAATGGATTTCTCTCCCGTGCGGAATTGCGTGGATTTCCCAATGGTCCTTTCAGCGGAAGCTGTTCCTGCAATTCGGATTTTCACGGATTCTGTCCCCATGCCATGGCGGCGGCATTGTATCACGCAAAATATACGATCAAATACCGTGAGGAGGAGGAAACTGCGGATACTCCGGCACAATATTCCGGGCTGAAATTTGCCGGTATGCCCCAACTGCTGAATGAACTTATGGTAACGCCAAGTGCGTGGGTGGAGGTCAATGCGGAATCGGAATTCCCTCATGTCCCCAGCAAATGGGAACGGGTCCCTATTTCCGCCACATTGCATTATGGCAGAAAGACTTATTTCGGCAATATCCACAATCTTCAGCATTTGCATTTTGAAAAAAATCTTGCGGCGACTTTACAGCTGAATTATTTTTCCCTTCAGGACCGGCAGATCATCCGTTATCTGGCGATCAATGCCCAGCAGGACGGTGCAAATCTGCAGCTGGATGCGGAGCAGTGCGCGGATTTCTTCCATTGTCTTGCCGGATTCCAGAATTTTAAATGTCTCGGCAAAAAGATCGTGGTACACCGCAAGCCCGCCTCGCCCGTTCTGCTGCTGGAACGCGTTGGCAATGGTTTTGTGCTGCGGTCTGCCATTGTGGCAGGCGGCGCGCCCCTTCCCCTTCAGGATGTGAAGGTCATCACCGGCAAAAGCGGATGCTGGGTGGGGATGCTGGGGGAATACTGGTGGATCCCGGCTCTGACCGATGTGGCATGGCTCCGCAGTTTTCTGCGGACTACGGTGCAGCCCTGTGACAAAGCGGCTGCGCAGGCTCTTTTTTCGGTCCGGGAAAAACTGCCGGTGAAGATCATTGCCTCCAATGGCGTGAAAGTGCGTCAACGGGCATTCAAAACATTGTACGACGGCACATTGCAGAGCGATGGCTCTCTGGCTGTGGAACTGCTTTTTGACTACGACCGCAAGCTCTGTCCTGCGGATCAGGCACGGTTTGTGACGCAGGAAGGCAATTTTATCCGCCGTAATTCCAAAGCGGAATTTGAAACGATGCGTGAATTGCTGAATTTCGGCTTTGAACGGGAAAAAGAAAACCGTTTCGTCCTCCGGGAAAAAGAGGCGATCGGGATGTTTGTGGATGAAGTGGTGCCGCGCTGGCTGCGGGAAAATAAAGATTGTCTCCTTTCTTCCTCCCTTGCAAAACTTTGCGGCGATTCCGGGAATCTGCACATTTCCTGCAAAGTCGCGGCAGTGAATACGGATTCCTATGATCTTGCCATATATCTTTCCGCCGGTGGTGTGCCGGTGCGCTGGCGCGATCTGGCAGAGGCGGCACAGAACAATGAATTTTTCATGACATCTCCCCATCTGGCGGGGACATTGATCAAGATCCCGCCTGCATTGCGGAAACTTGCTTCATCGTTGAGTTTTATGACAACGCCGCTGGCAGATTCTGCCGATCACCCCTCTGCCGATATGCTCCGGCTGCCTGCACCTGCGGCGATCTATTGGGCGGAGACCGGATCCGATATCCCCGGTGCGGTGCCGCTGGAATTTCTGCGTTTGAAAGTGGATATGGAAAGTGTGCGGGAAATTCTGAACGATCCGGAAAATGCCGCAGGTGAAAATTCGCTGTTCTGCGGTGAATTGCGCCACTATCAGCAGGCGGGTGTCTGCTGGCTGCGTGCGTTGGGCAGACAGGGCTACAATCTGATCCTTGCCGATGAAATGGGATTGGGGAAAACGATCCAGACCATTGCATTGCTTGCAGCGGATCCGGAGAAAAATCTGCCTGCATTGATCGTGGCACCCACCAGTCTGACCGATAACTGGCATCGGGAATTTCAGAAATTTGCCCCTTCTCTGCGGACCGTGAAGATCCATGGAGCCGACCGCAAGGGATTGTGGGAGCAGGCGATGAGCTGCGATGTATGTATCTGCTCCTACGCATTGGCGAAACGGGATGCGGAAAAACTGCGTGATTTTCATTTTCAATATCTTGTGCTGGACGAAGCACAGCATATCAAAAACCCTGCCAGCATCAATGCACAGATCTGCAAACAGATCGCTGCCGATCATAAACTGGTGCTGACCGGTACACCGCTGGAAAATTCCGCAGAAGATCTGTGGAGCATTTTTGATTTTCTGCATCCGGGTCTGCTGGGATCGCTGCGTTCCTTCCGGGCAAAATATGCGGATATTGCCAAAAATCAGGAACTCGGTCAGGAACTTTCCCGGATCATTGCGCCCTTTATCCTGCGCCGGAAGAAAATGGAAGTCTGTACGGAACTGCCGCAGAAAGTGGAGCAGGAATTGTATTGCGATATGGAAAACGGTCAGCTGAAATTGTACCGGGAATACGAAGAAGCCGCCCGGGCGCAATGTCTGGAATTGCGTTCCGCTTCCGGCGTGACGGGCGAAGGTCAGAACCGGAAACGCATGGAGATCCTGACCGCACTGCTGCGTCTGCGTCAGATCTGCTGTGCGCCGGAATTGCTGCCGGATGGGGAATCCGGTGCGCCCTCTGCTAAATTTGAATTGTTTCAGGAAGTCTTGCTGGAAAGTCTTGACAGCGGTCATAAAGTGCTGGTGTTCAGTCAGTTCACCAGTATGTTGAAACTGATGCGCTCCTGGCTGGATTCCGAAGGGATCGCCTATGAATATCTGGATGGATCCACAAAAGACCGGATGGAACGGGTGGATTCCTTCAATGCGTCGGCGGATATCCAGGTGTTTCTGTTGAGTTTGAAAGCCGGCGGATTGGGCTTGAACCTGACCAGTGCCGATACCGTGATCCTGTACGATCCCTGGTGGAATCCGGCGGCGGAAGCACAGGCTATGGACCGCAGTCACCGGATCGGGCAGACAAAAAATGTGACCTGTCTGAAACTTTTTGTACGCGGTACCGTGGAAGAAAAAGTCCTTTCCCTCCAGAAGAAGAAACAGGAACTTTTCGGCGCGCTGGTGGAAGATTCCGCTGCGGCGTTGGGCGGAATGACGCTGGATGATTTCGAGTTCCTGCTGAACTTGAAATAAGTGATCGCTTCCACCATGAAAAATTTTCTGAAAAAATTGTTTTCCACTTGCGGGCAGTCACTTCCACTGCAATTTTTCCGGTATCTTTTCGCGGGCGGAGCATCTTTCGCAGTGGATCTGGGGATCCTGACGGTTCTGGTGGAAATTTTTTCGGTCCATTATCTCATTGCGGCTGTCTTTGCGTTCTGCGGCGGTGTGCTGACAAATTACGGGATCTGCAAACTTTTTGTGTTTCCCGGTTACCGGCGGAAACGGCTTGTGGAGCTGACGGTATTTTTTCTGATCACTCTCACCGGGCTGGGGTTGACGGAACTGATCCTGTACGGCGCGTGTGATATTTTTGCATGGCATTATCTGCTATCCAAGATCCTGGCGACGGTGATCGTCCTTTTCTGGAACTTCGGCGCAAAAAAGATTTTTCTTTATCGCAATGCTTGATTTTGCAGGACTTGGCGTTATAGTAAGATCCGGAAGGAGCAAGTTCGGGAAAAATGAAAAAAATAGCAATATTGCTGCCGTGTTATAACGAGGAACCGACTATCGGGAAGGTGATCTGCGATTTCCGTGCCGTGCTGCCGGATGCGGAGATCTATGTTTATGACAACAACAGCACCGACCGGAGCGCGGCAATCGCAGCGGAAAACGGAGCCATTGTGCGTCATGTTCCGGTTCAAGGCAAAGGCTCCGTAGTCCGCAAAATGTTTCTGGATGTGGATGCCGATTGCTATCTGATGGTGGATTCCGATGATACCTACCCTGCCGCCGCCGCGCCGCAGCTTATCGCACCCATTCTGGATGGTTCTGCGGAAATGGTGATCGGCGACCGCCTTTCCACCAATTATTTTGATGTGAACAAACGCCCGTTCCACAGTTTCGGTAATACCGCCGTGCGGGGCATGATCCAATTCTTTTTCCATCGCCGGATCGCAGATGTAATGACCGGTTACCGGGCGTTCAGCCGGCTTTTTGTGAAAAACTGCCCCATCCTGAAAAACGGATTTGAACTGGAAACGGAAATGACCCTTTTCGCCCTTGACCGCCGTCTGACTGTGATGGAAGTCCCCATTGAATACCGGGAACGGCAGGCGGGGAGTATTTCCAAACTGCATACTTTCCGGGACGGTTTTCAGGTGATCCGGACGGTGATCCGCGCGGTGCGTCAGTACCGGCCGCTGTTTTTTTATTGTATGTTGAGTTTATTTTGTTTTTTTGTGGCGGCGGTATTTTTCCTGCCGGTCTTCATTGAATATTACCGGACGGGTCTGGTACCCCGTTTCCCCACCCTGATCTGCTCTGTTGCCATGACCCTGACCGGATTTCTGATGATGGTGTGCGGCTTGATTTTGAATTCCATCAAATATCATTTCAACTGCCTTTTTGAACAGCGTCTTCACGAAAAAAAATAGGGTGCAAAGCACCCGACTCTCGGGCGGGACGGATGGGCGGCTCCGCCGGATGAATACGGATGGGTACGGATGGGTACGGATGGGTACGGAGAAAAAAATGTTTTTTTTAAGGTCCGCCCCGTCCGACTTGTCCGACCTGTCCGACCTGTCCGACTTGTCCGACAGTTTTGTTATTGTTCGCTAAATCCTGCGGTCAGATATCGCACACCGAAATTTTTTGTGGTGCGGCTTCCGCCCTTCAGTTCTACGGATAAAAAAATCCTTTTGGTTGCGCCTCATCCGCGTCCCATCAGTCCCAAGTGTCCCATTAGTCCCATCTGTCCGTCCAGAATAAAACTCCTCATGCCGCCTCCCGCAGATAGAGTTTGTTTCACGCTCCGTGTGCCTGCCGCACGCTGAAGGCGTGCCGGATTTTAGCCTATGGGCTTGCCCATAGGTTCAAGGGTATATCACACCACATGCACGCTGAAGGCGTGCGGGAAGCGTTGTAATTGTCTGACGGCAAGCCGGACAGATTTTTTTACTTTTTATCGAAAAATTGTTTGACATTTTTGAAGTACCATGCTATCTTAAAGGTATTATGGATATTTTTATTTCACATTCTCTGCAACAGATTGATTTGACGCGACAGGCATCCCTTGCCGCGGTGCAATGCTGTCCCGTGACAAAAGCATCCTCCTTCGCCGAGGCTATGGAGGACAAGAGCAAGCAAGCAAGCAAGCAAGCAAGCAAGCAAG
>JAZNXT010000099.1:0-10261 GCA_045594005.1 Victivallales bacterium
CGCTGGCCATGCCGAAGGGGTATGTCTCGCGCAGATCCTGCTTTGTTGTGAATGGTATGCATCCGCGATCCTGCCGCGCATGACGGAGCGTTGCTTTGCGGGTCATTCCGGACCTTTGTTTGCGCCGCTCGCGGCATCAAACAAAACAGCTGAAGACTGAAAACTGAAGACTGACGACTTAATATTGAAAGGATAAAAAAGATGTATCTCGGCAGAATTGTAGCAGCGGGTATGACCCGTGACGGAAAGCCCTTTGCGGCGTATCGTGTATCCTCCCGTTCCTTCCCGAACCGGACGGCAAACTTGAATGACGCGCTGGAACAGATCTCCATCATTCCCCGTCCGGGCTGTGAAAGTGATCTTTCCAAAAATCCGTACATCGCATACAACTGTGTGCGTTTGAGCAACACCATCGCTTTGGCGACCAACGGCTCTCAGACCGACCCCATCATCGAAAAGATCCGTATGGGGATGTCCATGCGCGATGCGTTCACACTCTCTCTTTTGGCAATGGACTACGAAAAAGATCACCTGGATACTCCCCGTATCGCCGCAGCTGTGGATGCTGCCACCGGCATGATGATGCTGGGTATCATCCGCAAAGATGCGGTGCTGGTGCGCGAATTCAAGGCCGTGCCGGGTGAGATCCGCTATGTTTCCACCTATGAAAAGAACCGCCCGGAAGATGATAATGTGGATACGGCTTTTGATGCGGCAGACGCACAGAGCATCTGCTCCTATGTCATCGGCGGTGGCGTGTTCGCAGATTTTGAACATCCTGTCACGGCGGCTGCCGCTGTGTGGAACGGCGAAAAATTTGAACTTGCCGCGCAGGACGCATAAACTTTATGGCAAAAGATATTTTGCGCGGTTTGAATCCGCAGCAGCTGGAAGCGGTCAAGACCACCGAAGGACCGCTTCTGGTGCTTGCGGGCGCGGGAACAGGTAAGACAAAAGTCATCACCACCCGCATCGCTTACATGATCGGACAGGGGATCGATCCGGCATCTATTCTCGGTGTCACCTTTACCAACAAGGCGGCGCGGGAGATGCGGGAGCGTCTGCGTATGATCGTGTCCCCCGATGCTGCGTCCAAAGTGACGCTCGGCACCTTTCATTCATTCTGCGCAAGAGTCCTGCGGCGGGATATCCGCTATGCAGGAAATTACGACTCCAATTACAGTATTGCCGATACTGCCGATCAGACCAGTATTGCCCGTCAGGCGGCGGCGGAATTGGGATATTCCAAAGATGAGATCCCCACTGCCGAGGCTGTGAACTTTATCGGAAACTGCAAAAACAAAATGTGGACTCCTCAGGATGCCCTTGATGATGCGGCGGCGAACCGCCCTGCATATCAGATCCTTGCGGAGATCTATGAACGCTATCAGAAACTGCTGGAACTGCAGAACATGGTGGACTTCGATGATATGCTGCTCCTGACCGTCCGGATCCTGGAGGAACACGGCGAGGTGCTGGAGCGTTACCGTAAGACCTACCGTTATCTGCTGGTGGACGAATATCAGGATACCAACGCCGCGCAGTTCCGTTTGATCAAACTCATTGCCGGAGAAAATCCCAATCTCTGTGTGGTGGGTGACGATGATCAGAGCATCTATGCGTGGCGTGGTGCGGATGTTTCCAATATTCTGGATTTTCCAAAATATTTTCCCGGAACCAAAGAGATCAAATTGGAGGAAAACTACCGCTCCACCAACAATATTCTGGAAACAGCCAACGCTGTGATCGCACCTAATACCGCCCGCTATACCAAAAATCTGTGGTCTTCCAAAGGGCGCGGCGAAACGGTGCGGATCGTGCAGCTGGATCACGGAAACGCGGAAGCGGACTATGTGGTGAACACCATTCTTGCCATGCGGCGCGCCAATGGGGATGTGAATCTTTCCGATTTTGCGATCCTGTACCGCTCCAACTATCTTTCCCGGACGTTTGAAATGGCGTTCCGCAATGTGGGGATCCGCCCGAAGATCATCGGCGGACAGGAATTCTTCCAGCGCAAGGAAGTCAAAGACGCCGCCGCGTATCTGAAACTGATCCTGAATCCCCGGGACGATCAGAGTTTGCTGCGGATCATTTCCCTGCCGCCGCGCGGGATCGGCGATAAAGCCATTGAAACATTGCGGAAATTGCGTCAGATCACGGGGATCCCCTTGAGTGAACTGCTGGATCATCCCGATTATCTTTCTGCGGTCAGCAGTGCCGCAGCCGCCGGAGCGCGGAACCTTGCCGGAGCTTTGAAAAATGCAAAAGCACAGTTCTCCGAAAGCGGAAATCTTTCCGGAAAAGCACACGCATTGCTGTTGGAAACCGGATATCTTGACGGCTTGCAGCGGATTTATAAAGATATCAAAGAAGCGCAGAGCCGCCGGGAAAACGTGATGGAATTCCTGAACTATATCGGGAATTTTGAACGGGATTTCCAGTTCAGCAAACCAGGGGAACAATGCGTTCTTGCCGATTTTATGGAAAATTATTCCCTCATGGATGACAACGACCGCACCGATGAAGATGATGAACGGGATGCTCCCATTATGACGACTGTTCACGCGTCAAAGGGACTGGAGTTTCCTATCGTTTTTGTGGTGGGGATGGAACAGAATCTGTTTCCCCACGAGCGTTCGCTTCTTGAGGGCGGCGAAGAAGAGGAACGCCGTCTGTTCTATGTGGCTGTGACCCGGGCGAAACAGCAGTTGATCCTGACTTGTGCGCGGGAACGGTATAAATTCAAGGAATATGTCCGCCAGATACCGTCGCATTTTCTGCGGGATGTGCCGGACGATCTCTGCGAACGGTTCATGGACGGAAACGATAATTTTTGTCAGGATGTCAGCGAAGAAGATTCCATTGCGGCGTTCGAGGAAATCATGCGCCGTCTCCGGGATGATTGATCGCACTTGCAAAATCCGGATTTGCAGTTATAGTATAGGATACAGATTCTAAATGTACGAGGTGAAAATATGAAGAAAAAAATGACTGTCCTGCTGGCTGCGCTGTGCGCAATGTTTCTTTTTGCCGCCTGTTCTGAATCTCCGTCGGAGGCTGTGGAAACGCATTTCCGGAAACTTCAGAATATGACCGTGGAAGAAGTCAAAGCCGATATCCAGAAATCTGCCGATGCCATTTATGATAAGAAATTCAAATACTATTGGGAGGAAGATGAAAATGTGGAGTCGGAAGAAGATGCCAAAGCGTTGGCAGCCGCCGATAAAGAACGCTATCTGAAATCTTTTGCCGATTGGAACGAAGACAGTTACCGCAGGGAAGCGCGGAACCGTTCCGAAACTTTTGCATTTGCGACCCTGCAGATCGTTTCCGAAGAAATCAAAGGAAATGAAGCGGAAGTCACAACTGTGATCACCTTCCGCGGCAATATCAAAGAAGATAAGATCTTCAAATTGAAAAAGAACAGCAGCGGAAGCTGGGAAGTCCTGCCTGATGCAGTGGAAGAAGAACAAGCCGCCCCGGCAGAATCTTCCGGAGATGCTGAATCCGAATCCGAAGAATAAAAAATAAAAACGCCGCCTCTGCGAATCTTTATTGCAGGTTGCGGCGTTGTTGCATCCGGATCGTTTCACCGATCCGGAGATTTTTTTCAGTCAACCGTTAATAAATCTTGAAGGTTGCGCCGAGGTTGGTGAAGTCGCGGATGAATCCGGGGTAGGTCACATCGATACATTCAGCATCATTGATCAGGCTTATACCGCCATCTGTTGCAGCCATCGCAGCCACAGCCAGTGACATGGCGATCCGGTGGTCTTTGTAACTTTCCAGCGTCAGGCAGGACTTCAGCTCGCCTCCGGTCACAGCCATACCGTCTTCAAATTCCTCCACCTCGATCCCCATTTTCCGCAATTCCGTGGTCATACACGCAATACGGTCGGTTTCTTTGATCCGCGCCTGCGGCACATTGCGGAATACACTTTTCCCTTTGGCACAAGCGGCAGCCACACACAGGATCGGCAAGGCGTCCGGCGTAGAATTCAGATCCAGTTCCACCGCTTTCAGTTTACCTTTTTTGATCGTCACCACATCTTTTTTCGTGCTGACAGATGCGCCCATCCTGCTCAAATATTCAAAAATCTGTTTGTCGCCCTGTTCATCGGAAAAATCCAGATTCAACTGTTTGATCTTATCTCCGGTCACAGCTCCGGCAACTGCGGGGAAACACGCCGTGGAGAAATCGCCGGGGATCATGCTTTCAAAGGCTTTATATTTTTGACCGCCCCTGACATCGAAGCGCGTCATATCGTCATTATATTTCAGTTCGATCTCCTGCCGTTTGAGCCAATCCAGCGTCAAACGGACATAAGGGACTTCGTGCAGATCGTCCACAAAAATCGTCGTATCATGTTTTGCCAGCGGAGTCGCCATCAGCAGTGCGGAAAGATATTGAGAGGATTTACCGTTCACTTTAGTCACGCCGCCATTCAGCGGACCACGCACGGAGCAAGGGCATTTGCCTTCGGTGGCAGTCACTTCCACGCCGAGAGGAACCAACGCATCCAGCAGCGGAGCCATGTGCCGGGTACGCAGTGATTCATCGCCGTCAAAACGGATCTCGTGTCCCGCAAGGGATGCGATCGCCGCCAGAAGCCGCGTGCTGGTTCCGGAATTTCCAAGATCCAGAGTCCTTGCCGGTTCCAGCAATTTTCCGTTTGTCCCGGAAATAATCCATTCGTCATCATTGCCCCGTTTGATATATGCGCCAAGCGCAGAAGCCGCACGGATGCAGGAAAGGGTATCTTCGGAAACAAGGGGAGCCTTGATAATACTGGTTCCTTTGGCAAGAGAGGCAATGATCACTGCACGGATCGTGTGCGATTTTGATCCCGGTGTTTTTACCGTGCCGGAAAGCACGGCAGGACGGATTTCCAATTTCATATTTTATGTTCTCCAGGCGTTATTGAGGAAAGATCAATCTTCGACCTTATGACCGAATTCCACTCCGGGCATTGCGGTCAACGATACAAAGATCGCAATATAATGGCTGTATTCTTTTTTGTAATCATCGCCGCGCCGTTCACATTCACGCCCGAATTCCGCATGAAGCTGCCAGCAGTGGAATTTCCGTCTGATCCCGATACTCATATTTTCCATAAGTGCGGCATCCACATCATAGCTGAGTGCAAAATAACCGGATGTTTTGTCATCGAACAACGGAAATTCAAGTCCGCCGCCGATATGCTGTCCCCGTGTGGAACGGGAGAAAAATATGCTGGAGGCAGAGATCCCCGCCATACTGGTCCCCATGGAATAAGGTGTCCGCTGCAAATAATCATCCACATACTGATAGGACGCAAAGACGCGCCATCTGGGTGCAAAACGCCAGGAGGCATTGATATACCAGCGGTTGAACAGATCGGAATCCAATCCCGGCCGTCCCGCTTTGCGGTCACCGCGCCAGACTTCCGTATCGTGATCGTTGGATTTTCCAAGATCCATCAGCAGCAGGGAGGTGATGCTCAAATCTTTTGTGGGATTGAAACGGAGAACCACCCCCAGATCACCCACATTATCCATGCCTTCCGCATCGTGGATATAATAATCCCAATAGGTTTCCAGACTCAACCATTCGTAGATCTCGCCATTCCGGCGGGTCTGCAAACGGTTCAGCAAACCCAGGCGGATGAAATGATTTTCGTCGATCCGGTCAACTTCATCAAAGTAATACAGATGTTCCGGCGTTTCCGTCGGTTCCGGAATAAAGGTATAATTGATATAGGGGATCGCCACATGACGCAAGCCGTCAAGTCCGAAATATTCGCTTTTCACATTCTGCCATGTGCGGTAGAATTTTGTATTGAGTTCAAATCCGATCTCTCCGGCAAAACGGAACCGGTCGCCGCCTTTATCATCATAATTCACCACATCCACGCGTGGCTGACCATCCACGGAATCCGCAATGAACATATTGTTCAGATCGTTCGTTGTGATCTTCCGTTTGGAGGAATCGGAATACGCTGTCAGACGGAATCCGGCACGGGGAATAAAATTGATATTCCAGAACTTGATCGGATAGTAAAACATGTGCAGTGAGTCGAATCGGAAGGATTCATAATCTTTCATCTCCACCATATTGCCATAGATGCGTTCCCGGTCGAAATCGCGCCATTTCATCTGATAATAACCGAAACTGGTTTCTCCCTGATAATACAATCCGCCGAAAAGATGCTGCCGCTGAAAATCAAAGCGGATCTCCGGCAGCCGTTCCAGTGTCGTGGAAAAATCATTGACGCGGAATGTGGTATAGAGCGTTGCAGTCATCCGGTCGAACTGGCGTTCCAGATCAATGAAACTGGATGGTTCCAGCACTTCTTCATAGCGGTCATCAAAATAATCGTACAGAAAGTTGTAGTCGCTGATCACATCCAACTGACCGCGGAAATCTGTGCGCGGCGAAAGATGAGTCAGGTTGGAGATCCGGAATTCGTAGCGGTAGGACGGCACTTTCAAACGGGAATTATTCTTTTTCCAGTCTGCATCATCCTTATCATCATTTCCCCAGTGTGCGTACGGGTCATCATCATCGATCCCGTAGAAAAAGAGACTGGTGGAAGATTCCGGCGTCATAAAATCCACATTCACACCGTACCCGAAGCCGCGTTCTTCAAAAAGGTCAAGCATCACGTTCACATTCAAATACGGATCGTCCAGCACCTTGAAATTTTTGCTGGTCTGAATGAAATATCCCCAGTCCGAACTGTTCCCGATGGCAATTCTACCGCCGAATCCCCCCGCTTCCGCAGGTTTATAGACCACCGGCAGCCAGAAAACCGGCACGCCCCACAATTCCAGAAAAGAGTTCACACCCAGTACGCTCACATCGCCCTGATCGAATTTGTAATTCAGCAGACCGCTGTTCTGACGGGGCGGCTTGATCACTGCTTTTTTCACCGATACGGCGTAATGGTCGTGTCCGTCCACCAGATAATTACAGGTGGTGAATTTTGCATTCTGCACATTCATGGAGCCATCGTAGAACCGTTCCGCCCGTTCGCCCTGTGCGTAAAGCATATCGCTTTTTACCATAAAGTTTTTGAACTGGATCGTGCCGGTCTTGAAATTCATAAATGCTTTATCCGCATTCATATACATGGCATTGTCCGTTACTTCAGCCCGGATCATTTTCTGACCGGTGGGCAATGTCTTTGTCTGAAGGCGTTTTACGATCACATACGGATCCCGGACTGCTTTCTCGTAATCCGCAAAAGTCATGTTCACGATCCGTTTCCGGCGCATGGAAAAAGATACTTTGCCGGAGAGTTCCACATCCTGAGAATCCAGATTGAAAATGGCTTTGTCTGCCGTCAGCAGCAGATCCTGATCTGCGAGGATCACCACATGACCGCGTGCGATCACATTGCTGCCGATATATTCGTATGTATCGGCACTTGAATCCACAGACCGGATGGTCCCATCCCGTGAGAGCAAATTATCAAACGGTGCGGCAAAAAGCGTTCCCGTTGCGAGGATGATTCCCGCCAGGATCGCACCTGCTGCACATATATTCCGAATAAAGTTGTTCAAGCTGAAATCCGCCTATTTACAATATTATGTAATAATTACAGAAAAATATATCACCATTTCGCTGATTTTTCAATGCCGATACAACTCTTTTTCCTTTTTTTTTCTTTTTTGCCTTGATTTTTTCCGACTTTAAGGTAAAATTACCATAAAATGAGAAAAACACACGCCAGTAAATTTGAAAGGAAGAAGTATGAAGAAATCTGTTGCGGATATTCTCGCATTGCAAAAAGTTGATATCCGGATCCGGAATCTGGAGATCCGTTATAAGACAATTCCCGGAGAACGCGCCCAGCTGGTGAGTGAATTTGAACAGGTGAAAAAGGCTTTTGCCGCAGCGTCGGCAGCCGTGAAAAAACTGGAACTCCAAATCCGGACCTGTCAGACGGACAATGCTTCGGAACAGGCTAAACTTCAGAACAGCAAAGTCCGCTCCGGTACTGTGAAAAAAGCGGCGGAATATGATGCGATCCTTGCGGAAATTGCCGCCAGTGAAAAAACGATCTCCGAATTGGAGACACGGGAACTGGAATTGTACGATGCGTTAGAAAAAGCACAGACTGCCGAAAAAGCCGCCGAGCGTCAATACAAAGCGGTTGGCAGAATGGCACAGAAGGAAGTCCGGGAGCTGGATGAACTCAAAGAAAAGATCCTGAACGAGATCCGCGAACGCTCTTTTGAAGTCAAAAAACTGGAAAAAGATGTGGCGCAGGTCATGCTGGCAAAATATAAACGCCTTCTGGCATCGGGGCAGGGCGATCCTGTTTCCCCCATTTGCGATCAGCGTACCTGCGGTCATTGCAATATCGCATTGCCGCCTTCCACTTTGAACGAAGCAAAAAAAGGCAATCTGCTGGAATGTGACAACTGTTCCTTCCTGATCTACGATCCGGAAGTTTGATCTCTCCCGGTATTTGAAAAACGCGGTTTGAAAACGAAACTGCATTTCCCGTAAAATAAAAAAACCGGTACCCGAAAGGATGCCGGTTTCTTTATGCTGATGAGGAGAAAGATTATTTCTTCTTGGCAGCGACTTTGCCGACGCTGCATTTCAGCTTGTCGTAAGCGTCTTTGGAGAGGAACTTGGTCAACTTGGTGCCATCATCATCCACAGCCTTGGCAGCATAGCGTTCCTGGATGCCGGTTGCGGTTTTTCTTTTGTAGATGACTTTTTCGCAGTCTTTGTCTGCAATCTTCACATGTTCTCTTTTCTTGACGTTGTAGAAATCCATTTCCGTTCTCCTACGTTTGTTGAATGGTTGTTTTACGCACATAATGTGCCCGTCACTCTTAATATTAACATATTTTTCGGATAAATGCAAATGATTTTGCACTGTTTTTGCATTTTTTTTGCATTTTTTTTGTAAAAATCGCAAAATGTATCTGTTTTTGCAACTTTACAACGAAAAAATATATTATTTTTTTCAAAAGTTATTTTTCAGTCATGTTTGCCGTTACTCTGCCTGATATGATTTCAGATCAAAAGAACGCGCCACCAGTTTTCTGCCTTCAGCCAGATCCGCAATTTCACCGGATGCCATCAGCTGGGACAGCAGATTGCCGATAGCTGTTGCTTCCACCGGTCCGGCAAGAACTTCGATCCCCGTTTTATTTGCGGTGAGCTGCATCAGGAATTCGTCCTTTGTGCCGCCGCCGAGAATATGCAGTCTTTTGTATTTTACGCTGCGGAGAGCTTCCAGTTCCCGCAATTTTCTGCTGAAACATTCTGCCAGCGATTCATAAATACAACGCAGCAATTCGCCATGGCCGGCGAATTCTTTCCCGCTGTGCTTTCTGCAATATTCCGCGATCCGTGCGGGCATATCACCCGGAGTGGCAAAAACAGGATCATTGGGGTCGATCCGGATGTCGGTTTCCGCAGCCATTGCCAAGTCGCACATTTCGCTGAAACTGATTTTTTCACCGGCATCGTTCCAGGTCTTTCTGGTTTCCTGAAGCAGCCAGGTCCCGGTGATATTGGTGAGAAAACGCAATGTTCCGCACAACCCGCCTTCGTTGGTATATTTCGCCTGAAAAGCCTCGGCAGAACTGTCCGGAGTCAGGATCTCCGCCCCCAGCAGAGCCCATGTCCCCAAACTGATATACGCATTGTCCGCCGCATCCGGTGCAGGCAGAGCCGCCACCGCGCTTGCTGTATCGTGTGCGCCGCATTTGACGCAGGGGATCTGCGGGATGTTCAATTTTTCGCAGAGTTCCTTCTTCAGCAAAGCACCCGTCGTGCCGGGTTCCACGATCGGAGTCAGTACATCCTGCGGGATATCCAGTTTTTCAAAGAGTTCCCTGTTCCAGTTCCGGGTCGCCGGATCCAGAACCGCACCGGTGGAGGCAATGGTGTATTCTGTTGTCATTTCCCCCGTGAGGTGGGCAAGGAGTGCATCGGGAATGAAAAGGACCTTTGCGCCGTTTTTGAAATCTTCCGGATGATCTTCCTTTGCCGCAAAAAGCTGATAGACCGTATTGAAGGTCAATTCCTGGATCCCGCTCATGGCGTAAAGATCGCGGCTGGAAATGATCGCGTGGGTATCGTTCTGCGCTTTGGTAAAACGCGGATCCCGGTAGCAATACGGCTGACGGATCATTTTCCCGTCACGGAAAAAGACAATATCCACACCCCAGGTGTCCACGGAAAATGTTGTCAGATCCGGAGCAAATGCAAAGGCTTTCTGCAGCCCCGTTTCCAGTTCAGCACACAGGG
>JAZNXT010000100.1:0-15902 GCA_045594005.1 Victivallales bacterium
ACTTTGCCGAAAGCATTTAAGCTGTGCGTTGTCTTGCGGGTCATTTCGGACCTTTGCTTGCGGGTCTTTTCGGTCATGGACCATTAGTCCACTCCCTCAAAGCTTCCGCACAAAAATCCGAACTGTCTCCGCAATACTGCCGCACAGGGGCGCGTTGTCTCGCGTGGTGGTGGGGGCGCGTTGTCTCGCTTGGATCTTTGTGCCTTTGCTACGGACGCTGATTCGGTCACGGATGTAGAATCCGCTCCCTCATCGTCGCCTTGCAAAAACGCAAATCTCCTGCGCGATACTTCCGCGCCTTTTCTGGATCGGTGGCTCAACTGCGCTTCGCTTGTTTGCCACTGGCGGCAAGTGAGCGCAGCGAAACTGAGCCGCCCAAGAAGCGGGTGCTTTGCACCCAGCGGTCAGCTTTATTCCATAGGTCCTATAAGTCTTATAAGTCTTATAAGTCCCGGAAATGCTGCACCGTCTGACCGATCCAGCCGGAAAGGTGGCGGCAGGCTTTAAGCGAGCGAAGTCGAAGCTGAAAAGCCCGATCCAAAAAAACGATCCGGAAAAGATTTTTCGCAGGAATAGGAGCAAAGATCAGGATTATGAAGCAGGAACAGATACAGAAACGGAAACTTTTATGGTCATTGATGGGGGATCTGCCGGATTTTGATATGCCCCTGCGATGTGAGGTGATCCGGCGTGAAAAGATCGCCGGAGGAACGCTGGAAACATTGCAGTTTTCTTATCCGGACGAACCGCCGTTCCTTGCTTATTTTGCACTTCCTGCCGGATATGATGAAACGCAGAAGATCCCTGCGATCCTGTATAATCATTCCCACGGGGGGATGTATTATCTGGGGAAAGATGAGCTGCTTCAGGGCGCGCCTTATCAATGCGGACCCTGGCTGCCGGATCTGCTGAAGGAGGGATATGCGGTATTGGCGGCGGATCACCGGGCATTCGGGTCCCGTTCCGACCGCACGGAAGGGGATATTTTCAAAGAAATGCTGTGGCGCGGTCAGGTGATGTGGGGGATGATGGTCTATGATTCCTGCCGGATGCTGGATCATTTGTGCAGCAGAAAGGAAGTGGACAGCACCCGGATCGGGACGCTGGGCATGTCGATGGGCAGTACGATGGCATGGTACACGGCGGCATTGGATGAGCGGATCAAAGTCTGCGCAGATATCTGCTGTCTGACGGATTTTGAGGAACTGATCAAATCCAACCATCTGAAGGGACACGGCTTGTATTATTTCGTGCCGTCCCTTCTGAAATATTTTGATACCGCATCCATCAATGCGCTGATCGCTCCCCGCGCCCGTATTTCCGTGAACGGACAGTTCGACGGACTTACGCCGGAAGCCGGGTTGGACAAAGTGGATGCCGTGTTGAAGAAAGTGTATGCCGATTGGGGTTGTCCGGAAAAATACCTGATGAAAAAATATCCTGTTCCCCATCAGGAATTGCCGGAGATGCGTCAGGCAGTCCTTGACTTTCTGCGGAAATATCTTTAACGCACTTTCAAGCCGCGCTGCTGGAGATAGATACGCAGCGGCAGCAGCCAATCGGTCTGAATGATGTCAAAGCCGCGATCCACCAGCCAGCCCCAGGCATCATCCATTTTGCCGGACATGGCAAGATCGTCGCTGTGTCCCGCCACCAGTTGTGCGCGGTGGTCGTAGATGATGGAATTGCACCACACCAGCAGACCGCGATCGTGCATGGCGCGGATATAGTCCTCTTGGCATACAGGTGCGTCTTCAGATGAAAAGAGGACTTCTGCGCCGACATAGTTCAAGTTCCGTTTCAGCAGAGCTTCCGAGATGGTATCTTCGCCGGAAATAACGGTCATAAAAGGCATATCCGGCGCGTATTTTTCCACAAGATCGAAATATTCCGGTTTTGCGGGCGTTTTGATCAATACCTGATCTGCCATGCCGTGCTTCCGGATACAGTCGGAAATCCGGGGAATATCCAGCCAGAATTTGTCGATATTGACATGACATTTTCCCTTCAGCAGATCCAATGTTTCATCGAAGGTCTGCACCTTGAATTGTGTCGGGGTATTATCAAAGTTGGCATACCGCAGATTTTTTGCGTCGGCAGCCGTCATATCGGCGATCAGGGTCGGAGAAAGCAGATGAGCATTTTCCATGTACGGGTGAAAGGTGAAAAGTTCTCCATCGCTGCTGATCGTCACATCGGTTTCCACGATATCTGCCCCCTGATCAAGGGCGATCTGATATGCGGTGAGGGTGTTGCAGGGGATATTTCCGCCGGCGACACCACGGTGTGCGGCAAGGAGGATATGGTCGCGTCTCAATTCAGCAAGAGAGGGCATGGGGGTGGATCCTTTATATTTTGTGATCGTGTATCGTTTTTTTTCTGTTTTACAATAGCACGGAACAGAAAAGATTTCCAGTCCCGCCGCAAAAAATAAATATGGATTTTTCCGCTTACTGCCACATCAGTTTTTCAATGGGGAATCCGCATTGCCGGAGAAAAGCGGTATATGCTTTTTTCTTTTCCGGGGAAATATTTTTTGTGCGGGAAAGGATCCACAGATAATCCATTGTGCCGGAAGTGACAATGGCGGCGGAATAATCTTTTTCCAGCAGAATGATCTTGTAATCACCATAGAACGGACGGAAGAAAGAAACACGCAGAGAGCCGGTATTTTCTCCGGTTGGGAAAGCGACGCCGTGGGAGATCTTCACTGTGCCGTCCGGAAGAACCCCCCGGTTTTCCACGGAGATGGTGCCGTTTTTCCGCAGGGAATAATGGGCGGTGACATCGTGCAGATCTTTTTCAAAGGAGTGCGGGAACCGTGCCAGTTCGTGCCAGGTCCCCATATATTTCCGGGCATCGAATCCGGTTACGGGTTTCAGGTGATCTGTGGATCTTGCACTGCTGCATCCGTTGAGTGTGATGCAGGCAAGAAGAAATAAAAAAATTTTTCTGACTGTCATTTTTCCGCCTCCGTTCTGTGTTTTTTATTTTTTCAGACAAACGGAGAGCGGGAGAGGTTCCCCGCATTTTCAGCGTTTGCTGCGCAAAAGCAGATCTGCCGTGACCAATGCCGCCATGGCTTCCACCACCGGCACAATCCGGGGTGCAAGACAGGGATCGTGCCTGCCTTTGATGGCAAGCTCCATTGCCGCACCGGATTTATCAATGGTCTGCTGGACCTGACTGATGGACGGTGTGGGCTTGACTGCAACGCGGAAACGGACCGTATCCCCATTGGTGATCCCGCCCAGCACGCCGCCTGCATGATTGGAGGCGAATCCTTCCGGGGTGATGGGATCGTTGTTGAAACTGCCGCGGCCGGAGCAGACGGCAAATCCGTCCCCGATCTCAAAACCTTTGATCCCACCGATGGAAAGCATGGCATGAGCCAGCATGGCATCGAATTTATCAAAAACAGGTTCTCCAAGACCGATTGGCAGATTCAGGATCTCGCAGCAGATCCCGCCGCCGATGCTGTCGCCATCCTTCGTGGCGGCTTTGACTTCATTGAACATGGCTTCTGCCGCTGCCGGATCGGCGGTACGGACAGGATTGTTTTCAACACTTGACCAGTCGAATTGTTCCGCGCGGATATTCCCGATCTGATCGGTACATGCCCGGATGATGATTCCGTACTGTTTCAGAAAGATCTTTGCGATCGCACCCGCCGCGACCCGTGCCGCCGTCTCTCTGCCCGATGATCTGCCGCCGCCGCGGTAATCCCGCAGTCCGAATTTCTTTTCAAAGGTGAAATCGGCATGACCCGGACGGAATGTATTGGCGATATTGGAATAATCGGTGGAATGGTGATCTGCGTTCCGCAGCATCATGGCAATGGGTGTGCCGGTGGATTTTCCCTCAAAAACTCCGGAAAGGATCTCCACGGTGTCGGATTCCTGCCGTGCAGTCGTCATGGCGGACTGACCCGGTTTGCGGCGGTCCATTTCACTTTGGATGAATGACGGATCGATCTCCAGTCCGGCAGGGACTCCATCCACGATCACACCGAGGGCGGGTCCGTGGGATTCTCCGAATGTGGTGACGGCAAACATGGTTCCGAAAGTATTGTTCATGGCAGATCATTCCAGATTGATAGCGTTGATAAGTCTGTTGGCGGTATGTCGCGGATGGACTGTGGCTGCGTCCTCTCCGGAAACTTTGATCAGAACATCCGATTTTTCCCGGAAAACTTTTCTGCGAGCCGCATTGGATCGTGCAAAAGCGGCACGGGGATCTGCTTCTTTTGCAAGGAAGGGGGGCAGCCCTTTGCGCAGGATCCGTTCGTATGCCACATCGTCCGGCACATCAATACAGCAGATCACACCCAATGTGCGCAGATCATCTTCCGTAAGAAAGGGATTGGAAAGGGCACCACCGCCCAGCGCAAGGACAAAGGCTGTTTTTTCCGCAGAAAAATCCCGGATCGTTTTTGCCTCCAGCTGACGGAATCCTTCTTCCCCCAGTTTCAGATAGATCTCGCGGACAGATAATGCCGGATCGTATTTCTGCTGCAGCAGTTCATCGGAATCCGCAAAGGGGATGCCGAGCGTTTCCGCAACGATTTTTCCCACCGTGGATTTTCCGGCGTGTTTGATGCCGCAAATGGCGATTCTTTTCTGATCTGACATCTCTGTTTCCCGTTTCTGAATCATAAAATCTTCATTCTGAGGTGATTTCAAAAGGCTGTCAAAATAAGATGAAGATGCTGTCGCAAGGAGTGGCGAAAGGTAATTTGAGCGTGACTACTCGTAGAGTAATCACCGAAAATGCCCCTTTTGCCTATCGAAGCGAAAGCGATTCAGATCTTTTGAGGACTTTTGAAATTACCTCTTCTGTTAAAATAGCACCGGAAGTGATGAATTGCAAGAGAAAATTTCAGGTTTGTCACCGTAAAATCATAATTTGCAGATACCGGAATTCTCAACATGGGGAGACAGGCGTATTGTTTACCCTGAATGGCGGAGCCGCTCATCCGCTTCGCCCGTGGCAAAAACGGCTACCGGCTGAAGACTGCCGACTGAAGACTTTTTTTGCAATGTTGCCAAATAAAAATCTGAAAATATTGTGCAAAAGCGTAAAGTTGTGCTATATTATGCACTTTCACTTTTCAACAATGGAACCCGTATGGCAGAAAATAATAAAATCGTGCGCGATCTGACGCAGGGAAATGTGGCAAAGACGATGATCGACTTTGCCATGCCGCTTTTCTTTTCCAGTTTGCTGGTCACTCTCTACAATGTGGTGGATATGGTGGTGATCGGTCATGTGGAGGGAAAAAACGGATTGGGTGCGCTGACCATCGGGACAGAGATCTTGCATTTCCTGTATTTTGTGGGAATGGGGTTTTCCAATGCCGGGCAGGTCATTGTTGCCCAACTGACGGGTGCGGGGGAAAAGGAGCGGGTATCCCGGGTGATCGGGACTCTGCTGACATTCCATTTTATTGCGGCACTGGTGATGATGGCATTGTCGCTGATCTTCAGCGGTCAGATCCTTTCTCTGATGAAAACACCGGACGCGATCCGGCAGGAAACAGCCTCATATTTCCGGATCTGTTTGTACGGATTGCTGCCGACCTACGGTTATAATGTGATCAGTTCCGTACTGCGGGGGATGGGGGATTCCCGGCATCCGCTGCTTTTTGTGGCGATCTCCACGGTGCTGAACATTATCCTTGACCTGCTTTTTATCTGCTGGTGGAAATTGGGTGCTGCCGGTGCGGCACTTGCCACGGTGATCAGCCAGACGGTCAGTTTTGTGCTGGCGTTCGCTTTCATGTACCGTCTGCGGGATCATTTCGGATTTGATTTCAAACTCAAAAGTTTCAAAATGACAGCCGATGCATTCAGTCCGTTGATGAAACTGGGGCTTCCTATGCTTTTCCAAAGTGCCTCCATCAGTTTTTCCATGCTTCTGGTCAACCGCTGGATCAACGGCTACGGTCTGGTGGCGGCGGCAATGACCGGTGTGGGCAACAAAATCAGCTTGATCGTCAATGTGGTGAATGTATCTTTCGGCACTGCGGCGGGCAGTATGATCGGGCAATGTATCGGTGCGGAAAAGTACGATCGTGTCCCGAAGATCCTCGGTGTTTCCCTTGCCATCAACAGTGCCATATCCTTTGTGATGGCTGTGGCTGTGATCGTGGTGCCGCGCTGGGTGTTCGGTCTTTTTACTTCCGATACCGATGTGCTGGATATGGCAATGACCTATATCCCCGTGGCTTTGCTGCTGTTCCTCGGCAGCGCATTGCGGTCCCCTATGATGGGGCTGATCAACGGATCCGGCAACTTCAATCTCAATCTGATCGTGGCGATCCTGGACGGGATCATTATCCGGATCGGGATCTCGTGGGTACTCGGTTTCCTGTGCGGATTCGGTGTTTACGGTTTCTGGTACGGCAATGCCATTGCAGGCCTGATGCCGTTTTTCATCGGCGGAGTATATTTTGTTACCGGCGCATGGCGTACCCGGAAATATATCCTGATGAAACAGGAACGCAACCGGATTTGAAAAAAAGAGGCTGTCCTGCAACAACAGCCTCTTTCCGGAGATCTTTACTGCATAAGGGTTTCTTCAAGATATTTTCTGCGGAGTTCTTCCACTTCGTACCGCAAACCCTTCATGGGGATCAATGCGTTCACATAAACATTTTCCACATCTTCATCGGTCATATCTTTTTTGACCAGCTTTGCATATTTTTCCAGTTTTTCCTGAAGTCCTTTCAGATATTTCTGATGGAAGGCAGGCTCGCCGATCACATCGGTTCCCCAGACCATGAACACATCTTCACCCATGCCGCCCACACCGCCGAAATTGACTTTTTTGTAGTTGCGGAATGTTTTGAAAATGATCTCTCTGCGAATCTCGTTGAGCTGTTTTTTCGTCAGCTCGAAACGGAGTCTTCCCCAGTCGGACACGCCGTGGGGACCCTGTGAGCCACCCCATGTCATACCGCCGCCGGGCGTCCACACAATGGCTTCAAAAAGATATTCACTGCCGTTTTCCGGCAGTTTGTTGTAGTGGGTCTCCCAACCGAAAAAGAGATGGATCACATAATCCGTATCGGAAAACGCGTAATCGATGCGGTAGGATCGTGCAGGCTGTTTTTCGTCCAGCCGCGCGGAGCCTTTGTTGTTGTAGGCAGTATGGAATGTCCATGCCGACTTGCTTACCGGATCGGGTCCGAAGCAGATGTATGGCTGATTGTGACCGGGCGCGAAATAACATTCCGGGCTGACGGCTTTTGCAAAGCCCTGTTCCACCTCCCGTGCATTTTCATCCTCGATCCGCAGGAATACATGGAGTCCGTAGCGGTCTGCTGCGGCGGTGATCTCTGTGGTGCCGAGCGGTTTTTCTGTGGGATCGAATGTTACATTCCGTGTGCCGGTCGCCACATCCGTTTCAAAGAAATCCAATGCGCCGCGATAGGGGATATTGCAATACTGTTTTTCCAGTCTGCGATAGACTTTACGCCAATCGGAAACAGAGTAAATGGGGTCATCAAAATATTTTACGCGCAATACCCGTTTTTCCGGCACGATAAAATATTTCTGATATTCCGCCGCATATTTTTCCGCGTCCGCCATTTTTCCCCAGACCATACATTGACGCGCCACACTGCGGACGATCCCGTATTCCTCTTTATTCGTCAGCTTCGCTTCTTTGATGACAGCCATGACATCTCTGCCTTCCAGCAGAGCAATGAAACTCCGGATCTTTGTCCGGTCAACGGGAGAAAGTTTGGTGTCCTCCAAACATTTTTCTGCGTATCGGATCGCATCTGCTGTTCTGCCGATGGCTCCCAGCGAGGAAATGTAAATGAATTTTGCATTGAGCGGAGTCATATAGGCGGTATCCATGACCAGTTCACAAAGCTCTGCGGCAAGGGCATATCCGCCCCGTGCATACGCCATGGTGAACCCGCCGTTCCGGGCAAATGCCCACGAATTTTTTGCTTTGACGGGGATATTTTTCAATGTTGCGCGCACGGCGATATCTTCTGCATCCATGCCTTCCATGCAGTATCGTGCGGCAATATCGAACCGCTGATTTGCCGGATTCTTTTCGTCAAGCACGAATTTCCGGGCATCGGCGGTGCGGTCGAAAAGCGGCATCCCCTTTACCCGTTCCGGATATTTCAGGTTGTATCCGGAATAAAAACAGAGTTCTGCATACGGATTTTTTGCGGCTTTCCAGAAGGAAGCGGCATCCTCTGTTTTTCCGTACCGCAATGCGATCCCCGCACCGTGTGTTGCTGCGGTGACGGGATCGATCTTTATCGCATCCATGACCGCTTTCCTGAAGTTGGGATAATCTTCATTCCAGCGGTAAACATCGGCAAGGATCAGATATGCCTTTGCGTGATAATCTTTATTCGGGATCTGCAGAGTCATTGCCTTTCTTGCGACTTCTTCCGCTTTTTTGAAATCTTTGAGTCCGGCATAATATTCCGCCAGGAAAGAATAGGTTTTGACCTTCCGGAGATCGTTGATTTCTTTATCGTTGATGATCGCCATGGCGGCAGGGACAAGTTCCACATCAGCCACTGCGGGGTCATAACACTGGATCATTGTCCAGGGCGGCATCCGGCAATAGGTGATGATCTGTTCATTGATGAGCAGCCGCATCGTGGGATCTGCGGCATGATCCGGTTTTTTCAACTCATCTTTCATCAGTTGGATCCGTTGGGCATAACTCATTGCTTTGTTATACTGAATGGAGTGGATCAGCTGATTCAATGCCATTTGTTTCTGCCGGGATTCCTGCCATTTCCGGCGGTTTTCCTGTATGGCTTTCTGTGCGGGTGTCAACGGCTTTGCCGGTGTTTTGATCTCTGCTTTCTTTTCTGTTTTTTCTTCTGTCGGGAGAGAAGGTGCCGTGCAGGCGCAAATACAGAGCGCGGCGGAGATCAGGGGATATGCAAGAACGGTATATTTCATAGCGGCGTATCTCCTTACTTGCTGTGTTTCATAAGATTGAGGATGTGGCGGATCATTTCCAGACGCACCGTGGAAAGATCGTGGTCGTCGGTATCCAGATCCGCAAGGAACTTCAGAGCCTGCCGTGCGGCAAAATCACCGGGAACATTGGTCTGACTGTTGAGAAGCGGTCGCGCCAGCTGTTGGATCAGTGTGGCATAACGGATATCGTCGATCCCCTCCCGGAATCCCTCCCACTGGAGGGTATCCAATGCGCCGTTGCTGTCGGTATAGATAAAATTCATGGCGCGGAATGTGCCGCCGCGGGTATCATTGAAGCCATCCAGATGATGGGCATAATTGTGATTGCAGGTCAAGCCTGCACGCCAGGGGGAAAGTCCGTTCTGACGGCGGTTGAATGCGGGATTTTCCACACCCACATGCTGACAGGCATACCAGCCGTATTCGTTGTCCGGGCTGATAAACGAGAATTTATTTGCCTGAACATGGCTCCGGTATTCGGGCCAGACCGGCGGTGTGAAACAGTTTGCCAGCCATCCTGCAAGAGAATAAGTATGGCGGCTGTTACTCCAGAATCCGAATCCTTCTGCACGGTAGATCTGGACCATGGGGAGGATCCCCCGCAATGTGCCGCCGCCGTATTCATCTCCCCAACCCAAATTGAAATCGGATCGGCCGAATTTACGCAGATGTTCTTCTTTCTGGCGTTTGGCATCAAAACGCATTTCTGCAAGATTGGTTAATTTCATACTGGTGGTGGTGACGAAATCCCGTTTCAATCCGGCTTTATCCACCAGATCGAACCGGTCATACGCGCCGCGGAATCCGGGGATCACATAATTGTGTGCGGCAAAATTTTTCAGAATGGCAAGCAGCTGTTTTTCCGCCAGTTTGAAATCATTTCCGTTCAGTTTCCGGATGAATTCAAAGCCGTTGTATTCATTGAAACGGGTGCGGTAGGGTTTATCCATGTTTTTGTATTGCATGGGTTCAGGCAGCTTGAAGGGCAGGATCCGCAGTTGAACGGGGATCACGCCGATGATCTTTCCACCGTCTTTCAGGGTGATCGCACCGGAATAGATCCCCGCCTTGCAGTCTTCCGTCACATGCGCAGTAAGGAAAAACTGTTTGAACGCGCCTTCATCCAGCGTGGCTCCGGCGAATGTTTTGCTGTCTTTGAAATTGGGTTTCATGCTCCGGAAAGACCCGTCCATCCGGTAAGTGGTCTGTCCCATGTGTTCCAGCAGATTATCAACAGCAGGCGGCGGGGTGAGCCAATGATAGTGAACGGTGCCGTCTTTTTCCGTCAGCCGCGCATAATTTGCGGTTTTTTCCGTATCGACTTTGATCAGATCTTCATCGCTGAGCAGGAGTTCGGGGCAGAGTTTGTAGCCGTTGTCCTGAAAATAACTGTACCACGCATTTCCTGCCTGATACCACACCTTCACCGTCTTCAGGGAAAGTCTGTTTTTCGGGAAAATATATCCTTCCTTTGATTTGAGATCGCTTACGGTAAAGGCGACTTTTCCGTGTTGTTTGAATCCGTAAATCACAAAGGATGCCGGTTCATATTCATTGAGCGCGGCAAAGATCCGCAGCGGAGCGCAGGCAGATCCGTCTGTGGGATACGCATCCGGCAGATATTGCACTTCACTCATGGCGGGTACGGCATAATGAATGAAACTTGCGGTCACCTTTTTTTCTTTGGCATCGGCGACCACGCGGGCGACATTGGACTTCTGTTTTTCCGTGCCGTTTTTCATCCGTCCGGCATGATCGGACCAGATACTGTTTTCGCGGGTCAGCAGTTCATAATTTTTCAGCCATTCCGCCTTCTGTTCGGGAGGTGCCACTTCCACCTGTGCCATCAGCGGGGAAAGCATGACACCGGTAAGGAGTGCGGTCAGAAACGATTTTGTTTTCATACAGAACCTTTCCTGTCTTCTTATAGTGATGGGGACTCTTTATTCGGAAAATCAGCATTGCAGACAGACTTTTGATCTGCTTGCTGATGACACTATAATATGGCAGGAACGGAAAAGCAACTGTTTTTCTCGAAAAAACAGACTTTTTTTGCGATCCTGCAGCAAAAACAGCATTTTGTGTTTTGATTTGCAAAAAAACGCAAATCCGCTTGACTTTTTTGCAGAGAGATATATCTTAAAGCGCAGGACCCTCAACAGATGGGAACGGTTTTTTTGAGAACTGATTTGAAATATGCAATGGCAGGGAGATGATAAATGAAATTGTATCACGGCAGTAATATTGCTGTAAAAAATCCATCGATCCTTGCGTCGGACAGAAAATTGGATTTCGGGAGCGGTTTTTATCTGACCTCAAATTTTGAGCAGGCTGAACGCTGGGCTGAATTGACTGCTGAACGCCGGGGATACGGAAAACCGACTGTTTCCATCTATGAATTTGATGAAACAAAACTCGTTGATTTTAAGGTGCTTTATTTTGAAAAAGCAAATAAAAAATGGTTGGATTTTGTGGTTGCAAATCGCGAAAATACAGCCAATGATCAGAAATGGGACATTATTACCGGACCGGTGGCGAATGACAGAACAATGCCTGTGATCCGTTTATTCCTTGCCAAAGTATATACCGCCGCAGAAACTCTGCGCAGATTATTGCCGCAAAAACTGCACAATCAATATACTTTCAAAACAGAAGCAGCATTGCAGCTTTTGAAATTTCAAGGGAGTATTGAAAAATGAACCTGAAAGATGATATGGTCCTGCTGCTTGATTATTATGACAAAGAAATTGTCAGGATGATTTGCAACAAATATGGATATGCTTCCAAAGATGCTTTGAGAAAATTCCTTTTTTCTGAAACATATCGGATGCTCCGGAATCCCGCGCTCGCAATGTGGGATTTCAGCCCCATCGGGATTTTTGATATGTGGGAAAGCGAACAAATTACCGGCGATCCCAGAAATTCTCTCTACATAAGGAGGGATTGAGATGAACGGACTTGATAAAGAAATGGAATTTTTTATTTATCTGCTGGAAAATTATGCAGCATACAAAAAATCCGGTGCCGATCAAATCCTGAAAGAATGGGATCATGCCGGGATAACAGATCTTATTTACAACATGTATGAACGCTATCACAGCGAAGATCTGCAAAACGCATTTGCAGATATTGAAGCAATGCTTGTTTCAGGGAAGGGGCAATAACTCGCCCCTTTCTGTGCCGCACCATCAATCGAAGGAATTGCTGTCTTCCGGGAATTTTCCGGAACGCACATCATCGGCATAATCTTTCAATGCCCGGATCATCTGTTCACCCAGATTCGCATAGCATTTCGCGTGTTTCGGCAGATAATTGGTGAAGAATCCGATCAGGTCGGCATTGACCTGCACCTGTCCGTCGGTGTCGGGACCCGCGCCGATCCCGATGGTGGGGATCTCCAGTGCGGCAGTCAGTTTTTTTGCCAGTTCCCGTGGCAGACATTCAAAAACGATACAGAATGCACCCGCTTCTTCCAACGCTTTGGCATCTTCCAGCAGGGATTGAGCTTCTTCTTCGCTTCTGCCGTGGATCCGGTAACTGCCGGATGTTTTGACGCTTTGCGGCAGCAAGCCGATATGTGCGCAGACGGGGATCCCTGCCTGAACCAGTTTTTTCACCATGGGGATGGAGGAACGGTCGGATTCCAGTTTGACGCAATCGCAGGAGGCTTCCTGCATGAATCTTGCAGCATTTTTCAAGACGGTTTCTTCGCTCAAATGACTGGAAAGGAACGGCATATCCCCGATCACAAAAGTATTGGGTGCGCCGCGCCGGACACATTTGCAATGGTGGATCATATCGTCCATCGTTACAGGGATCGTATCGGAATATCCCATGGTACTCATTCCTAAAGAATCTCCCACAAGGATCATATCCACTTCGGCTTCTTCGGCAAATTTTGCGGTGGGCGCATCATACGCGGTCACCATCACGATCTTTCTGCCTTCCTGTTTCATTTTCCGGAAGGAACGCACGGTTGCTTTTTTCTGATTTGCCATGATCGAATCTCCTGTCTGTCAAAATCACGATTTTTCAGGATCTTTGAATTTATTTCCTCCGGTAATATACCACTCCGCCGCAGAATTGTCAATCTTCTTTTCCCGGGAATTTTTCTTTTTTGACTTGCATTTTACTGTCTGCACGCGTATTTTAACTTGTTTTTG
This sequence comes from Victivallales bacterium, assembly GCA_045594005.1. Lineage (GTDB taxonomy): Bacteria > Verrucomicrobiota > Lentisphaeria > Victivallales > UBA1829 > SIG77. The sequence goes on from JAZNXT010000100.1 coordinate 13,130, forward strand.
CTGATTTGAAGAAAGTGTGCTTTGGATGAAAAAGAAAAAAAAGAAACATATCGAACAGATCATCACGGCGCGTTATTCCGCTGCAAACGGCGGATTCGGTTTTGCTGTGCCGGTGGATGGATCCATGAAAAAAGATTTTCCCGCCGATATTTTCATTCCTGCAAAATTCACCGGGAACGCCATCGATGGGGATATCGTTCAAGTCAAAGTCATCCCCGGTGAGGAGGACGACCGCTATTGCGGGATCATCACCGCCATTACGGAACGCCCCCGCAAAACGATCGTTGCACAGTTGAACAGCCGCCGCACCGCCCGACCTATGGACCGGCATCTTCCTGAAGAAGTGAAAGTGAATCAGCTGCCGAAATCGGCAAAGATCGGCGATCTGGTGAAATTGCGTCTGCTGGATACAGGAAAAAAACATACGGAAACATTGCGCACGGAAGCCATTGAAACATTCGGACCGGTCAGCGATGTGAATTCCATCCTCAATGCGGTGGTTTCGGAATTCGATCTGGCAGAACCGTACACGGAAAAACAGGATGCCGCCGCCGGAAAACTGGAAGCGCGGGAGATCAGGCGCGTGAACATGACCCGCGCTTTTACTGTCACGATCGACCCCACGGATGCCCATGATTTTGACGACGCGGTATCCATCGGGAAATCCGGAAAATATATCTTGCTTGGCGTGCATATTGCCGATGTTGCCGCCTATATCAAGCCGGGATCCACATTCGATAAAGAAGCATACAAACGATCTTTTTCCGCATATCTGCCCGGCAGATTTCTGCCGATGCTGCCGAAGTCCCTCACGGCAAAAATCAGTTTGCGTGCCGGAGTGGAATCACCCGCTCATTCCGTGCTGTTCACCATTGATCCTGAATCGGGTGAAATATTGAAAACAGAACGCGTTCATACGCTGGTGAAGATCAATAAACGCCTTGATTTCAAAAGCGTTCAAGATTTTATTGACGATCCGGCAGAGGTGGATTGGGATAAGACCACCCGGCGCAATATGGAACAGCTTGTCAGAATCTTCCGTCTGCTGCGGGAAAACCGCCGGAAAAAAGAATTGTTCCTGGATATGCCCATTCCTGAAGTCCGTGTGTTGTGCGATGAATCCACCGGAAAAATCACCGGACTTCAGCGGAAAGTTCAAACCGAAGCCGATGCTCTTGTGGAGGAATTCATGCTTGCCGCCAACAGTGCCGTGGCGGGGGAGATCATCTCAAAATCCATTGCCGGTCTGTTCCGGATCCATCCCGAACCGGATGAAGCGAAGATCGATCTTTTTACCGACAACTGCATCACCCTTTTTCATTACAGTCCCGGCAATATCCTCGGCTCCAGAAAAAATTGCGCTCATTTTCTGGAAACATTGGCAAATGACCACAAAAAACCGGTCATCCTTTCCATGTTTCTGCGGTCATTACCCCGGGCATCTTATCAGGCGGAACCGGGTCTGCATTACGGATTGGGCAAAGAAAAATATTCCCATTTCACCAGTCCCATCCGGCGGTATCCGGATCTGGCATTGCATCAGCAGCTGTGGGAACTGGATGCCAACGGCAAACTGAAATCCCGCAAAAAACTGGAGGAGATCGCCGAACACTGTTCCGCAAAAGAGGAAAATAACGACAACGCATATTATGCAGCCACCGACCGGATGAAATTACTTTATCTCCGGGAAAACGGCGCATTGGAAAACGGTTCCATCTACGAAGGCGTGATCAATCGCGTGACATCTGCCGGATTGTTGTGTTCCGTGGACGAATTGTGCGTATTCGGATTCATTCCCCGGGAAAAATTGCGGGGCGGTTCTTTCCGCAGAAGCGCACGGAACCGGGAAAAACTTTCCGCTGTACAGGGTCACACCTCCTACAAAGCCGGCGATTTCGTTTATGTGGCGTTGGATACAGTGGATACTGTTCGCGGGAATGTTGTATTCCGTCTTGCTTTTTGAGGTGGCTTTTGAGGGGGCGCGTTGTCTTGCGGGCAATCCTGAACCTTTCCATCGCCGTTTGCTCAGTCACGGATGTTTAATCCGCTCCTTCGCCTCCGGCTCGGAAAAATCCAGCCTTGCTCCGCAATCCTGCCGCGCCCGGCGGCAAACGAACGCAGTGAGTTGAGCCGCCCAAGAGTCGGGTGCTTTGCACCCCCGCCTTTTCTGGATCGGGCTTTTCAGCTTCGCGTTGCTCGCTTAAAGCCTGCGTGTCCGACCTGTCCGACCTGTCCGACCTGTCCGACACGCGTAGCGGGAATCGTGGGGGTGTTTTATTTTTTTGAGGACAGATGGGACATTTGGGACATCAGGGACCTGTGGGACACGGATGAGGCGTAATCAGAAGGATTTTTTTATTCGTTGAACCGAAGGGCGGAAGCCGCACCACGAAAGAAAAAATTAAATAAAGCTTGCCATTCGGTCAGCCTTTGTCTTATAAGTCCCGGAAGTCCTATAAGTCCCAGAAATGCGCCTGCGGCACCGTTTGAATGTCCCAGCCAGTGCGCTTGCCGGTTGGCGGCACGCGTTAGCGAGAGCCGCCCGATCCAAAAAAGGTGCTTTGCACCCCGCCTTTTCTGGATCGGGCTTTTCAGCTTCGCGTTGCTCGCTTAAAGCCAATACGCAGGCGGCACAGGTCGGACAGGTCGGACAAGTCGGACAGGTCGGACAGGTCGGACAGGTCGGACAGCGGTGTGCAACAGACAAAAACAGACAAAATAACAACCGTCCGTATCGGTCCGTATCCCGCTCTGCCCGTGGCAGGCGGCACGC
>JAZNXT010000101.1:0-12446 GCA_045594005.1 Victivallales bacterium
GGCTACGATCCGACTTGGAATTTTCCGGATATCTCGCACAGTTGGACGATGCAAAAGCGCGGATCGTCCATTCTCTTGATGAGATCTATGAACTGGCTCTCGGCGGAACTGCCGTGGGGACCGGTTTGAACGCACCGGAAGGATTTGCGGTCCTTGCCGCGGAAAATATTGCCAAAGCCACCGGACTTCCCTTCAAATCCGGACGCAATAAATTTGCGCTTCTTGCCGGACACGATGCCTTTGCCGCCGCGTCCGGAGCATTGAAAAGTCTTGCCTGCGCATTGATGAAACTTGCCAACGATATCCGCTGGCTTGCCAGTGGACCCCGTTGCGGTCTTGGAGAATTGATCCTGCCGGAAAATGAACCCGGCTCCTCCATTATGCCGGGAAAAGTGAATCCCACGCAGTGTGAGGCAATGACCATGATCTGCGCACAGGTCATCGGATTGGATACCGCCATTTCTGTGGCGTGTTCACAGGGAAATTTTGAACTCAATGTGTTCAAGCCGGTGATCATCTACGATTATCTCACACAGGCAAGACTGCTTGCCGGAACATGTGTCAACTTCACAAAATATGCCCTCGCCGGACTTCAGGCGGATACCGTCAGGATCGAACAGCTTGTGAATAATTCTCTCATGCTGGTGACAGCATTGAGTCCGGTGATCGGATACGATAATGCTGCAAAGATCGCTCACGAAGCACACGTCCGCAAGATCACATTGCGGGAAGCGGCATTGGAATCCGGTCTGATCAGTGCGGAAGATTTCGACCGCGTGGTGCGTCCGGAAAAAATGGTTGGAAAAATCTGAAAGGAATCGAAATTATGTTGAAGATCATTGTGACCGGTGCCGCCGGAAGAATGGGCCGTTTTCTCGTCAGCAATATCGCCGCAGATCCGGAACTGGAACTTGCCGGAGCCACGGAACACCCTGCTTCCTCTCTTCTCGGCGCCGATGCCGGTGAAGTGGCGGGCGTGGGTAAACTGGGGGTGACCATTGTTCCGACGCTGGAAGAAGCCTTTGCCAATGGTGCCGATGCCATTATTGATTTCAGTACCGGAGCGGTGCTGGATAATGCAAAACTTGCCGCTGCTAAAGGTGCCGCCATTGTGATCGGGACCACCGCATTGAGCGATGAAGTCAAAGCCGGTCTGCATGAATTGGCAGATAACGGAGCGCGGATCATTCAGACCTACAATTACAGTGTGGGCGTGAATCTGCTCTTTTATCTTTCCGGACTTGCCTCAAAAATCCTTTCCGAAGACTTTGATATTGAAATCATCGAAGCCCATCACAACCAGAAAAAAGATGCTCCCAGCGGAACCGCTGCGCGTCTTGCCGAGATCCTTTGCGAAGTGCGCGGACTGGATCAGAAAAAAGATATCCGTCACGGCAGAGAAGGGATCGTGGGCGCGCGTACGAAAAAAGAAATCGGCATGCACGCTGTCCGCGGCGGCGATATTGTTGGCGATCACACCGTTATGTTTGCCGCACAGGGTGAACGCGTGGAGCTGACTCATAAAGCATCCAGCCGCGAAACCTTTGCCAAAGGTGCGATCCGTGCAGCCAAATATCTTGCCTCCGCTCCTGCGGGGTATTATGATATGCAGGATGTGCTTGGTTTGAAGTAAGGCGCGTTTGGGCGCGTTGTCTCGCTTGGATCTTTGTGCCTTTGCTTCGGACGCTGATTCGGTCACGGATGTCTGATCCGCTCCCTCATCATCGCCTTGCAAAAACGCAAATCTCCTGCGCGATACTTCCGCGCCTTTTCTGGATCGGGCTTTTCAGCTTCGCTGTCGCTCGCTTAAAGCCAATATACAAGCGTCAGCGCAGTTGAGCCGCCCGATCCAAAAAAGGTGCTTTGCACCCCGCTGTCGCTTGCTTAAAGCCTGCGTGTCCGACCTGTCCGACCTGTCCGACCTGTCCGACACGCGTAGCGGGAATCGTGGGGGAGCGTAAGCCGCACCACAAAAGACAATTTTAAATAAAGTTTGCCATTCGGTCAACCTTTGTCCTATAAGTCCCATAAGTCCTATAAGTCCCAGAAATGCGCCTGCGGCACCGCTTGAGCGTTCCAGTCGGAGAGGTGGCGTAGGCGGCAAACAAGCGTCAGCGCAGTTGAGCCGCCCGAGGGAAGTGCGCTTTGCGCACCCTTTTTTTCTGCGGAGGCGATTTTTTTGCAAAAAAGGTGAAAAAAAGACGGTCTGATGGCTCATGCGCGCTTGCGCGTGCGGAGAAAAGGGTGTATATTACCGGCAGTATTATATAAATAAAAACAATTCAACCGGAAGTTTAAGGAAGAAGAAAAAATGAGTGAGAATTCCGCCAATGATATTCTTGTGAATATCGAGGATATCATGCATACTGCGTATTTGCAGTACTCTTTGAGTGTCAATATCGGCCGTGCCATCCCGGATGTCCGCGACGGTATGAAACCCTGTAACCGCCGTATCCTTTACGCCATGCGTCAGATGGGGTTGACCAAATCCCACTCCACGGTGAAGTGTGCCAAAGTGGTGGGTGAAGTGCTTGGTAATTACCATCCTCACGGCGACTCCTCTGTTTACGATACGCTGGTGCGTATGGCGCAGGATTTCTCCATGCGTGCGCCGCTGGTGGAAGGGCAGGGCAACTTCGGGTCTATCGACGGCGACCCGCCGGCGGCTTACCGTTATACCGAGTGCCGTATGGAACGCATTACCGATGAATTGCTCAGCGATATTGAAAAAGAAACGGTGAATATGGTCCCCACCTTCGACGAAGCGACCATGGAACCGGAAGTGCTTCCTACAAAATTTCCCAATCTGCTGGTGAACGGCAGTGTCGGGATCGGTGTGGGTATGGCGACCAATATCCCCACTCACAACCTGGGGGAAGTGGTGGATGCCACTATTTATCTGATGGAACATCCCACCGCCACCGTGCGTGAACTGATGACCTGTCTGCCGGGACCTGACTTTCCCACAGGAGCCATCATTTGCGGGATCAATCCCATTCGCTCCATGTACGAAACGGGTCACGGTGTGATCAAAGTCCGTGCGAAAGCGGAGATCGTGGAAAAGGACGGCAAGGAACAGATCATTATTACCGAGATCCCCTATGCTGTGAACAAGGAACTCATGGTCAAAAAGATCGCGGAACTGGTGGGTGAAAAGAAGATCACCGGCATCAGCGGTCTGCGGGATGTTACCAGCAAGGAAAAAGGGATCCGCATTGTGATCGACATCAAGCGCGGAGCCATGGCGAGTGTGGTGCTGAATCAGCTTTATTCCCACAGTCAGCTGGAATCTGTGATCGGCTGCAATCTTCTGGTGGTGGATCACAACCGTCCGAAAGTGATGAATCTGCCGCAGATCCTTCAAGCGTTTCTGGATCACCGTTTTGAAGTGGTCACGCGCCGTGCGCAGTTTGAACTCAAGAAAGCGGAAGCGCGCGCACACATTCTGGAAGGTTTGCTGATCGCGGTGAACAATATTGATGAAGTGGTGAAGATCATCCGTGAATCCCGCACCCGTGAAATGGCGGCATCTGCTTTGTGCGAACGGTTCGGTTTCACCAAGATCCAGGTGAACGCCATTCTGGATATGCGTCTGCATCAGTTGACGGGTCTTGCCATTGAAGATCTGCAGAAAGATTATGATGAGATCATGAAGCAGATCGAATATCTGCGTGAACTGCTTGCCAGCCGTGAAAAACGCATGAATCTCATCAAGGAAGAACTCATCTATGTGAAAGAACGCTACGCGGACAAACGCCGCACCGAGATCACATACGATGACGGCGATATCGATATTGCGGACCTGATCCCGCGTCATTCCTGTGTGATCACGGTTTCCGATACCGGCTACATCAAACGCGTGCCGGCGGATACTTACACCACGCATCATCGCGGCGGTATGGGTGTGATCGGTATGGAAACGAAGGAAGACGATCATGTGGCACAGCTGTTCAATGCGGACAGTCACGACATCATCTTCTTCATTACGGACCGCGGCTTCATGTACTGGCTGAATGTGTACGACATTCCGGAAGGTGCGCGTACCGGCAAAGGCAAGGCGATCGTGAACCTGATCAAGATCGAACAGGGCGAACAGATCCGCGCCATGCTGACGCTGAAGAAAGAAATGTTCGATATGCCCAATCTTTCCATTGTGATGGCGACCCGCAACGGGGTGGTGAAGAAAACGGCACTTTCCCAGTTCAAGAATCTGCGGAAAGTCGGATTGCGCGCATTGATCATTGAAGAAGGCGACGACCTGATCGGTGCAGAGATCGCATCCGGAGCCGATGAAGTGATCCTTTCCTCTGCAAAAGGTATGGCTTGCCGTTTTGCGGAATCTCAGATCCGCGCCATGGGCAGAGCTGCACGCGGCGTGACGGGGATCCGCTTCAAGATCGACGGCGACTATCTGGTCAGCATGGAAGTTGTTCCGGGTGAAGGCAGTCCGGAAGAATTGATTATTCCTGCGGTGGAAGACGAGATCGTGGAAACTGCAGAAGCGGAAGAAATCGCAGATGATGCCGAAGACATTGCCGAAGAAGAAACGGACGAAACCGAAGAAACGGATGATGCCGTGATCGAAGATAACGGCAAACCGCAGCTGCTTGTGGTGACATCCGGCGGTATGGGTAAACGCAGTTATGTGGAAAAATACCGTCTGACGAAACGCGGCGCGAAGGGTGTGCGGAATTTGAACCTGGATGAAAACGAACTGGTGGTGGCGGCGATCCGCGTGAAACACGGCGATGAACTGCTTATCACCACCCAGCGCGGACAGATCATCCGTATCCCGGTGGACGAGATCCGGATCGTGGGCCGCAGCTCCAAGGGTGTGCGTATCATGAACTTGCGCAAGGGCGATGTGATCACCAGCGTTTCCTGTATCGTGCCGGTGGATATGCCGGAAGAAAAGGAAATCGATCCTGCGGAAGCAAATTTTGCCTCTGCCGGTTCCGGAACGGATTACGCGGCGCGTCATTTTGATGAAAACGGTGATGAGATCTATGAAGTGGAAGAAGAAGCCGCTGATGGATCTGCCGATGACGGAAACAACGCCTGAAGTGGAGTTTGATCATGCGGCATGACCGGCTGAACAGGATCTTTTCTGTCCCGTCCGGCTCTGTGCCGCGGATCTTCGGGATCCTGAACCTTTCTGCGGATTCTTTCAGCGGGAACGGTTCGGTGGAAGATCCCGTTCCTGCGGCATTGCAGATGCTGGAAGACGGTGCGGATGCCATTGATATCGGAGCGGAATCCACACGGCCCGGTGCGAAGGAGATCCCGGTATCGGAGGAGATCGGGCGGCTTGTGCCGGTGATCGAGGCTCTGCGTGCGGAAGCTCCGGATTGCGTGATCAGTGTGGATACGCGGAAAGCACTTGCGGCGGAAGCTGCACTTTCTGTGGGCGCGGATATGATCAACGATGTGAGCGGGCTGGTATTTGATCCGGCGATGGCGGAAACGGTGGCACGGTACAACGGCGGTTTGATCCTGATGCACATGCGGGGAACGCCGGAAACGATGCAGCTGGATCTGGAATATGAGGACCTTACCGGAGAGATCAATGCGTTTTTTGCGCGTCAGATCGAACTTGCAGTATCGGCGGGGATCGACCGGCGGTTCATTGCGCTGGATCCGGGTGTGGGGTTTGCAAAATCGGCGGAACAGAACTTTGAATTGATCCGCGATGCGGAAAAATTCCGTTGTCATGACCTGCCGCTGTTTTACGGGATCTCCCGGAAATCTTTTCTGCAGAAGATCAGACAGGACGCGCGGGACCGTGATTTCTGTACGGGCGGGGTGCTGGCGTATTTGACTGCGAAAAGAATAGAATTTGTCAGAGTCCACAATGTGCGGCTTGCACATGATGTGATGGCGGCATACGCACTTTGTGAATGTGGAGGAAAGAGACTATGATAGAGTGGCTGGAGTGGCTTGAGGGCAGTTTGAGTAATATCTGGAGTTCACCCGGTATATTGATCGCTGCAGCGGCAGATTTTATCATTATTTTTGCTGCGATCTATGCGCTGCTGTATTTTCTGCGCGGATCCCGCAGTATTTATGTGCTTTTCGGTGTGGCAGTATTTCTGGCGATCGCGGCGATCCTGGCAAATTTTGCCCAGCTTGTGGTGGTGAGTTCATTGATCAGTGAGCTTGTTCCGATCCTCGGGGTGGCGGTGATCGTGATCTTTCAGCCTGAATTCCGGCGTGTTCTTGCCCGGGCAGGCAGTTTATTGCCTTACAAAAAACATGGAAAAAATGTATTGAGCGAAGTCGTTAATGCCGCGAATATCATGGCATCTTCCCGGACGGGGGCGCTGATCGTGTTTGAACGGTCCATCGGGCTGGAAGGAGTGGTAAGCGATTCCGTAAAACTGGATGCTAAAGTCAACCCCCTGCTGCTTCAGAGTATCTTTTTCAAAAATTCACCGCTGCATGATTGCGCAGTGGTCATCCGCAACAACCGGATCATTGCCGCCCGGGCGGTATTGCCGCTGACTCAAGAGGAGATCAAGACAGATGCCAAACACCGCAGTTTCGGGACACGGCACCGTGCAGCCATTGGCGTGACGGAAGACACGGATGCGGTGGCATTGGTCGTATCGGAGGAGACCGGAGTTGTTTCTGTGGCTTATAAAGGGCAATTTCAGCCCTATCAGAATGAGGCGGAACTGCTGGAGATCCTTTCAGATCTGCTGATCGAAAAACAGCAGGGATCTGTTCCGTTCTGGAAAAAAATTCTTGCTTCGATTACGGAGCTTCAGAAAAAAAAGGCTGAAAAGGAGCAGAAATGATGAAGAACGAAACGCAGGAACAGCAGAAGAAAAAATACCGTTGGATCCCCGGGATCATCCGTCACGATTGGAAACGCAAGGCCTTTGCATTGTTTTTAACTGCGCTTGTGACGGGAGCGGTATATTCCGATAAACGCAAGAGCATGGAAACGGATTTGAACTTTAACAATGTCAAACCGGAATTTGTGTTGGAAGACGGCTATAAATGGGAGAAGCTCAATCCCCGGAAGGTTACTCTGACATTGCGCGGACCCCGCAATGTCCTTTCCGATTTGAAGGTGGAGGATTTTGAGATCCGGAAATCCATTGCGGACAGGGAATATCAGGATAAACATGTGAAACTGGATGTGAAGGATGTGATCTGTCATCATCCGAAATCCGGATTGATCCAGGTCACAGGTGTCACTCCACAGGAATATACGGTGCATCTTCAGAAGATCGTGACGAAAGAGCTGCTGGTGAAAACGGATAAAATGCCCGGAAAAAACAGTCGGCGTATCAGGATCGATCTGGCGGGTGAACTGCCGCCGGGATATTTCTTTGACGGTGCGGAAATCCTGGACGGCAATAAGGTGAAAGTGACCGGACCGGAAACATTCCTGAAGTCCATCCGCAACATTCAAATGGAGCCTGTGCCGCTGAATAACCATGTTTCCACATTTGTGACGACCGCAAAACTGATCCAGCCGGATCCGAATTGCACTCTTGACCGCAGCAGCGTCAAGGTGCGGGTGTATATCGGACGGTATCTTATCCGGAAATTTGAGTATGTACCCATTCAGGTTATCGCCACGGCTGAAATGCAGAAGGGAGCTGTTGTGACGATCCCGGAAGACCGCGGATATGTTACAGTGGAACTGATGGGTGAGAAAAATGAATTTGACACCATGGGCGAAGAAAATGCGAAAAATCACATTTACGCCTTCATCCGGAAATCGGATCTGCGGGAAGGAAATAACAATATGGTCCATGTCCAGTGTGCCATTGCCAATAAACGGTTGCGCGTACTCAGCGTGACGCCTTCTGCGATCAATGGAGTGGTCCTGCAGCTGCCGGAAGAAAAGGAAGAAAAGGAAGAAAAGGAAGAAAAAACTGAAGCTCCGGAAACTGAACCCGCGAAAGCAGAACCCGCAAAAACCGAAGCTCCGGAAACTGAACCCGCGAAAGCGGCTCCGAAAGTTGAATCTGCACCTGAAAAAAAATCAGTACCGGAAGGAACAAAAGCAAATGATCCGCAGAAAAAATGAATATACACAGGATGTCCGCACCAATATGATGGGCGGCGATGGCTCTGTCACCATTGAACACATTTTCAAGAAGGGGGAAGGGCTGGATTCCAATATCCGGATGTATTCCCGCATCACCATCCAGCCCGGCTGTTCCATCGGAAAACACACCCATCAGGGAGAGGAGGAGATCCTGCATGTGATTTCCGGTAAAGGACTTGCCGATGATAACGGCACGGAGATCCTGTTGGAAGCAGGTGACAGCATTGTGACCCGCAGCGGTGAATCCCACGGGATCGCCTGTGCCGGTGATGAACCGCTTGTTCTGCTGGCGGCGATCCCCGTATATTGAGATTTACGCAATGGTGATCAATTCGTAGGAACGGGAGCCGAGTCCGATGGATTCGGCATAATCCAGCTGATCTGCGCCTTTGAATTTTTTTCCGGCAGAAGCCACAGCATCATAACATGCGCTGTCGATCGCCACGGGATCAAGAGACGCGAAAACGCCGATATCTTTCACCACTTTTCCCATGGGGCGCGGCTCGCAATCGCAGCCTGCTGTGACATTGGCGACGATATTGATATAGATATGTCTTTTTCCGTGATGTGCCGCGTATGCGTATTCCACCAGTTTTTCCCGGAAAAGATTTTTGCGGAACAGCGCATTACAGATCCCCTGCCATGTCCAGATGGATACCGCATGATGCGGGCAGATGGAAAAACAGGCACCGCATCCGATACAGCTGTTGTGATCGATCCATGATTTTTTATCTTCAATGTGGATCGCGCCCACCTGACAGCGTTTCATACACAATTTGCAATGTTTGCAGAAAAGATTGCGGATCTTCGGCTTCACACTCATGTGCATGGCAAGTTTTCCGCCCTTCGCGGCAAAACCCATGGAAAGCTGTTTGATGGCTCCGCCGAAACCGGCAAGACCGTGTCCTTTGAAATGTGCGCAGACGATCACCTGATCCAATTCCGCCAATCCCCGTGCCACGGCACATTTCTGAAAATGTTTCAGGTTCACTTCCACATGGGCGGCATCTTCCCCCTTTTCGCCGTCGGCGATCACCACCGGCAGACGGGTGAACCCGTGATTTTCCGCGAGGCGGGTATGTTTTTCCCGCGTGAACCGTTCCCCGCCGTAAAGAACACTTGTTTCCATGAATGCGGACCGCACATTTTTTTCTTCCAGCAGATCGATGATGCCGTTATAGCTTTCCGGTTTCAGCCAGGTGCGGTTTCCTTTTTCGCCGAAATGGACTTTCAGCGGCACAAAATCGTTCAATGAGATCTTTTCTTCAGCAAGAATGGCTTTCAGCAATTTTTCTGCACCTGCGGAAAAGCAGTGTTCACAGGCATTTTCCCCCAGCGGGGAGAAATAGACTTTTGATTTTGTTCCGGTCATGGCTCTACTCCTGAAAAATGTTTTTCATACAATAACGCCGATTTTGATTTTTTCAATGGAAAAATCCGTATTCCGGTGTATATTATTTGCAGAAGATCAAAACAGGAATCACAAAGACTATGACCGAACAGGAAAAACTGGAACAGGTGCGCATCCGTTATCCGGAACAGATCAATGCGTATTGCAGGGAGCTGATCGCCCGTTATCCGGCTGTCGCACCCATGTATCGTGCCGATCACCGGGAATTGGACAGCGCGGGACTGGAAACCGATGGACTCGGTGAAAAACATCTTTCCCCCTTCCCGCATTTGATCCGGACTTATCACGACCGCGCCGTGCTGCTCACCACGACAAAATGTTTTTCCCGCTGCCGTTTCTGTTTCCGTAAACGCATCTGGCGTACCGATCTTGCTGAAATGGAAGATCCCCCGCAGGAAGAACTGGAACAGATCTGCCAATGGCTGAAATCCCATCCGGAAGTGGACGATATCCTTATGAGCGGCGGTGATGTGATGACGCTCTCCGATGAAAAAATATTCAATATGATCAATATGCTCAAAGGGACCGGCACGGTGGGGACGATCCGGATCTGTTCCCGCGCACCCGGTGTCCAGCCGGACCGTATCACGGAGGATTTTGCCGCACGCCTCGGTGCCGTGGATGGTGTCTGGTTCGTATGTCATTTCAATCATCCCGACGAGTTGACCCCTGAAGCGGAAAATGCCTGCCGCCGTCTTGTGGCGCATGGTGTGCCGATGTTGAATCAGGCAGTTCTGCTCAAGGATGTGAACGATAAAACAGAGATCCTGCACAAACTGTTCAAACGCCTTTCCCGACTGCGGGTGAAACCCCATTATCTTTTCCATATCGATCCGGTGGAAGGTGTGGCTCATTTTGCCACGGGGATCCGGCGCGGACTGGAAATCATGGAAGATTTCCGGGACACGCTTTCCTCTCTTGCCAGACCCGATTTTGCCATCGATCTGCCGTCCGGCGGCGGGAAAGTCGTTCTGACTCCGGATTGCTGTGATGCAGAAGGCAGATATTGGAGCAAAGTCAAACAGCAGTATATGGCACATCCGCTGAAGGACGGTTGGGACGGAAAAAAATAAAAATCCGTTGGAAAAACGGGAAAATGATTTGACAAGTGCCGGAAAGAGTGTTATTTTTTTCTCCGGAAGAATCAACAATCAAAACGGGTGATTTTATGAACAGGATTTATTATTTTTCCGGAACCGGAAACACGCTTGCCGTCGCAAGAAAGATCGCGGAACTGCTGGGCGATACCGAACTTATCTCCATTGCCGATTTGCAGCGGGGGGAAGATGTGGATTTCGGAGATGCGGAACGGGTCGGGATCTTTCATCCGGTATATTGCTTCGGCATACCGAATCTGGTGGCACAGTTTATCGGCAGAATCAAAAAATTGAGTAAAAAAGGCGGCGATCAGCCGTATCTCTTTTCGGTCTGCACATCCGGCGGGATGATGGGTTCTGCCCACCTGATCATGGAGCAGTATCTTGCAAAACGCAATTACAAACTCAATGCGTATTTTCATATCCCCATGCCCTCCAATTACATTCCTCTTTCCAACGGTCCCACGCAGAACCGGATCCGGAAAACATTGGAGAAAATGGATAAAAAACTGGCAAAGATCGTCCCCGTGATCGCGGCAAAGAAAAAACGCCGTCCCATTCATGTATTCCCGTTGGATCTGTGGGGGGAACTGGTGGCGAACCGGGCAGTTTCCATGCTGGGTGACTACGATAAATACTTCTGGCTGAACGAAAATTGCGATAATTGCGGGATCTGTCAGAAGATCTGTCCCGCCTCCAACATCATCATTATGAACGGGATGCCCACCTGGCGCAGTCATTGCGAACAGTGCATGGCGTGTCTGCAATGGTGTCCGAAACAGGCGATCCAGTTCAAACAGGTCACACAGAAAAGACGGCGTTATCATCATCCGGATATCACGGCGGAAGACCTTTTCCGGAAGAATCATTGATGTCTGAAAGTGCTGCAAAAATCTATGTGCCGGGTGAAGAACGGCTGAATGTGTGGAGTCATGCACTGGGAACACTGTTCGCTCTTGCCATGACAGTGACATTGCTTGCGTTTTCCACGACCGTATTCAAAATTGCCGGAGCCGTGATCTATGGCGTTTCTCTGTGTGTGCTTTTTTGCGGATCCACCCTTTATCATGCCGCAAAAGAACCGGTGAAACGGGCAAAATTGCGTCAGTTGGATCATGCCGCGATCTATTTTCTCATTGCCGGGACCTATACTCCCCTTATGCTGGTGGGGCTGCCTGATGTATGGGGACTTTCCGTTATGGCGGCGGTCTGGCTGCTCGGGATCACCGGTGGGACGCTGGAACTGCTGAAAATCAAACCATTTAAAGGTTTTTCCATTATTATTTATATCCTGATGGGTTGGGCTTGTGCGGTGATCATGCCGGATCTGATCCATAAACTGCCCGGAAATTCCTTTGCCTACCTTCTTGCCGGCGGGATCGCCTATACTGCGGGCGTTCCGTTTTATATCCTGCGGAAAAATTATTCTCACGCACTCTGGCATGTTTTTGTGCTTGCCGGAGCTGTTTTGCAGTTTGTGGCGATTTTGCTTTTGTACCGGTAAACGCGTTGTCTTGCGGGCTATTTCGGACCTTTGCTTGCGGGTCTTTTCGGTCATGGACCTTTTAGTCCACTCCCTCAAAGCTTCCGCACAAAAATCCGAACTATCTCCGCAATACTTCCGCGCTCCTTTCGGAAAAAGGGCTGACGATCTAACTCAATTAATAATTTTTTCCGGCGGCAAACAAGCGAAGCGCAGTTGAGCCGCCCAAGAAACGGGTGCTATGCACCGCGCGTTTTCTGGATCGGGCTTTTCAGCTTCGCTATCGCTCGCTTAAAGCCTGTCCGACTTGTCCGACTTGTCCGACTTGTCCGACTTGTCCGACTTGTCCGACTTGTCCGACTTGTCCGACTTGTCCGACTAAGTCGGATC
>JAZNXT010000102.1:0-10249 GCA_045594005.1 Victivallales bacterium
AACGCGTTATTCCCAATGAGGAGAGATGCCAAATCCGGAAAAGCAGAAAAGCCCAAGAATCGGGTGTTTTGCACCCCCCCGATCCAAAAAGCGCTCTGAAGGAGCGCGGGATTTTAGCCTGCGGGCTTGCCCGCAGGTTATGGATTTACACTCAATTTTGCGCTCTACAGGAGCGCGGGAACCGTTAGACAATTACAACGCCTCCCGCACGCCTACAGCATGCAAGAGGTGTAACATGCCTTTGAACCTATGGGCAAGCCCATAGGCTATAATCCCGCACGCCTTCAGCGTGCTTATCTCCCCATGCCGGGAATAGAGCATTTTGATTTATTTCAGTTTGATCAATTTACCTTTGGCGAAGGCACTCTTGACTTCCTGTTCCAGCACGGTAATGGTATCACGCGTGCTTTCAATGGATGCGATTTCGGGGCGGACGCCCTTCTTCACGCAATCGGCAAAATATGCGATCTCATGGAAATAGCAGTTGCCTTTTCCGGGAAGTTTGATTTCCTTCACGGGTTTATCCATCTGATAAACCATGACTTTTCCGCCGGTGACATCAATGGTGGCTTCTTCAAAGATGGCAGCCATACCGCAACTCCAGGACGGACGCGCCCAGGAGCTTTCGCCCATCACGATGGGACCGTCGTTATAAACGAAATCCACGCTCAAATCGTCGATCCCGCCGCTTTTGACCACCACACCGTTGGCGCGGATGGCATCGGGTTTGCCCAGCAGGTGCATGATGAAGTCGCAATCATGGATATGCAGGTCCATCAATGCGCCGCCGGAGCGTTTCACATCCCGGAACCAGCCGCCGGGAAAACTGCCCATACGTTTCAGAGAGAAACGCAGAAGTTTGCCGTATTTTCCGCTCTTATAGGCTTTGGTAATCTCGTTGAACGATTCATCAAAACGCAAACATTGCGCGATCATCAGGAGCTTTCCGGTATCATAGGAAGTCTTGATCATTTTTTCGCAATCTTTTGTGTTCAGAGCCATGGGTTTTTCGCACAGGACATTGAATCCGTCTTTCATGGCACGGCAGGCATATTCGCAGTGAAGATCGGAGGGCAGACAGATATCGATATAATCCAGATCCGGTTCGCCTTTGATGAGTTCTTCATAGGAAAGATAGCAGTTCATGGAATTGACATCCGAGCTGCCGCTGTCGCCGAAATTCAGTTCCACATTTTCCAGATGAAATTTGCTCTTGTCAATATCGCAGACCGCAACCAGCTGCACATTTTTCTGCGCACCGTACTGCGATGCGTGACAATGACCCATTCCACCGAATCCGAGAATCGCCGCCTTGAGCATTTTTTTCTTTGCCATTGAGATCACCGCTTTCCGTTACTGCAGTTTTGCCAGTTTGTCTTTCAGGAACCCCACTGCCATCTTGATATCGCCAATGGGATCTTCGCCACATTCGCGTTCGATGGTAAGGAAGCCGTCAAAACCGATTTCTTTCAATGCCGCCAGATATTCATCCCAGGGCACCATGCCGGTTCCCAGCGGGACTTCTTTGAAGCCGGCAGGACGGGCGGAGATCACGCGTCTGGAGCCATCGGGATTGCGCAGACCGTAGAACGCTGCAGCAGAACCCACATGGGTATTGATGGCATCTTTTGCGTGGGTATGGACGATATACGGCGCAAGCGTTTGAACTGCGTACACCGGATCTTCGCAGGAGACTCCGCGGAGGTTGGCGGGGTCCAGGTTCACACCCAGCCCTTTGCTTGCCACAGCTTCGATAAAGGCTTTCAGCACATCGGCAAGTTCCGGACCGGTTTCGATTGCCATGGTACAGCCTTTGCTGTACGCATAATCGGCAACCGCACGGACACTGCGGACCATGGTGGGATACACCGCATCGCCCTGCCATTCGGGGATGTGACCGATGTGGGTGGTGATGACTTTCACACCCAGTTTCGCTGCGCTGTCAATGATTTTTTTCATCAGCTGGATGCGGCCTTCACATTCGTGTTCCAACTGGAAAGATCCACCCAGATCACCGCAGATCGCCGTGATCACAAGACCGTGTTTCTTTACAGTGGCATCCAGTTCCGCCAATTCTTCATCTGTGCAGTCGGAAAGATTGATTCCTTCTTCCCCGTGTGTAACACACAGCTGAACACCCTGCACACCGATTTCCGCCGCAAAAGCAATGTCTTCCGCCAGCGGTTTCCGCAAAAGTTCCGCGATGACTCCGATTTTCATTCGCCTGACTCCTGAATTTTTTTTGTTTTTTGATAAAATCACGGTTATCGTGATGGTTTCTTTACTTATCCGATCCGTTCAAAATCCGCTGCGCCGTGTTTGCAGAGCGGGCAGATGAAATCGGCAGGCAGATCTTCTTCTTCGTGGACATAGCCGCAGATCTTGCAGACCCAGCCTTTTTTGCCTTTTGTTTCCGGTTTCGGCTTGACATTTTCCTGATAGTAGGAATAGGTCATGGTTTCCAGATTGTTCACCACTTTGGATTCGACTACGCTGCAAATGAACATTCCGTGGGTATCCAGATCCAGATAATTTTCCACTTTGAGGACGATATAGGAATTGATATGGCTTGCCAGATAGGGCAGACCATCTTTTGTCCGGTAGAAATCCAATCCTGCGAACTTGTCGGCATTTCTTCCGCTCTGGAATCCGAAGCGTTCAAAAACATTGAACGGGGTATCGATGGAAAGGCAGTTCACATTCATCATGCCGGTCTTTTTGATGATATGATGAGAATAGTTCTGCTTGTTCACGGTCACAGCAATGCGGTCGGGGGAATTGGTCACCTGGGTAATGGAGTTGAGGATCAGACCGTTGTCTTTGTCCCCGTCACGGGAAGTCACTACATAAAGACCGTATCCGATCTTGAAAAGGGCGGCGGGATCGGTGGTGACGCTGTTGCCTTTTCCGGGATAGCTGCTGCAAAGTTCATCGGTCAGTTTTTCGATGGCTTCGCGGCTGGTATCGCTCAATGCGGAATTCACCGTGACCGTTGTTTCCGTGAAATTGATATTTTTGCTTTTTGCGAACATATCGCGCATCACTTTTGCCGCCATGGGAGCCCATGTGCCGTTTTCCACCAATGCCACGGTGCGATTCTGGAAATTGCGTTCCGTAAGATGATTGATAAAATCTTTCATATACGGGAAGATCTCCGCATTGTATGTGGTGGTGGCGAGGACCAGTTTTCCGTATTGGAACGCCTTTGCTACGGCGTAGGAAACATTGGTGCGGGCAAGGTCCATCACTTCCACTTTCGGGCAGCCTTTGGCTTTCAATTTTTCCACCAGCAGTTCCACGGCTTTTTTCGTGTTGCCGTAGATGGAGGTGTATGCCACAAAGATCCCTTCAGATTCGGGAGTGTAGGAGGACCAGAGATCATAGAGATTGATGTAATAACCAAGATTTTCCGTCAGCACGGGACCGTGAAGCGGGCAGATCTTCTGAATATCCAGAGTGGCGGCTTTTTTCAGAAGAGCCTGCACCTGGGCACCGTATTTGCCAACGATCCCGATGAAATAACGGCGGGATTCGTCGATCCATTCTTCTTCCCGGTCCTGTGCGCCGAACTTGCCGAAACCATCTGCGGAGAACAGCACTTTCTGCGGCACGTCGTATGTAACGATCACTTCAGGCCAATGCACCATGGGGGCTGCCACAAATGCCAGCGTATGATCAGCCCCAAGCGTCAGGGTATCGCCTTCCGCCACCACGATCCGCCGGTCGGCAAAATCCGTTCCGAAGAAGTTAGCCATATACTGAAATGCCTTCTGGGAGGACACGATGGTCGTTTTGGGATATGTACTCATAAAATTGAAGATATTTGCGGAATGGTCCGGTTCCATGTGCTGGATCACCAGATAATCCGGCTGACGGCCGCCGAGTGCCTGTGCCACATTATCCAGCCATTCATCGGTGAAACGGGCGTCCACAGTATCCATCACGGCTGTTTTTTCATCGATGATGACGTATGAGTTATAGCTGATCCCGTTGGGAACGGGATATTGTCCTTCAAAAAGATCCACATTATGATCATTGACTCCGGCATAGATAATGCCTTTTGCAACTTCGTAATTTGCCATATTTTTTGCTCCTGTATGTTGTTTTCAATAAATCCTCTATCCCGGAAATATACAGCTGTTTCCCTGTTATTTCAAGAGAAAAATACGAATTTTACAGACAAATAAAATCAGGGAAGGTGTGTTTCGATCATACGGATCACATTCCCTGCAGCGTCCGGTTGGGCAAGAGCTTTACTGCCTGCACCTTTTGCCTGATATTCTGCACGGTGATCCAGCCACCGGGCAATGGCTCCTGCAAAAAGTTCCTTTGAGCAGTCTTTATCCCATGTGATCTCGGCACCGCCGCCGGAAACGAACCATTCCGCATTGTTGTTCTGATGCAGATCTGCGGCAAAAGGATAGGGGATCAGCATGGCGTATTTTCCGAAAAATGCCAATTCCGCCACCGTACTGCCGCCTGCGCGTGAAATCACAAAATCGGCTGCAGTATAAAGCATTGCCATATCTTCGCAGGATTCCAGCAGCAGGAGTCTGGAGCTGTCGGACGGATGTTCCGTGTAGCATGCCTGTGCGGCTTCCAGTTTTCCGGGTCCGGCAAGATGGATCACTTGAAGGGAATCATTGTTCAGGCAGATATTACTGTTGATTTTTTCTGCACCGAGAGAACCGCCCATCACCAGCAGGACGGGATCTTCCGCAGAGAAATTTTTGCCGAAGGTATCATTGATCTTTGCAATGGCTTCTTCCCGCGTGAGCGTGCATTTCAGCAACGCTTCCCGGATGGGAAAACCGGTAAGGGCGGACGGGCATTTCACTTTATCCTGATTGACTGCCGGGAAAGAGAGGGCAAAGGCTTTGGCTGTTCTGCTCATCAACAGATTGGATTTCCCCAGCCGGGCATTGCCGTCGTGAAGGAAAAAGGGCAGTTTCAGAGCTTTCGCGGCACAATACGGGGGCAGGGCGGTATAACTGCCCATGGAAAGCAATGCTTCACATTGATGAGCGCGGAGGATCTTTACCGATTCGCGTCCGCCGCGAAGCAGATCCCGCAGAAAGGAGAAGATCCGGAAAGGGTGTCTGAGCGAGGGGGTGAGGCTTGCTGTGATCCTGTATGCTTTCACGCCGCAGCTTTCCGCGATTTTCAGTTGTTTTTCTGCGTGACGCCCCCCCAGCAGAAGGATGGCTTCGCCGCCGGAGGCGTTCAATTCCTGTGCAATGCTCAAGCCGGGATTGAAATGCCCTCCGGTCCCGCCGCAGGTGATCGCCAGCCGTTTCAATTTTTTGGTGTTTTCCTGTTGTTCCATGATTTTATTTTTTCCGTCATTCTTCCGATCCGGTGGTGAATTTCCGCCAGCGCGCCCGTATTTTCTTACGCAATGTTTCCGGATAATCCGGATAAGTATTGTCGATCGCCACGCTGAGGACGATCCCCGCTGCGGCAAGACAGCAGACCAGACTGCTTCCTCCGTAACTGATGAAGGGAGCAGGCATCCCCTTGGTGGGAAGCGCACCGCAAACCACACCGATATTGATGATCGCCTGAAGCACGATGAACGATGTCATTCCGAATGCCGCCAGTTCTCCCTGCCGGGTACGCGCTTTCGCACTGATCGTGAATCCTGCCCACGCAATAAGCATGTAAAGGATCATCAGCAGGATCATGATCACAAAACCGAATTCCTCACCCACAATGGCAAGAATAAAATCCGTATGAGCCTCCGGCAGATATTTTTCCTTGATCCGGCTTTCGCCGAAGCCCTGTCCGAGCCAACTGCCGGATCCCAACGCAAGAAATGCGTTCCACAGCTGGTAACCATCGCCCACCTGATAATTTTCCGGATCCTGATAAGAAATGATGCGTGCCAGACGGTATTCTGTCAGGATCCCGATCTTGAACAGGATCCCCTGCACGATCTTTGTATTGATCCCGATGAAACAGAGCAATCCCAGGATCGGCAACGGCATCACATAATACCACGGGACCCGTGCCGCAAAAAGGATCATGAAAAATACGCCGCCCAGCAGACAGGTCGTCCCCAAATCCCGACCCAGCATGATCAGCATGGCGATGAAGAATAAAGATCCGTACATGGGCAGACAGATCTTTTTCAAAGGGCTGTTCTCAATGGCGCGGGTGTGTTTTGCCAGAAATGCAGTCCAGAAAAGAATCATGATCACCTTTGCAAATTCCGAAGGCTGGATCCGGATCGGACCCAATACGATCCAACGGTAGGCTCCGTTGATGGCATGACGCATTACAGTGATCGGCAGAAGCAGCATCACGATCAGGGCGATCACCATAAACGGACTCATGGATCCCAGCCAGCGGTAGCCGGAAAATACACAGAAAAGAAACGCTGCGGTCCCAAGTCCTGTCCAAACAAGCTGTTTGATGAAAAAGGATTGTCCTGCCAGCGAATAGAGAACGCTCAAGCCGAAAAAGAGCAGGATCACCACAAAAAGCATAAAAAGCGCACCCGCATTGATGGCGGATGTGGCTTCGTGACCATCCAATAATGCAGGATCGTCCTGATTTTTCAAATTATGTGTCCGGATCTTCATAGGTTTTCTGATTTCCCCTCCCTGTTGTTTTATAACCGTCTGCAATATAGCGCATACTCTTATCTTTTTCAATTATATTTTTGTCTTTTTCGTACTTTTTTCTGTCACGCCGGGGCAAAGGGGACTTTTTTTTCTTGCAAATCGGAAAATCCGTGATACATTACACCCGGAAATATCTTTACGAAAGGTGATTTCAAAAATCATTCAGAAAGAGATGAAGATGCTGTCAGCAGAGAGTGGCGGGAGATGATTCAGAACTTTTTTTGAAGCGTTTTGATTTCGCCGCCTTAATGGAGGAGAATTTTTACAATGGACCGTAACGAGATCAAAGATTTTATCGTGGAAAAAACGCTGGAAGGTATGGCGATGACCGCCATTCAGGACGCATTGGCGGAAGCCGGCGTCAAAATCAAATTCATGGAATTGCGTCTGCTTGCCGCAGAATGTGATGCCGTGCTGGAAAAGAAACGCCAGGAAAAAGCTGCTGCCGAAGCCAAAGCCGCAGCCGCCAATGCCGAAAAAACTGCCGCCGCTGCTCCGGCTCCGGCACAGGCTCCCGCAGCTCCGGCTCCCGCCGCCGCACCCGCAGAAACGGCAGAAGCTCCTGCCGGTCCCCGCGGAGAAACTACGGTGACGGTCAGCCCCATTCAGAGACCCGGCTATCTTGCCTGCGGCATGGTCACATTCGGTACGGGCGGTACGGCAGAATGGTTCCTGGATCAGTCCGGACAGCTTGCTCTTGACAATTTGAAGGGATCGGAGCCGGACCGTCAGGATCAGCAGGAATTTGTCCGCGAATTGAAAAAAGTCCTCGGTGGAGCCGGGGCATAAGTTGAATTATTTATTGAAATACAAGGAGTTGAGATTATGTCTTTTGAAAATGGAACTACTGCGCTGCTCATCTGCCCGCTTTCTGCGGAAATGCCGGAAAATTTCCTTGAATGTTTTGCCAAATATAAAGGCGGCAGATTGGACGATGTCCGCGAAGATCCCGTGATCGGCTGGGTCAGCGGGCGTCACCTGCTGGAAAATGAGATCAATGAAAATACCAGTATCTGCGGCGGTCATCTTTATATCAATCTGCGCAAAGTGGAACGCAAGATCCCTTCCCAGCTTCTCAATGCCATCTGCAAACGGGATGAACTGGCTCTGATGCAGGCAAGCGATAAAATCAGCATCAGCCGCAAGGAACGCGCTCAGATCAAGGAAGATGCCATTGAAAAAAATCTGATGAAGATGCCGCCTTCCATTTCCGCCACACCGATTCTGGTGGATCGCGCACAGAATGTGTTGTATTTCGGCGGATCATCGCTGGCGGCATTTGATAAATTCGTGCCGGAATTTGTCCGCGCAGTGAATGTGGAACCGGTACCGGTCTCCGTTAATGAACTGATGCTGAAGCTGTTTCAGCAGACCGAAGCAGAGATCCCGTCGCTGACTTTTTCCACGGAACGCGGTGTGGAAGATGAACCCATGCCCGGACGCGATTTCCTCACCTGGCTGTGGTATTGTTCGGAAATGGAACCGGAGATCTGCAAAGGTGCGAAATGCGGCGATATGACGATCCAGATGCTGGGCCCGCTGAATTTTGCCTTCTCTCCCGCCAAAGCAAAAGATCCCAATTTGAGCGGAGCCGGAGAAAGCGTTGTGAAAAAAGGCAATCCCATGTTCTCTGCCGAAGCCAAAGCGGCACTTCAGGGCGGCAAGAAACTGCGGAAAGCAAAAATCATCCTCGCCCGCAGTGATGCGGAAAAATGGACGTTCACATTCGATGCCGATACTTTTGCATTCAGCTCTTTGAGTCTGCCCGAAGGAGAGGAGATCGAACTCAATGCCCGGTTGGAAGAACGGGTACTGTTCCTCGGGATCCTCCATCAGGCAATGGAAGAATATTTCCGGATCTTCATCGAATCGCTCCAGGGTGAAAAACTCGCCGCCACGGAAAAGAAACTCCGTCAGTGGGCAATGGATCGCGACTCTCTTTGAGAAATAAAATGACAGGAGCGTTGCGGGAACAATTCAAACAGAGCGATTGTCTATCCGGAAATGATCAATCAGGGAGGCTTGTATGAAATTTCTGGATAGCAGTGCTTTGTGGCATTTGTTCTGGGCGTTGCCGCTGCTGGCGGCAATGACGCTGTGGTATTTTTTCCGGGGAAAAAAACTTTTGCGGAAGATCTTTCCTTCCGGTGATCCCGGAGAATATTCCAATGTGCATTATGGGAAACGCATCGTGCGCGCGCTCCTGCTGTTGCTTGCTGTTGCCGCATTGGGTTTTGCGCTTGCAAGACCGGCATGGGGAGTGCGGAAAACGGAAAGTCCCGTCCAGACACGGGATATCCTGATTGTGCTGGATATTTCCCGCAGTATGCTTTCCGATAATGTCAAGCCCTCCCGGTTGGATCATGCCCGGTATCTGATCCGTGATATGACGGAAAATATGCCGGACACCCGGTTCGGGATCATGGCTTTTGCGGGCAATCCTGTCCGGGTCTGTCCTATGACCTTGGACCGGACGCAACTTCTGAATAAGCTGGATGCTGTTTCACCTGCGGATGCCCCCCGCGGCGGCACCAATCTGGAGGCGGCTCTCAATTCTGCGTTCAATTCGGTCAAATACGGATCTGCCGGGCTGAACCGCGCGGTGGTTCTGATCTCTGACGGCGGCGAACTGGAAGGGGATTATCAGAAGACTTTTGCCAAATATAAAAAGGAAAAGATCCCCGTGTTCACCATCGGTGTGGGCGAGCCGGAAAATCCTGCTCTGATCCCACTGGAAAGCGGCAGACTGCTCCGGGATAATCAGGGAAATACGGTAAATGCACCCTTGCAGGAAGATGCGTTGCAGACCATCGCCCGGGAGACCGGCGGGGAATATATCCGCTCCACCACCATCAACAGCGGAAGCGCGGAGTTGCGGCGGGCATTGGAAAAAGTCGTGCCGGAAGAAAAAACGCTCGTGGCGGAAACCGATGTGGAACGCCCTGCGCTCCCCCTTGCTCTTGCATTTATCTTTCTCGTATGCTTTTTCCTTCTTTCCGAACGGCGGAAAGCGGCAAAGATTTTTCTTTTTACCGGATGCCTGCTGTGTTTGACTCTGTTTTCTTTCGCTGCGGAAGAATCAGTTGAAAATACAAGAACAGCAGAACAAACTGAAAATGAAACAGATACAGTAGAAAAAACTCCTACGGTCATTTATAATGATGCACTCCGCACCCACAAAAAAGGCGATACGGAAAATGCGGTGAAACTGTACGAACAGGTCATTTCTCACAAAGATTCCACGCCGGAACTCCGGGCAAATGCTTTTCTCAATATGGGGGTGATCCGCCAGACTGCCGCAAGAAAGATCGCGGAAGAAGCTCTTGCTCCGGAAACAACAGCCAACCCCGATGGCGCGATCCGGAAGATCGATGCCGCCCTTGCCGGACTGGATACCGCGCAGGAAGATTACCGCAACAGCTTGCGTACCCATTCTGCCGGAAGCCGCAGTACCGTAAAAAATCAAACACTGTTGATCCGGGACCGCGAAAAACTGGAAGAACTCAAAAAGAAACTGGAAGAATTGAAAAAACAGCAGCAGCAGGCACAACAGCAGACTCAACAGGCTTTGCAGCAGCAACAACAGCAGCAACAGCAACAAGCACAACAGCAACAACAGCAAC
>JAZNXT010000103.1:0-6949 GCA_045594005.1 Victivallales bacterium
TATGGGCTTGCCCATAGGTTCAAAGGCATATTACACCACATGCACGCTGTAGGCGTGCGGGAGGCGTTGTAATTGTCTAACGGTTCCCGCGCTCCTGCAGAGCGCAGGGTGCATAGCACCCGATTCTCGGGCGGCTCTCGCGACGCGTGCCGCCTGCACACAAGGAGTGCTTTTTGGATCGGGGGGGTGCAAAGTACCCGATTCTTGGGCTTTTCTGCTTTTCCGGATTCGGCATCTCTCCTTATTGGGAACAAAGCATTCCGGAAACTCGGCACAAAAAACCCCGTCCCTGCGCGAACAGGAACGGGGTCGATGTTCTTTTCCGTAAACGGAAGACCGGAAGATTATTCTTCGATCCCCGCAACATCACGGATCAGGATCGTGCGGTCTGCTTCCTTGAAGTCCAGCAGATCCAGTTTCCAACGGTTCATACCGATGGTGATGGCGCGGATCTTGATGGGGAGGTCGATCTTTTTATCGCCGCCGCAGCTGACCCACTGGTCGCTCACCGGACCCGGGCTGTGAGTCGGGAAGATCTTGCCGGGGAACAGTGCTGTGCCGACAAAGCTCCAGCCGTCGAAGTCAACCGCCAGGTTGCCGGGCCAGTCCATAATATCGCATCCCCAGCTTCTGCCGGTGGTGAGGTTCTTGAAGATCTCACCCTGTGCGTCTTCGATGACGAAGCGGATCTGCCCCCAGTTGGAGTTGCCTTTCACCCAGATACCGACAGCTTTCGGATTGCCCGGCACAAGCACGGGTTCCTTCAGCGTCACAGTGGTATATTCGGTGATATATTTGCTCTTGTATTTGTCATCAGCAGTCAGCGTCACTGCGATACTGTTGCCTTTTTCCGGATCGTTGACCGTAGCGACAGTGAAGTCGGCAGGTTTCAGGATCGGGAGGAATGCAGTATGATTGCTGGTGAACTGCGGGTCGGGGGAAACCGTCACGAGATCCGCATTATCAAGGGCAGATGCCACTTTGCTTTTTGCGGCGCGGGCTTCTTCCACAGGGAAACTTCTGCCGGCGATCTTGACAGATGCCAGCGGCTTGTTCGTGGTCAGATAAGTCACAGCAGAACCGCCTTTGATAGTGATTTCTTTGCCCTTCACCGTGCTTTCGCGTCCGTAAAGATCCGTGACAAGTGCTTTGCCGGAGGGATTTTCCACTGCGAAATCAACGGCACCGCGGGCAGACCACAGAGCCGTGACCGTTTTGCCGCCGTACACTTCAAATTCCAGCGCATAAACGGTGGTGGAGCCGGTGGGGATCTGACGGATGAATTTGGCGCAGTCCAGCACCTTGGTCAGAGCCGCATAAGCCACATAGGCGCGTTTCGGATAGACATACGGGCTGCGCTGAAGGATACCGGATCCGCCCCACAGACCGTTGTAGTAACCGTTTTTGCAGTCAAAAAGGATACCGGGACTGATGAGGGTGAAGTTGTTGGCAAGAGAGATCAGCACGTCGCGTGCATGCCATTCCGCCTGAAGCTGTTCACCCATATCGCGGTCGGCACGGTACACATATTCCCAGCTGCCGTTCAGAGGAACTTTCTTCTTGGCTTTGCCGATGGTGGTGGCGGCATCCTGCGCAACGAGCATACCCTGAAGACCACATTCGATAAGGCGTTCCGGAGGAATCACCTGCGACGGCGTTTCAATACCGATACTGTCGTAGTATTTGATATCGGCACCGGCACGCAGCGGACGGGTGGCAGCACCGATACTGGCGGAGCTGTTCCCGATCTGGATACGGATGTGGGGGAAGTGTTTCTTCATGATCCTGCCGACTTCATTGATAAACAGACCGAGGCGTTTGTCATCTTCGATCCGTTTCCTGATGTCGTCGGTAATGGGCATATTCAGCAGTTCTTCCGGGATCCCGTAGCCGGGAGCGGATTCGTGCCACACAAGCATGTGATCCGCACACCAGGGAGCCTGTTTGGATGCCAATGCGCCTTTCACTTTTTCAATAAAGAAGGCTTCACCGGTGAGTTCTTCTTTGTATTTCTTGCCGTCGGGTCCGACGCGATCAACAGTCTTGTTTTTGAACTTGCCGGTTTCCACATCAATATCCCGATAGCTCATGGGAACACTGATATTGCCGGTATTGGTGATATTGTATTTTTCACACATTTCCTTCGTCGGGAACACCCAGGAACACTTGCGGATACCCGCTTTGTTCATAATGGGTCCGCCGATCTCGGCATTGCCCGGAGATCCGTGGGAGTTGAACCACCAGGTGGCATAGGGGCTGCCGGTGGCGGTGGCTTTACGGGTATCTTTGCCGAGAATGGCAAAGCGTGCAGGATGGAAGAAGACCAGTCTGCCATTGACAGACATTTTCACATCCAGATCGTAGTAGCCGACTTTCTTCGCCTTGAGAGGGATCTTGATCTCAACTTTGTCGCCCACATTTTTCAGTTTGAATTTTTCGCTGTCGGAGAATGCAATGTTGCCTTCCACATCCCGCGCTTCCCATTCCAGCACACCATTGGAATTCGCCTGTTTGGCTTTCAGCACGACTGTGGTGAAGGCTTTTTCATCTTCTTTGAAGACGTTGCCGGGGGCTTCCTGCTTGAAGTCCATGACAGCCGGAGCCTTTTCCAGCGTCACAGCAAAGATGTTGAATGCGCTGTTGTGGTACGGGCTGGGTTTCATGGAATTATCCATCTGCTGGAAGTTTTCCCAGCCTCTGCCGAGGAATTCAAATTCCAGATATTCGTTACGGGAAACGATATCAAGGATATTGCCGGTGGCAAGTTTGATCTCCACTTTATACAGGGGGACTTTCTTGCCTTTGAGTTCCACAGTGCCGATCTGTTTGAAGTTTTCCGGGATCTTGCCGTCTTTGATCTCGATATCGGTATCGCCCAGCAGGTTGCCGCCGCTGCCGTTGCCCATATAGAATCCCATACGGGTGGTCAGGTAAAGGTCTTTGGAGGCATCCGGATCAATGGCAAGGATCACATGCGCCGTGCCGTAAGCATCTGCAGGAAGACGGTAATGGATGGCATAGGGGAAGCCGTCCACAGGCTGTCTGCCCAAATATTCTTCCACTTCCAATGCCCAGTTGCCCATTGCCTGCTTACAGATCATCACGTCGGCGGAGTCCATAGGTTTCGCCACATTGAAGGGGATCCCGTCGATGGTTTGCATCCCTTCCTTCACGGAGCTTTTTGCATCGGCAAAGGTTTTGGCGCGGGGATTGGCGGAAAGGTCGATCACATAATATTTGGGATCCACATTACGGAGAGATTTTTTTACATCGAAGGTGGCGGTATCGTTACCTTTGATTTCCACTTTCACAAGTTTTGCGGAAGGCAGAGCGTTCAAACGGTTCTGTGCGTCATTCACAGCCTGTTTCGCGGCATCTTCCGCAGCTTTATCTTTGTTGCGGCGAGCCACAGCAGCTTTTTTGTTGAGATCGCCGATTTCTTTTCTGATGGCATTTTCCGCATCTTTGCTGGCATTCACTTTGAGTGTTTTGATATAGCTGCCGTCAAAGAACACCTGCGCTCTGCCATCGGGCAGCACCACAAATTCCAGGTCAAGCGGATGCTTGCTGGCGGGGGGAAGCAATTCCCAGTCACGGATCACATCGAACCATTGTCTTTCCGCACTGTAAGAGGAGCGGAAGCGGCGCATATTGGGACGCACACTCTGGCTGGCAATCCCGCCGACAGAGATCTTTGCATCGGAAAGACCGAAGCCCTGACCGCGTTTTTTGCCATTCCAGTTGACCGGAGATTGATCCCCGGAACCGGTGACTTCGATCTTGCTGGTATTCACAACGCCGTTATCCCAGGTCAACACCATTTCCAGCGGTTTTTCTTTACTGTTCATCTGGAAACGGACACCCATGTAACCGGTGGCATCCGGCGTGAGAGACACGCCAGCCTTGCTGCCGTTCACAGGCTGGGTCAAACTGCGGACATCTGCAAACTCCCGGAGTGCGGCAGTATCGCGGAGTGCGCCGTTTTCTTCGATCTTGATATGGCTGATGGAGAATCCGTTATCGGTTCTGCAGCCGAAGTTCACAGATTTGACCGCTTCCTTGAAGGGAACTTCGATCGCTTTCGCCAATTTGCGGTCCGGTCCGGTGTAAACAGTCAGTTTGCCGTTTTTCACCTGAACGGCACCTTCGCACCAGATCCAGGTCCAGGCAAAAGGTGTTTCCGCTCTCTTGCCGTTGATCTCCACATAATCGTTGCCGATCACGATCGCGGTATTGTTCACAAAAACTTCGAAACATTTTGCCACACCCGGTTGTGCGGGGACGGCAGGCTTGACCACTTTACCCTGACGGTCTTTCTTTTCCGGCACTGCCGGTTCGGGATTTTTGCTGTTCCCATGACGGTAAGTGAAGGAGATCGTCACATCTTTCAGGTTCGGGACCGCGATCCCGTCTTTATACATGACATAATCCTGTGCCTTTTCCGCAGGCTGCGCCCACACATTGAATTCAGCATTGTTCACCCAGATGGGGTCATTGCCGACGCGTGTGCCGGCAATATTGTTCACGCCCGGAGCTTTGTCGTTGTAGTTCCGGAAATTTTCCTGCCAGCAGAACTTGTCAGCAGCAGAGCCGGATACAGCAAGAAGACTGGCAAGAGCCACCCCCATACCTGTCAGGCAGAGCATTTTTCTGTTCATACTTTTTCCTTTGGTTGTTGGTTGATAGACCGAGATTTATGATATATTCTGTTACCATCACAGTATAATACACGGGGTATTCCGTTTTTTCAACACACCAAAGCAAAAAATATGAGATATTTTCCCGGGATAATTTACCCCCGATACCGTTTTTACCGTTTCAACGGCACGACCGACTGAAGGAACTTTTCGCCGAACTCTCTCAATTCCAAAGTTTTTTCCCCGCCATCCGTCTGATGATAGCGGATCTCCAGCAAAACGCCGGGTTCGTAGGGATGAAATACCACAAACCCGTGAGTCACCTGCATTTT
The DNA here is from genome assembly GCA_045594005.1 of Victivallales bacterium. Taxonomy (GTDB): domain Bacteria; phylum Verrucomicrobiota; class Lentisphaeria; order Victivallales; family UBA1829; genus SIG77. Next base: position 4,970 of record JAZNXT010000103.1, read on the forward strand.
CCCTTCTGCCGGAGCTGTTTTCAAAATAAATTCCGCAGCCGGTTCTTCCTTCCATTCGGAAACATTCACAGAAAAATGCTGCATTTGAGGATCACGGGAAAATTTGAATTTACAATAAAAAGAAAGATCGTTGACCCCTGTCATCTTCTGACTGAGATCCATCGGCAGGACGATCCGTGAAGCAGTACAGACCAGCTGTTCACCGCCGAATTCTGCCGGATCGATCCGCCAGACAGCAGTATTGGGCGAATTCTGCTGCACATAAACTTTCAGCGGCGAACCTTTGATCCGTTTCACCTTGAATCCTTCATAGATCACACCCCGGCGGCTGACACTGTCCTTGAGATAAAACCAGCCTTTCCCGTCAGCCTCCACCTGCTCATAGGACGCCTCACGCTGTTTCCCCATTTCAAAATAGCCGAAAGAACATCCGCAAAGAAGCAGAAGACACAGAAACGCACCGGAAAAAATACCCGTCCTCATCATGTTTTCACCCTGTTGTTATTGTTGACCGTTATCAAAATATTCCTGCCATTCCGCGGGGATGCCGGGAACATCAAAAGGAATATTGCCATTGCGCATGGACTGGTGTCCCAGATAACCTGCGGCGACCGCATTACGGGCATCCACGGGGGAAACATCCGGCTTTTTTCCGTACAGAACAAAATCCACGAACGCCGGAACGATCCCCACATCCGCGCCGCCGTGACCGCCAGCCATGGGATGCAGATGATACACGATATCCGGTTTTTTGCGGGATCCGCGCTGGGTCCACACGTGCAGTTCCACACCGTTTTCGTAGTCCATATCCCCGATATTTTCGATCCTGCCTCTGGTTCCGATAAAGGTATAATTCCGTTCGGAATCAGGCGTGTACATGCAGTGCATATAAGTTGCCTGGATCCCGTTGGCAAGTTCCATCATAATAATGTTATGATCCTCCACATCCATTGCCGGATTGAGTCCGGGCAGTTCCGTGGGTGGCCAGCATTGAGGCGTAAATGCCACTTTGCGGTCGGGCTTTTCTCCCGGTTTGAGCGTATCGGTCGCCTGATTGTAAACAGAAAGACGCCCCATGGCAACAACGCGTTTTGCGCTTGCACCGGCAAGCCAGTGGATCACATCGATATCATGCGCGCCTTTCTGAAGCAGCAGTCCGGTACAATTTTTCTGTTCGGCACACCAGTGGTGGAAATAGCAGCTGCCGTAACTGACAAAATGGCGCACCCATACGCTCTGGATCTCCCCGATCACACCGGAATCAATGATCTCTTTCATCTTCAGCACAAACTGCATATAACGCATATTGTGTCCCACAAAAAGTTTGCTCTTCGTGCGGTATGCCGTTTCCAGAATACGGTCGCATCCTTCCAGCGTGATCGCCATAGGTTTTTCCAGATAGACCGCCTTCCCCGCTTCCAACGCTTCCACTGCCATTTCTTCGTGGTAATGATCCCGGACCATGATAAAAACAGCTTCCACATTGGGATCGGCGATCAATGCAGAGGCGTTGTCGTAATACACCGCATTTTTCTGCATATCCGGATAAACTTTTTTGGATTTTTCGATCATTTCCGGATCGTGATCCGCAATCGCCACGATCTCGGCACGATCCGTGGGCAAAGCAATAAAAGGCAACGCCGCACGGAGATCCGGATCGCATCCGATCACACCAACTCTCAATTTTCTGGTCATGTCATTCTATCCTTTCACAATTTGATATACTTGCAAAACATACATCCTTACAGTATAATAACACGCTTTTACAGAATTGCAACCGGAAAAATGTGCGATTGCTGCAAGGATATTGTTTTTGCACATCTTCAAGTCAACAGTCTTCAGTCTTCAGTCTTCAGCCGGTTTTACCACGAGCGAAGCGAATGTGCGGCTACGCCTCATCCGCGGGGTGCGCAAAGCGCACTTCTCTCGGGCGGCTCAACTCACTTTCGTTCGTTTGCCGCCTATCGGCAAGCTCACTGG
>JAZNXT010000104.1:0-9358 GCA_045594005.1 Victivallales bacterium
CCTGACCGCCGGAGAGGATCACACCCACATTGAGGATCTTGTCCTGCTTGCTGCCGTCACCGGCAGTAAAAGTCAGGTCGGGCATATTGCTGGTGGTGGGGAAGAGAGCGGCGATTTTTTCCGTATCGGCAAAAGCCGGCAGGGGTTCACCTTTGATCACGTTCACATTGGCACCGTTGCGCAGTGCGGCGGGCAGTTTGGGGCTGTACTGTTTGCGGACAGCCTGCAAGGGGGAGATTTCCATGTTTCTGGTTCCTTATATTTTGTTTTGGTTTATGTGATTTCTGATTTTGATTTGTGTAATATACCACCGGAAATGCTTTTAATCAAGTTTTTTTCTTCATTATTCCCGGGAAGAATCAAAGAGCCCACTCCGATTTCTGTTTTGTTTCGATCACCGGGGCAAGCACCGGACGGAATCCCACGCCGTTATCGCCGTTATGCTGGGGCATAAAATCCCGGTGTGCGGAACGGAGCTGCTGGGGCAGATTTCCCCAATTTCCGCCGCGGAGGACTCTGCACGCGGTATCGCTGGTAAAGCTGGTGGTATCGGCATTTCTGCGGGATTCATACGCCACAGAAACGGGGAGCATATTTTTGGGGGATGCAATGATTTTTTCCGCACCGTTGCTCCGGAGCAGATCCAGTTTGCGGTAAAACGCAGGATCGTAATAATCGATACACCATTCCGCCACATTTCCGCTCATATCGTAAAGTCCGAACCCGTTGGGAGCAAAGGAGGCAACTTCTGCGGCGACCATGTTTTTATCGTTGTCCGCCACGCCCCATTCTTCACTGATATCCCGGTCAAAGCGTTTTGCCGCGGCAAGATCAAAGCTGTTGGCAAATTTGCTGCCGCCATTGCCGAATTCATTGCCCCAGTAGAATTGAGTCTGATCCAATTTTGCATCCCGTCCGCCGCGACAGGCATATTCCCATTCCGCTTCTGTGGGTAAACGGTATTCGTAGCCTTGCGGGATGCGCCCCTGCTGCCGTTCCCGTACAGTGAGAGCCTGACAGAACGCCATAGCCTGATCCCATGTCATACGCACGGCGGGCTGATCGGGATCATCCAGTTTGAATCCATCCCATGGTTTGACCTGAAATGTAGGGATCAGTTTCCGGAACTGCCAGAATGTAACTTCCGTCCGGGCGATCCAGAATGGCTTTCCGATCTTTACAAGATTCTGCGGCATTTCGTTTGGTGAAGCCAGATTATCATCTTCCGCCGACCCCATTTTGAAGATCCCGCCGGGAATGAACACCATATCCAGCATGGCGGAGCCGCTGACAAAATTATGTTCGCCGTTGCAATTACTGCGGAGGATCACTTTTTTGTATTCTTCGATCCGGCTCTGCATTTCGTGATAGATCTGTTCCGCTTCGGAAGTGGAACAGGTTTTGGATGCATACGCGGTCAATTCTTCTGCCAGCCGGATGGCTTTCACTGCGCTGACAGCAGAATCATACAGTTTATCATTATTTTCTGAAAATGCCTGTTCGCAGGTTTTGATCTGCGCGCGCAGATCCGCCATGTGTGCATTGCGCACCGTGCGTTTTTTCATGTGATCCACAAAAAAGAAGATCACACCGAGAAAGATCGCACCGATCAGCAGCATCACGAAGATGCGGACGATCCGCATTTTATTCTCTATGTGCTGGATCTGGCTCATCAATTCCGGATCGATCTTGCTTTTCCGGATGCCGCGGATCTTGTTTTTCGGTTGTTTCTTTTTCTCACCGTCAAGCGTACTTTTCACTTCTGCATTGTCATTCATCGCGCCCTCCGACGCAGTTCCGACCGCTGTATTCTGTTTCTCTTTTTCGCTCATAAAGGGGCTCCTTTCCAATATTTCCGGAGTAATATAGCACAAAATCCTGAAATTTCCCAATAAAAAAGATGAAATTTCCGCAATTAGATGGTATATTACCGGAAAATATGGAAAATTTTGCAGAAGAAGGATAAGACCGTGCAGGAAGAATTTTATGATGTTGCCGTGATCGGCGGCGGTCATGCTGCTGTGGAAGCGGCATTGGCGGCGGCGCGTACCGGTGCAAAGACCGTGATGCTGACCATCAATCTGGATCATATTGCGCAAATGAGCTGCAATCCCTGTATCGGCGGGATCGCAAAAGGGATCGTGGTCCGGGAGATCGATGCCATGGGTGGAGCCATGGCGGCGGTGGCAGATGCGGCACGGATCCAGTTCAGGATCCTGAACCGGACGAAAGGTCCGGCGGTCTGGTCACCCCGTGCGCAATGCGATAAAGTCTGCTATCAGCGCGCCATGAAACGGATATTGGAGCGGACGGAAAATCTGACCATCCGTCAGGGGATCGCCATGAGTTTTCTCACCGATCTGGTAAATGGAGCGGTCTGCGGCGTGGTGGATCAGTTCGGGGTTCAGTTCCATGCAAAAGCCGTGGTGCTGGGGACCGGTACATTTCTCCGGGGAAAACTGCATTACGGACTTCAGAATTTTTCCGGAGGCAGAGCCGGGGATCCGCCTTCGGTGGAACTTTCGGCGGCATTGAAAGACCAGCTGGGATTGAAGATGGGGCGTTTGAAAACAGGGACACCGCCGCGTCTGCTGAAACAATCCATCGACTTCGATAAAATGCGGGTGCAGTATTCCGATGAAACGGAAGAATATTTTTCGTTTTACCGCGATGGGGAGATCAAGCCGGAAACGACGGACAAAAATATGCCCTGTCACATGACCTACACCACCGTGGAAACTGCAAATTTTGTAAAAGCCAATCTGGATAAAGCCCCCATGTATAACGGACTGATCGAAGGGATCGGCACCCGGTACTGTCCCTCTTTTGAGGACAAAGTGGTGCGTTTTCCCGATCACGAACGCCATCTGCTTTATCTGGAACCGGAGGGGGAATTCACCGATGAATACTATGTCAACGGCATTTCCACCAGTCTGCCGCCGGAGATCCAGCTGCAGATGCTCCATACTGTCCCCGGACTGGAACACGCGGAGATCGCCCGTTACGCATACGCCATCGAATACGATTTTGTTTATCCGGAGGAATTGAACCGTTCCCTTTCCGTAAAAAAATGGAAAGGTCTGTTCCATGCCGGTCAGATCAATGGCACCAGCGGATACGAAGAAGCCGCCATTCAGGGATTGATCGCCGGGATGAACGCCGGCCGCTATGCGCAAGGCAAAGACATGATCGAACCCCGCCGGGATGAATGTTACGGCGGCGTACTCATTGATGATCTGGTCACAAAAGAGATCGTGGAACCCTACCGGCTCTTTACCAGCCGCGCGGAATACCGCCTCAGCTTGCGGCAGGATAATGCGGATTTGCGTTTGAGCGAAAAAGCGTACAGCTGGGGGATCCTGCCGGAACACAAATACCGTCAGTTCAAACGCTATGCGGACCGCTGCAATGAAATGGAGGAGATCTGCAAGGCGACCCGTCTGCCCGGCGGACGCACCTGTTGGGATATTTTGAAAGACTGTCACGGCATGACAGAACAGCTGGATAAAAACTTCCCGCTGGATACGCTCAAGATCGATATGGAGGATCCGGAAGAACGCCGCGCACTCCGTCAGCTCACCATCCGGGCGCATTATGAAGGATATTTGCGGCAGGAAGCATTGTCCGTACAACATCTTCAATCGCTGGAATCCTGGCGCATCCCGGAATCATTCGACTACGACACGGTAAAAGGCCTGCGCAACGAATCCCGTATGAAACTGAAAAAAGTCGCACCCGGCACGCTTTCACAGGCAAGCCGGATCGACGGTGTGACTCCGGCGGAGATCGCCCTTCTTCAGGTGCATCTTTCCCGTCTGCGCCGGGCGGCAGATAACAAATAAAAATAAGGCATATTGCGATCATGGCGGCAGCGTCAGTCAAAGGAAAATCACTCTGGAAAAAATTGATGGCTCAACGGTTTGCGCTGTCATCTCTGATCGTGTGCGTGATTTTTCTGCTGATGGCGACCGGTGCGGAGATCTACGGAGAGATCTGTCACCGGAAGGGGATCGAACCGGTCTATGAAAGGATCGACCCCGCCAAACGCAATCTTGCACCCTGCGCAGAATACTGGTGCGGCACCGATTATCTGGGCAGATCCGTACTGACCCGTGCAGTTTTCGGAGCAAAAACGGCCGTAAAAGTGGGGATCATTGCCTCGCTGATCTCGGCGGCAGCCGGGGTATTTCTCGGAATATGGGCTGGATATAAAGGCGGCACGACGGACGATATCGTGGTCTGGATATACAGTACATTTGCATCCATGCCTACATTGCTTTTCATTCTGGCATTTTCCCTGCTTGTTTCAAAAGGTTTTCTCTTTCCGCCTCTGGCAAAAGCCTTCAACGCCGTTGCTTCCGCATTGCGGACAGAACCGGGGATGCTGGCAGTCTATCTGGGGATCGGTCTGACGGGCTGGGTGGATCTCTGCCGGGTGGTCCGCGCGGAGACCATGAAACTGCGTGAAACACAATACATCCAAGCAGCAAAAACGCTGGGGGTACGGGATTTTATGATCCTGTTCAAACATATTCTGCCTAATGTTTCCCATCTCATCATCATCTATTTCACCATGCGTTTTGCATACGCGGTAATGACGGAAGTCATTGTGAGTTATCTCGGTTTCGGCGCACAGATGGAACCCGGCTGGGGCGGTATGATCGCACAGGGACAGGGTCAGCTGTGGCGGGGGATCTGGTGGGAAGCGGGAACCGCCACGATCTTTATGTTCATCCTTGTTCTCGCACTCAACCTGCTGGGAGATGCACTCCGGGATGCAACAGATCCGAAAAGTTGAAAAAGTTGTCAGTAAAAAATCCAAAGTTAAAAGTTGGGAGTAAAAAGTAAAAAACTGCTGAATATCAGTATTTTTATGCTTGAAAGATCCACTTCTGCGGATACAGTAAAGGGCAAGTCAATAATTCGGGACATTTCGTCTGAAAGGTAATATCATGACAGGTTTTGAAAATCTGGAAGTTTGGAAACGGGGATGCAGGCTGGCAACATCCATATACGATGTTTCACGGATGCTTCAGGAATTGATCGAATCAATCGAACAAAATCAATGAACAAAAAACTTTGAACTTTGAACTTTGAACTTTGAAAGGGAAAAAAATGAAAATCGCAGTTGCAACAGATTTTATCGGCAGTACCGGCAGTCCGGAAAGACCTTTGCGTTTTATCGCTGAAGGCGGATTCACCCATCTTCACTGGTGTCATCAGTGGTGTACCGACTTTCTTTACAGCAAATACGAAATGGCTGAATATAAACGGATGCTTAAAGAATTCGGGCTGACTCTGCTGGATATCCACGGATCCGCCGGACACGAAAAATTGTGGTACGCCACTGAAGAATACCGCCGGAAATCCGGTGTGGAACTGGTCATCAACCGCATTGAAATGCTTTCCGAGCTGGAAGCAGAAGAAGGCGGAACGCTGATGATGCATTTCCCCGTTTGTAAATTTGATTCCACACCCGAACGCAAGGCGGAAGTCCGCACGCTGCTGGATTGCTGTAAACGCAGTCTGGATGAGATCATGCCCGTACTGGAAAAACACAACCGCTGCATCGCATTGGAAAACATGTGGGGTGACAACTGGGAAACACTCAACGAAATGCTGGATCTCTATCCCGCAGAACGCATCGGGATCTGCTACGATTCCGGACACGCCAACGGCAATGTCCACAAACAGATGGATCATCTGGAAGCCCGGAAAGACCGGTTGGAAGCTCTCCATCTCCACGATAATAACGGCGAAGGCGATCAGCACCAGCCCCCCTTCTACGGCACTGTGGATTGGGAACGCCTTGCACAGATCATCGGCACAAGTTCCTATCAGACCCGTCCCGTGAGTTTTGAACTTTCCATCGGCAATACTCCCGCCTTCAATCCGGATCTGGCATGGGAAGCTCAACCCGATGAAAATGTCCGCAATTTCATTCACGATGCTTACGAACGCTGCGCAAAATTCACCGCCATGGTGGAACAGTACAGAAAAGGCTGAATATCCCCCCAACAATAAATAAGGCATACGACTATGATGCAGTCCGCTGAAAAATGGATCCTGAACGGATCCGCGATCCTCGAAAACAGTATTCTTTCCTGCAACGGATCCGGCTCCGCAGAACGGATCATCACTCTGGATCAACCCTGTGCAAAACCGGTACGGATCTCCTGCGAAAGCGCAGCACAGAACGCCTCCGGAAACAACGCCTACGAATATTCCGTCCTGACAGAAGTCTTCTTCACAGACGGCTCCGACAGCAAACTGGAATGGTATCCCTTCAATGACGGCACGCTGTTCCATCCGGACTACATGGCTTTCAGCAAAGACACCCACGATTTCCAGCTCCGCAGCATGGTCCTTGCCTATGATAAACCCATTGCGTCGCTGAAAGTGAAACTGCTGTTTTCCAATTACAGCGGCAGCGCGCAATTCCGCAACCTTGTCATTGCCGATTACGCACAAGAAAACACACCGCTTTTCGATACATTCCCCTGCACAAATGCACCGGAAAACGGTTTTTCCATCTCCGGACAGAAGGATGGCATCGTGCTGGAAACATCGGATGCAGAAATCGGAAACAACGCAAAACGCCACTTTGTCAAACTTACATCCGACGGCTTGACCGATCGCGTTTTCACCCTCTATTTTGTGATGGATTCCTGCGGAGACTGGTTGAATGAAATCGACTGCCGGATGGAAACAGAAACAGTCAAACGGGATTATTTTTCCGCCGCGCCGTGGCACGTGGGTGCAAACGGTCTTGCTGCAAAAGTACCGTTCTGCGCGGTGACCGACGGCAATGCCCTCGGTTTCGATCCGGAATACCCCGTTTTCGGACGCGTCGCATACAATTCCTGTTTCCACAAACTGTATCTGGCTTTTGATATCGCGCTCACACCCGAAAAAAATGTTGCGGAATTTTCGTTTGTGCAGTTCAAGTTCGATCCCGATGCCGGTTACCGCGGTGCATTGAAACAGTACTATTCCATTTTTTCCGCGTTCTATCACTCCCGGATCGCCGATCAGGGAAACTGGATGCCTTTCCTGCGGATCCAGGATCTGCCCGGCTGGGAGGATTTTTATTTCAAATTCCACGAGATCCATTGGGATCAGGAAATCGCCAACTGGAACGAAGCACACGGGATCACCACCTTCCGTTACACCGAGCCGATGACCCATTGGATGTGGATGGGAAAAGAGATTCCCCACACACCGGAAAACGCGTGGGAATACCTGCTCACCAGGGCCGATGCCGACTGGCGGGAAGATGTGAAAAAATCCGTGATGTACGACGATAACGGAAAACCTATCATGCTTTTCATGGACCGCCCGTGGTGCAACGGCGCGGTATGGAGTCTGGATACCACTCCCGGATCAGGTGATTTTGAACACAAAGTGACCGATTTCGGCAAATATTGCGAATATCTGGATTCCATTGAAGGATATGTCACCGCCGATATTTCACACCGCAGAGAACATTTCTCCGCCAATCCCCTCCCCCTGACATTCTCCAGCGATACAAAAATCCCCGGCATCTGGAAAGGTTCTGTGGTCTTTGCCTGTACCAACGCGATCCGCAAAAAATTGTTGTCCGTAAACAAATATCTTATGGCGAACGGCACACCCGGTGTGATGTGGTTCGTACCGCCTCTGCTGGATGTGAGCGGAACGGAAACCGATTGGCAGCTTCAGGGCGCGTGGCATCCTATGAGCGTGGCGGAATTCCGTTACCGCAGAAGCTGTTGCGGCGATAAGCCCTATTGCTTCCTGATGAACTCCGATTTCAATACCCTTGACGCACAACGCGTGGAAAAATATATGAAACGCTCCCTCGTTTTCGGAATGTTCCCCGGATTCTTCAGTGCCAATGCCGCCACCGGTCATTACTTTGAAAATCCCGCCTTGTATGAACGGGACAGACCCGCATTCAAACGCTATCTGCCCTTTATCAAACTGGTTGCCGAAGCCGGTTGGGACCCGATCACCGATGCTGCTGCCGATTCACCCGCCATCGCATTGGAACGGTTCGGAAAAGAATATCTCACCGTGCTGAACGATTCACAGAAAACGGTCAACACCGCCATCACCTTCAAGGAAAATATTGTCAGCGCGGAAGATCTCCTTACCGGAAAAACATACCCCGCAGAATACAACACCATTTCCCTGAATTTGAACAGCGAAGATGTGGCTTTGCTGAAAGTCCGAAGCTGACGGAAGTTATCTGACGGCCTTGATCCAAAACTGACTTCCTTTCCATTTTTTCAATGGGGGGAAGTCAGTTTCTTCTGAACTCATTTATTCCCGTTCTGCCACAGTAAGTATCCCCTGCGCTCTGCAGTGCATTTATCTCCCCTCTGACAGAAACAGAGCAAATTCAAAAACTTCCACAGCAACAGCAGCAGCAACGCGTCGAAGTTTTGGAAAAAGAGCTGGCGGAGCTGAAACAACAGCAGCGCATTGACGCTCTTGAACAAGAACTGCAAGCCCTGAAATCCGGAAAATCTCCGGATCAGTGATCCCTCTTCAAAAATTCTTCAGCCAGCGCATTGATGCGCCGGTCGATCTCATCCAGTACGGTGTCCGGCAAACGGCGGGCGATTTCCGCTCCGTCCGGTCATCGGCACTTTCAAAGAAACGCACAAAGTATGATCTGCCGCTTTAATTCAAGAAAAAAATCCTTGTTTTTTTGAAAAGATGGTTGAAAAGTCATTATGGGTGTTGTATGTTGTCGGGACGGTTGCTAATGATGTAAGATGGAGAGCATGATGCCGGTGAGGCATTTGTGTCGGATCGTACCCGGCGAGGCAGCCGTCTTATTGTTTTGTTTTTGTGCGTGGATTTTCTTTCTTCTTTTGGGATTGATCCCATGCATCCTGAATACTGTACACCCATTTATCCCCCCGGCGCCAAAAATTTGCGATATATTTGCCATCCGGAGATTTAATGCTAATTCTTTTCCCTAACGTGCTGTGTGTACTTGTCATAACTGCAGAGGGCTCCCAAACTGTTTTTGACAACATTTCAAGCGCATTTTTCACGAACTCGCCTTTTTTTATATCATCGGCGTGGTGTTTTTTCCAATGCTTCATCCCATAATCCGATTTCTCTGGCGACTCCAAAATCACTTCAACATCATCATCCGGCTGCATCCCGAGTGCATCAAACCTTTCTCTGGCAATGTGGCGGCTTTACTGCGCTTTGACTTATAATGAAAAGAGTCACAAACTTCATTGCCGCTTATGGCGATGAAGTTTGTGCGAACAAAAAGTTTTGGAAAAAGGAGATGGGGTCCGGGGTGCGCAAAGCGCACTCTACTCGGGCGGCTCAACTGCGCTGCCGCGCGTTTGCC
>JAZNXT010000105.1:0-6342 GCA_045594005.1 Victivallales bacterium
TTCACCTTGAGCATTGATGACCTGAAGCAGATAATTCCCTTCCGTCAGCGGCATATCCAGGAACAATGATCCCAGCGTGAAGTTTTTTACATCATCGTATGCGTGTTCACAAAGGTCGATCTTACCCAGAACTTTGATGTCGTTGGTCATCTTGATCTGATCCAGAATCGGTCCATCTCCGTATTTGTATTCCGCACCGCCGTGTTCCTTGTCAGGATCCACAAAATTCTGTCCGTGTTTCGTGCCGGATTGTTCCGCGTAATACTGACGGGACCGGGCAATATTCAAGGTCTGCCATTTCGAGCCGCGGTGGATCGCACCCAGTTCCCATGGCGACATCATGGGAAACTCACGGATCAACGTACCGCCGATTTTGTTGTAATTAGGATTCGCATGCCGGATGAACGCTGTGGAAACATGGTCGCTGTAATCCACATTGCCCAATTTGGAGATTTTGCCGCCTTTGCCCTTGCTCAACATCCAGGCGGGATCTTCGGCTTCTTCATAGTCCTGTTCCGGATTTTTGTAATTATCTCTTTTCGTGTAACGGACATTCGGCAGGTCATCACCTTCGCCGTTGTAGTCAAAGTTTACCCCATTGGGAGATCTGGATTCTCCTCCGCTTGACCCCCCGCTGCCCGGTTTGCTGCTGCCCGGTTTGCCGCTGCCCGGTTTGTTCCCGCCTCCACCACCGCTTCCGCCGGTCGCTGCTTTTGTTGTATAGGTGAAGGGCAGGGAGTGCCGGATCTTGTCATAATCAAGCGTTCCGCTTTCCGTATCAATGGTTTCAAACAATGCTGCATAACATTTATCTTTGGAGGAATTGGCGTTCTGCCAGTCTTCTTTCAAAAGATTCTGACGGGGGTCGTCGATTTGGAAATTACCGCGCATCCAGACGGTTTGAGCCTTGCCCCCGCTGAACAGATTTTGAGAGGGATTCCCCACGCTTTCGTTGCCGGAATTGAAATCAAGCAATGAAATATCCACGTTTTCGTATTCGCCGTCACGGTCAGAGGCGGCGGGGAACATGGATTCGCCGCCGGAAAGACTGTCTTTCATCAAACCGGTGGTGACTTCTTTGCGTCTGACCACCACACGATTGATTTTGACCACAGGCTTGTCGGTAAGTTTGATATTGCTCTGCACATCATTTTCGGTGATCGGGGTAGAACGGTTTTCCAAATTGAATTCTTCAGAGAATACCGTTTTTGTGAAGCCGTCTCCGCTGTCCGGTTTGTTGCAATAGAGATAATATCCCCGGCGGGTATTATCTTCTTCCGGTTTGTATTCTTCCGCCGCAGCTCCGGCATCTTCCACACGCACAAAATCCATGGTATTGAATGTTGCGGTATGGGTGGTGGAGCTGTAACTTAAATTGTTGCCGTCTTTTGAAGGCTTATTGTACTTGATCTCGCAGGAACCGTCAATATACACGGAATACGCACTGAAGTCCGGAGTATCATTTGCATCTGAAATCTTCATGCCCAGCGTATTGTAATACATATCAACAAGTTCTGCAAAAACACGGGAATCCAGGAAATATTCCACTTTGACACGGTAATCCGATGTCCCATCCTGATTCGTACTTGTCTTTTCCACTTCCACGCTGGCATTTGCCGCGATCTCAAAATAAACTTCATTCAAATAAAGTGTCCGCTTCAAGCCGGTATAGGTCGGTTTCGCAGATGTTTTTGTCCAATCCTTCGGATGCACATCCGATACCACCGGACGGCTCGCCGGAGAACAGAAATTGATCAGGTTTGCCGCGATCTGTTTTTTTGTCTTTTCCACGGCATCCGCCACGCCGTATTTACCCCAGTCGCCGCCGTCCTGCCAGTTATTCAACCATGCGATCCCGCCGGTGGGGAAATTATTGTCTCCTTTTGCGGAAACTTCTTTGATTTCAGAAAGATGAGATGCGGAATACGGACGCGGCGGAGCCAGAATATAGTTGTTATCATCGCAGCCCGAGGGAACAGCACTGCCGTCTTCGTCTTTGGCAACACCCACTTTATTCCAGTCGGTGCGGCGGAGATTGAATCGGTGGTAGAACTCGCTGTTGTCTTTGATCCCGTCGTTATTGATATCACTCCAGAATGTTTCCAGAGAGTATTGTGTATTCACTGTCAGATATTTTTCTGCGTCAGCCACAAAATCTGCGCGATCCTCATCCGAAGCATCTGTATCAAGAAACGCATCGGTGAAGCCTTGTGTATCACCCCAATAGAAATAGTCCTGATCCTTGAATTTTCCGAACAGCACAGTCGGCTTGTTGTGTCTGTGTTGGATCAGCTTGCGTGTCGCAGAAGAAAGCATATCTTCCCGGAAGAACAGTTCGGAGGGAGAACTGCCCAAACGCATTTTGCACAGATTGCAATTCGCAGAAACTTTGGAACGCGCCAGATCCGAAACATGACGGCAATACACATGAGAAGCCAGTGCATTCGGGTTCAAACGCAAAGTCTGCGGCACCGTCACGAACGCAAAGCGCGCCACCACATATTTCCCCGTGGCGGGATCATGGATATATTGCCAGGTCGGCATGGACTCTTCATCGTATTCCGGATCGCTGCCGGTCCCTTCCACATATTTCGGGAAGGGAACCATTTTGTTGCCGAGATCGGTAAAATCAGTGGGTTTCACCTGAAATTCAAAGTGACCCGGTGATTCCAGTTTCCAGATCCAGTCAAAATCCAACTGTGAGGGACTTCCGGAGGAATAAATATGCAGATCCTGTGCGGTCTGGGATTTATTCAAAGTGATCATCACGCGGGGCAAAAGAGATTGCGCCAGCAATTTTGCTGATTGATTTTCCAGTTGCGAACTGGCAAGTTTTGCTTCCGTTTTGACTTTGGAAGCGTAAAGCATCACCACCACCAGGACCATCATCAGGACACCCAGCGTGAACAGCAACGCCATGCCGCGCGTATTTTTGTTCTTTACTGTTTTTCTCTGTTTCATTTTCATAGTGCGCACCTCTTATTCCTGCGATCCCTGCGGTGAACCCAACGCATTCAAGTTCAGGGATACCGTTCTTGTCAATACACGCAGACGGGCATCGAATTTTTTTGCACCGATCCTGCCGCGGATCTCCGTGGGGGTGGGATAGTTGTTGCTGTCGATTTCTGCCTGTTTGATCCCGATATTACGAGTTTCATCATCCATCAGCACCAGACGGATCGTCACATAAAACGGGTGATGTTCATCCTCCACGGTATCAAATTTTGCTTTGGCATCCTTCGGATCCACATTGCCGCTCTCATCCAGATCTTCATGTTTTTTCGCTCCGGCGATCACATCCAGTGCCACTACATTATCCAACAGCGTTTCCGTAGATGCCGGAGTGTTATAAAAATCATTTTTCCCGGTGTCAAACTTATAAACCCTTTCCACCAGTTTGCAATCGTTCAATTCATATTCCACTTTACACAGGACCGATGTCCCTTCATAACGGCGGGTCAGAATCGTGCATTTGTTTTCCTGCACGCTGAGCGTGGAAAATTGAATGTCGCCATCTGTATCCAGATACGCTTCAGATGTTTCCAGCGAAAAATCCGCACAGGCGAGGTCATCGCCGATACGGTTCAACACCAGCATGGCATCTTCAAAAGCATTGGCTTTGCTGACTCCGCGCTGCATGATATTCTGGGATTGTGTCATCAGCGACAGCAAAATGAACATGATAACGGAAAAAAGGATCAATGCCACCATCATCTCAACGACGGTGAAAGATCTTTTCAACTTTCTTTTCAGCATTTTCATCATCTTTCTCCTCAACATATCAGTCCATCAAATAATATTCTTTGATAAATGTTTTCTTTGTCCGGCGGGCAATGGGAACATTCACCGGATAAGAAATTTCCATATAAACACGCCGCCAGTGCGCTTCTTCACGATTCGTCATGCTGATCGCTTCCGCTTTCGTGGATTGCAGTTTGAACAAACCTTTCTGCGGCTTGCCGTCCACTTCATAATCCACCACTTCCCATTCAGCAGGCTGACGCTTGATTTCACGGATCATATCACTTTTATTGGATTCACTTCCGTTTTCCGGATCGTGGGCGATCGGTGTGGAATAGATCCGGACCATGGCGCGGAAAAATGGCTGAACTCCATCCTGTTTCACACTGCTGTTGAATCCGTTAACATAGGATGTGTCACTGGGGAAGGTCGGCTCATTGACCGTTCTGCCTTCGGGAATATGATACAGGGAAACGATCCCCAGATAAGAGCCGCCCAACGGCTGGAAACGGACCTGAACTTCAGAAGCATCGCCGCTTGCGCCATCTACGCTTGAGGTGAAAAGAGTGCCGCGTTTGAATGTATCGCCCGACCAGATCCCGGTACATACATTATCGTATCCGTGCTGGGATGAAGACGCAAAGAAATTTTCAAAATCGCTGTACGCTTCTTCCATAAATTTTTTCTGTTCTTCGATCTTTTTTTCTGCCAGTTCCTGCTGTTTTTCTGTGTCGCCGCCGGCAGCATCGATCTCTGCATCATATTTTTCGCCGATCTTCCGGTAGTCTTCATCGTATTGCAACTGGATGCGGGCGGCTTCCTGATCGATTTGCGCAAAAAGCATATTCACTGCATCGGCGATATACAGGTCATTGGAAGCGATTTCAGAAGTTTTCATTGCGCTGGGGAGGATCGCCACAGCCCCGATCACGCCCACAGCCATGACTCCGAGCGCGAGGCATACTTCAATCATATTGAAAAATCGTATCTTTGAAATTTTCAGTTTCATAGTCGCCTCCTGGCTGCAATCTTTTCGTGTTGGCATTTTTTTTTGACCTGTCAAATCACTATATATAACTTATAACACACTTTGCGGATAACGCAAATCCAAAAACACAAAAAAACAGGATTTTTTTGCGTTTTTCAGTAAAAAACACTGCATATAACCCGTTTTGAATTATATGCAGTGAACTTTTTACGCATTTTTTGCCGGAAATCAGTTTTGCCGGCTGTGGTATTCCTGAAGGGATACCGGCTCCTGTTCCGGATGACTCAACACCGCTTCGATCCCGATGGCGGAGGCGTTCGCCGCCGCAATGGTGGTCATGTACGGGATCCGGTACTGGATCGCCATCATGCGGATATAGCTGTCATCGATTTTGCTCATTTTGCCAATGGGCGTATTGAAGATCATCTGGATCTCGTTGTTCTTGATCAGGTCACGGATGTCGGGTCTGCCTTCGTTCAATTTGCAGACGAAGGTGTTTTCGATCCCGTGAGATGTCAGGAACTTGCCGGTCCCTTCCGTGGCAACGATTTTGAATCCGATCTTTTTCATACGTTCCGCAATAGGAAGCAGATATTTGTGATTCGGTTCGCTGACGGTGATGAGAACAGTGCCGGAGGTGGGCAGTTTACAGCCTACGGCTTCCTGTGCTTTGTAAAACGCACTGCCGAAGTTGTCCGAGATCCCCATGACTTCCCCGGTAGCGCGCATTTCCGGCCCCAGCAGCGGGTCGATTTCCGGGAACATGTAGAAGGGCAGCACCGCTTCCTTCACACCCACGAACTGCGGGCGTTTGGATACCTGCTCTTTCATGTCGGCAAGCGTCTTGCCCAGCATCAGTTCCGTGGCAACGCGCGCCAGCGGGACGCCGGTGACTTTGGAGACCACCGGAACTGTACGGGAGGCGCGGGGGTTGGCTTCGATGATATACACCTGATCATCGCAGATCGCGTACTGCACATTCATGATCCCGTTCACCTGGAAGTCGCGGGCAATATTTTCCGTATATTCCTGAATGGTTTTGCAATGTTTTTCGGAAAGCGTGACCGGCGGAATACTGCAAGCGGAGTCACCGGAGTGAATCCCTGCCAGCTCCACGTGTTCCATGATGGAGGCAACGAAAGTTTCTTTGCCGTCGGAAACAGCATCCACTTCACATTCGGTGGCGTTGTCCAGGAACCGGTCGATCAGCATGGGGTATTCCGGGCTGACCTGAAGAGATTCCACCGCATAGCGTTTCAGTGTGGCTTCATCGTAGATCACTTCCATGCCGCGGCCGCCAAGCACGAAGGAGGGGCGGACCATCACCGGATAACCGATCTTGCGGGCGATCGCCACGGCTTCATCCAGGGAGCGGCTGGTGGCACTTTCCGGCTGGGGAATGTTCAGTGCAATCATGCGGCGGCGGAAATATTCCCGGTCTTCTGCAAGACGGATCCCTTCCGGCTGGGTACCGAGGATGTTCACGCCGTTGTCTTTGAGTTCCTGTGCAATGTTCAGCGGAGTCTGACCGCCGAACTGCACGATCACGCCTTCGGGTTTTTCCTTGTCGTAGATCGTCAGCACATCTTCCAGCGTCAGCGGTTCAAAATAGA
>JAZNXT010000106.1:0-14273 GCA_045594005.1 Victivallales bacterium
TACATCGGCGCGTTTTTCGATATCGGTCTGCCATCTCTGACCGGGGGCAATGTTTCCCAGATTGTTTCCTCCGACAGTGGGAACGGGTTCCAGCGGATTGTAGAGGAATGTTTCTTCGATCCCGCCGGGCGCATCAAAAGAAAGTTTCCCGCCGCCGAGAACGGAGTTTGCCCGTTCATTTCCGCAAAGGTAGAGATTGGTATATTTTGTCTGCGGCAGCGGCCATTCATCGGCTTCCATCCAGCGGTTGGAACCCATGACAAAGAACCGGATGGGTGCGCAATCCGGCAGCGGATCGTGTTCCTGATCGCGGAGGATATTCGCCATAAAACGGTTCCGGGTCTGAATGATCCCAGCCAGATGATCGGGTCCGTAATCAATATCGTGGGTCCGCATATCGTGATCCAGCGGTTCCATCACGCATTTGGTGAATTTGCGAGCCTGCTCCGTGGCACCTTCTTTCCGCATACGGGAGAATGCCTCCAGCGTTTGAGGCAGAAATGCATCGTACCAGCCGCCGGTGATGAATGCGGGTGCGGTCATTTTGGGAATATCCTGCATGGCATCGCCTTTCCCGCGCCAGAAATCATCGTTGCAGACATGTTCCATCCACTGCCGCCACAGGGGCCATTCTTCAAAACCGAGAGCATTGTCCATCGTTTTCAATGGCAGATGCCACATGGCTTCTTTCCAGGGGACCTTCTGTTCCACATGATTTCGGCGGGAATACACTCCGAACGCCCACATGGAGGCAAGCCCGAATCCCCACGCACCACCCGGACGCATGGCAACAGTAAACAGGTTCAGCGGCGCATTGTGGGGTGTGACTCCCTTCAGGACGCTGTGTCCGTGCCGCGCCACCTGCCATTGGGTATGCCCCGGATAAGATTCCCCGTTGGTACAGATACAACCGTTGCAGAAATCCTGCTGTGCGATCCAATTCAAAAAATCTTCCCCGTCGTCACATTCCTGCCGGGACACATCCATGATCCCTTCCGAACCGCCCGTCCCGCGAACAGACTGGCACACCACACCGATCCCTTCTTTGCAGAAGTCTGCACAATAGGAGGAAAAACAGGAATCTTCCGGATCGTACGGGCTGCGCAAAACGATCAGCGGATATTTTCCGGTGGCGGAAGGCAAATAGACATCGGAATAAAGGGTGACGCCATCGCGCGTCTTCATAGGCAATTTGAAAATCGTGGTAACGGGCATGATGTTATTCTCTCCTCTGTATGTGATCATTCAGTTTCAGTCTAATGTAACTTATCTCTCTTAAAAATCAAGGACAGTGCTTCATTTTTTTCCGGATAAAAAAAAGAATCTTCATCCGGAAAAACCTGTGTCCTCTGGCAGTTCTCCGCCGGCGCAGATGGCATTGCGTGCCAATTCATCGCAGCGGTTGTTGAATTCATTTTCCGCGTGACCCTTCACCCAGCGGAATGTAACTTTATGCGTTGCCAGCAGTGACATCAATTTCTGCCACAGATCCACATTCAACACAGGATCGTTGTTCTGCCGTTTCCAGTCGCGGCGGCTCCATGCGGAAAGCCAGTGTTTGCTTACTGCATCCACCAGATATTTGGAATCGGAAAAAAGCGTCACCTCGCACGGTTCACGCAATGCCTCCAGCGCAACGATCGCTGCATAGATCTCCATGCGGTTATTGGTGGTCTGGGCAAATCCGCCGGAACATTCCTTGCGGTATTTTCCGTACATCAGGATCGCACCGAACCCGCCGCGTCCGGGATTTCCGCTGCAGGCGCCGTCGGTATAGATATCCACTTTTTTCATCATTCGATCTTTTCGATCCGGAGATCCTCAAATTTCCGGATGAACTGCAGAAGCGGGCGTTCTCCGTCACCGTAAGAATGTTCGCGGATGTGCATATTCACTTTCAAATGACCGTCTTCCAGCGGATCCACGGAAAAACGCACGATCTTGTAATCATTTTTATTCAATTCATCGGTAATGTGGATCAGCGTTTCATTGTTGTTGGTGATAAACACCAGTTTGGTACTGTGGGTGCGGACACGGCGGGTGAGAACACTCAAAACTTCCAGCCCGAGCAATACCAGGATCGTGCCTGCGATCGCCGCAATATACATCCCGCCGCCGACAGCAAGACCGATCCCCGCGACCGCCCACAAACCGGCAGCCGTCGTCAGACCGCGCACCACCTGTTTCTGCATCATGATCGTACCGGCACCGATGAACCCGATCCCGCTTGCCACCTGTGCAGCCACACGGGAAGGATCCAGCCGCAAATCAAGTTCGCTGTCAAGAGCAACCATCATCTCAATAAAAGTCTGGAATCCCCATTGGGATACCAGCATCATCAATGCGCTGCCGATGGCAACGAGAAAATGGGTACGGACCCCAGCTTCTTTCGCACGGTATTCCCGTTCAAGACCGATCAATGCGCCCAGGATCCCCGCCAGAAACAAACGCACCACACACACCAATTCAACTGACCAATCAAGATGCCAGATCATAAAATCTTCCTTTCCATAATATTCAGGGGTTGTAGTTTTTTTATCTTTTTGGACTTATGTCAGCATCCCGCAGTCCCATAAGTCCCATAAGTCCCATAAGTCCCATAAGTCCCATAGATCCTATGAGATCCCGCGGTGTCCCATAAGTCCCACAGGTCCCTGCTGTCCCGTATGTCCTGAAAAAAAATCAATCCCCCCTCACCGTTTCACACGACCGGAGGCATTGCCGTTCATCAGATTCAGGATCTCGTCTTTCGTGCTGTAATTGTAGTCTCCGCTGATGGAATGTTTCAGACAGCTTGCCGCCACAGCATAGCGGATGGCAGTTGCCGGATCATTCATATCGTCGGAGTTCAGCGCAAAAATCAGCCCTGCGCAGAAGGAATCGCCGCCGCCGAAACGGTCCACGATATTGCGGATCTCGTAGGGAGAATACACGCCATCGGCAAGAGGTGCAAAAAATTCTGCATCATTGGCTTTATCGTAAAGCATTCCGCCCCAGTTGTTGTGGTCGGCAGAATAACTTTCACGGAGCGTGATCGCCACAAAAGAGGCTTTCGGGAACGCCGCACACAATTTGCGGGCGACTTCGCCGTAGCCTTTGATATTGATCTTGCCGGACTCCACGCTGGTGCCTTCCGAAGCGATCCCGAACACATCCTGCGCATCTTCTTCATTGCCGATGATGATGTCCGCATACGCCACGATCTCTTTCATGCACTTGCCCGCAAGCTGTTTGGGTGTGACGCCTTCGCCGCCCCATTTCCACAGTTTTTTGCGGAAATTCAAGTCGCAGGAGACCCGGATCCCCTTTTCCGATGCCTTCTGCACAATGGCAAGGGTGGAAAGATAGGCATTTTCGCTCAATGCCGGAGTGATCCCGGTCACATGAAGGTGCGCCACACCGTCCAGCATGGCATCAAAATCGTAATCTTCCGGTTTCAGCAGAGAGATCACGGAATTGGCGCGGTCGTACAACACATTGGAGCCGCGCTGTGCGGCACCGTGTTCCGCATAATACACACCCATTCTGCCGTCTTTCGTATAACGGATCTTTTCCACATCCGTGCCGAATCCGCGCTGCTGTGCGGCAAATGCAGCCGCAAGAAAGTTATCCGGCAGAGCCGTCAGATAACGGGATTTCCCGCCCATCATGGCAATGGAGGCACACACATTGGCTTCGCCGCCGCCGTAGGTAACTTCCAGTTGACCGGGCAAAACCTGTGCAAAACGCAATTTTCCGGCGGGCGCGACACGCATCATGACTTCACCGAAACCGGCGATGATCTTCTGATTGGACATGATAAAAAACCTTTCATAAAGTTAAGTTAAAAAACAAATTTTCTGTCATCCGAGAAACATATCACCGGCAAGGGGAAATTTCAAGGGCATGATACAGATTTTTTTTACAGATCACTTAAAGTTTCAGCAACGCTTCACATAACAGCAGATCGGCAGTGGTGGTGATCTTGGGATCGGGATAGGAACTCTCCACGATCGCGATCCTGCACGCCGGAGAAGAACAGCGTTCCATCATTTGTGCATCGTCCGTATAATTGAACGCGGCATCCCGCCGGGACAGCGCGTCCAGATACGCCGACCTCCGGAACATCTGGGGAGTTTCCGCCGCCCACAGCAATTCCCGGGATACGGTCCGGTGGATCACAACACCATCCGTACTTTCTTTCAGAGTGTCGGTGACTTTCCGGCAAAGCATGGCACTGCCGTTTTTCCGGCACGCATCCATACATTTTTCCACATCCTCTTTCCGGATCAGCGGACGCGCCGCATCGTGGATGGCGATATATTCAGCGTGTTCCACCGCTCCGGCAAGGATCTGCACGGAATCCGCACGGGTCGCCCCGCCCGGCAGAAAACGGATCTTCACCTCCGGCAGATATTTTTCTGCCGGTATTTCAAAATCAGCCATACTTTTTTCCGGGACCGCCATCAGAATTTCATCAAAAAGCGGTGCCAGTGTCCGTATCGCGTGAAGAAACACGGGCATCCCCGCAAGATCTTCCAGCAATTTATTTTTCCCGGTACCGAATCTCCGGGAAGATCCGCCACCCGGCAGAAGCAATGCAAATCCGGACGCCATAAGATCACTGTCCCTTCAGCATGAGTATCTCTTTTTCCCCGATGGGAAACCGTGCCGGATCTTTGACATAATGTTTCTGAAGAGCCTCAATGGCTGTCAATACCTTTTTGCGTGCTTCCGGATCTTTCAGGATCGCATCCCGGCTGACATCATCCGACAGCGCATGGATCAGGCAAGCCAGCTGCAAATACGCGGGTGCTTCGTCATAAGACAACAGTCCGTTCGACACCATAACCGGGAACGGCAATTTCCGTCCGTTCGGCAGAGTCAGGCGGATCCTGTTCTTTTTCTTCGGCGGTTGAGCAACAGGCGCATAAGCAAAGATCAAAGCGTTTCCGGAAGAAATCTGAACCTGCTTCACTGCAAATTTTTCCACGGGGACAAGTTCCTGCCGGATCTCACCCTTCAGTTTTTTTCCGGGGATCACCACACTGCATCCCACCAGCGTATTCGGCACAAAGGGCGATATTACGATCCGGCAGTCATAGAAAAACAATTCCTGTTCCGGAGCGGTCATTTCATCGGGGAGAACGAACGCATAAACGGGAAGTTTTTTCGATTCAGCGGTAATATTGTTCGCAACGATCGCCCTTTTGCTTTTGCTTTTGCTTCTCATGCGCGGAGCTTCGGCAGCGGAGGAAACGGCGGTATTTGCGGTGATCGCAGGCGGAGCTGCGTCCTCGTTTTCCGCAGAGATTTCTTCAATGGGGGGAGCATCCGCAACAGCTGTATCTTCCGCGACTGCGGCTGCCGGAGAAGGCAGGACTTCCGCAGGTGCAGCGTCTGTGACCGTTTTCTGTGCGGAGCCTTTGTTTCCGAATTCCGACCAGGCGACAACGGCGATCACCACGCACAGCACGCAGGCGGCAGCAACATGGAAAATGAATCTGCGTTTGTGCTGTGTGCGGAACCGGATCAACTGCAAATCATCCGGCGATTCCGTATCCATGTAGGTATTGAACTCGTGGCGGACATTGTCGATGCGGTCCTGCGTCATCTTTTCTGTGTTTGCACCGTCGGAAGTAAAGACCGCTTTTGTGTCCTGCCACATTTTCCCGGCTTCATCGGCATATTTCCGGCAGGAGCTGCATTTCTGAAGATGCTGTGTCAGCAGTTTATCCTGTTCCGGAGTCAATTCACCGGCAAGCCGGTCTGTGATCCACTGTTTATATTTTCCGCAATTCATTCTGCACACTCCGATCCGGCACAATACTGCCGCAATTTTTCCATGGTGCGATGAAGGATCGCTCCCACATGCCCGATGGAGACCCCTGTGATCTCTGCGATTTCACGATAGGAATATTCTTCCTCGAATTTCAAGGTCAGCACTTCCCGTTCCCGGGGAGTCAATACTTCCGCCATAGCGTTTTTCAAGACATTTTTCCGGTCGGAGCGGTCTGCATCCGACGCAGGCGAAATAAATACGGTAAAAGAAGTTACGCCATCATCTCCGCCGCAGTTTTCCAAACTGATCTCGTTGCGCGTCTTTGCCGATCTCAATCGGTCAAGACAAAGATTCCGGGTAGTCCGGAACATCCACGCAGGCAGATTGTCAATGGCGCGTTTTTCCACACCGGCACTGCGGATATGGCGGATATACCGGATATACGCATCCTGCACCACATCCTGTGCCAACGAAAGATCCTGCAGGAGATGCCCCGCGTAACGGATCAATCTGCCGGAATAATCCCGGATCAGAACATTCAATTCATCCAGATTGCACATGATTTTTCCCTGTTTGAATCCTGTTGAAAGTTTATTTTTTGAGGTGATTTTTCAAGCTATTCAAAAAAAGATGAAGATGCTGTTCGCAATCGAAGCGAAAGCGATTCAAAGCTTTTGAGGACTTGTGAAATCACCTCTTTTGTTTTGTGCCGAAAGCAACGCCCGTGCCAGCTGGTCCGGACAGCTTGTGGGTTTGTTTCCGCAGCGGATCCCGGAAAGCAGTGAGATCAATTCATCTGCTTTTCTGCCTTCCGCCAAACGGGCAACGCCCTGCGTGTTTCCGGGACAGCCGCCGGTGATCTTCACATTTGTCACGATCCCCTCTCCGTCGATATCAAAATCCATACGGAAAGAGCAGACTCCTTGAGGTTCGTAAGAATATTTCATTTGTTTTCCGTTTCCTGATTCCATATTAAAGTTATCATTTGTTAAACATAGCTTTTTTTGAAGAAAAATCAAGAAAAAAAAGTAAAAAAAGATCTGATTATACTTGAATTTCTGCTTTGCAGAACTATTTTAGTAGCTGATCCTCAAAAAAAACGATTCATAACGAAGAAAGGAAAATGATCATGGCTGAATTGAAAGGCTCCAAAACCGAACAGAACCTCTGGTACGCATTTGCCGGAGAATCCCAGGCTCGCAATAAATACACCTATTTCGCAAGTAAGGCAAAAAAAGACGGCTACGAACAGATCGCTGCCATCTTTGAAAAGACTGCGAACAATGAAAAAGAACACGCGAAACTCTGGTTCAAAGCTCTCGGCGGGATCGGCGATACCCTCGACAACCTGAAGGCTGCCGCTGCCGGTGAACACGAAGAATGGACCGAAATGTATCGCTCCTTTTCTGAAATTGCCAAAGAAGAAGGCTTCATGGCTCTGTCGGCACAGTTTGCAATGGTTGCCGATATCGAAAAACGCCACGAAGAACGCTATCTGAAACTGGTGGAAAATATCGAAAAAGGCGAAGTGTGGGAACGCGTCGGCGAAAACCGCTGGGAATGTCGCAACTGCGGCCATGTCTATATCGGTTCCAAAGCTCCGGAAGTCTGCCCGGTCTGCGCTCATCCCCGCGCATATTTTGAACTGGAAGAAAAGAACTACTGATCTCTCCTGTTCTGAACAGATAAAAATCAGAAAAAAGCTGTTGCAAAACCTCAAGAAAGGTGAGCAACAGCTTTTTTTGTTGAGCGGGAAGGCTTTTTCAACTTCGCCAGCCGTGGCAAAACCGGCTGAAGACTGAAGACTGAAGACTGAAGACTGAAGACTGAAATCAGCCGGCTGAAGACTCTTCTCTACTTATTTCACAAACCCTTTGAGGAAATTATAACTGTTTGTGATGGATTCAAAGGGACAGATATCGATACAATCATCTTCTTCCACGATGAAATATTTGGTCCCGCCTTTTTCAGCGGCATCAATGATACCATCCCAGTTGAGATTGCCGCCGCCGACCCATGTCATCCCGGTGGAAAAATCTTTTTTGACCATATAATCTTTCACATGGAGCAGCGGGAGTCTGCCGGACATTTTTTTCACCCATTCCAGCGGTTCGCATCCGCCGACCTGGACCCAGTATGTATCGATTTCCGCGAGGAGCGCGGGTGCATAATCAAAGAAAAGATCCTGCATGATTTTTCCATCGATCTTCTGATATTCCACAGCGTGATTGTGGTAGCACATCCCGATCCCGGCGGCGGCATATTTTTCTGCGGCATCGTTCAACGCTTTTGCGGCAGCGATGGCTTCGGGCATGGTGCCGGGGATCACGTGAGGCCAGGGATAACCCACATATTTGCAGTTCAGTTTATTCAGGTGATCGATCATTTTTTCCGGCTCGTTCACAATACTTGCACCGTCGGCATGAATGGCACAGATGGTCAAACCTTCGCCATCGGCGATCCGGACGATCTCCGCTTCATCCATAGGCGGCAATCCGGCAAGTTCGATCGCTTCGTATCCGATCTTTCTGACTTTACGGAAAGTTTCCACCACATCGGCGGGCGTTTTGAGGAAGTTGCGGAGCGTCCACAACTGAACGGCGATCTGTGAATTTTTCATATTTTTTTCTCCTGTATTTGAAAATGTTTCTCTGAAAATCTCCCGTAATTTACCATCCCGGAAGAAAAAAATCAAGGTAATTTACTTGATTTTCAAGGGAAAGCGCATTATATTTCCGGAAAAAATCACAGGAGGAGAGTTTTTATTATGTATGCCTTTGATCATAAAATCGGATTCGTGGATGCCGGAGCGGATGGCAGATTGCGCCTTGTCAATGCCATGTCACTGATGATGAATTGCTGTCAGTTTCAGGAATATCAGGAAGTAAATCTTTGCAATTACCTGCGTTCCAATGGAATATTGATTTTTCTCTATTCGATACAGGTGGATATTTTCCGTTTGCCGCAATTCCGGGAAACGGTGACCACTGCAGTAAAAATCTACGGCTGCCGCTCCATCTATGGATTGCGCCGCCTGACAATGCGGGATGAATCCGGAGAACTCTGCCTGATCGCCAATGCCACGGGTGCCTTTTTCAGTATCCGCGAAGGGAAAGCATTGAAAGTGGATCCCGCAGATCTCGGCGTGCAGTTCGATGAACCGGAAGAAATGGAAGTCCTGCCGCGAAAGATCCCGATCCCCCGATCGGAAGAGATCACACTGCCGGACTATACGGTAACACGATCCCGGCTGGATCCCAATGGACACCTGACAAGTCAGGAATATCTTGCAGTGGCTGAAGACCGTCTGCCGGAAGATTTCACCTTCAACCGGTTCCGGATCGAATACAAACAACAGGCAAAAGCCGGAGAGACCATTCATCCCGTTCTGCATCATTCCCCCGATATGCCGCAGACAAAGGTGATCGATCTGCGTTCCGGAAACGGACTTTCCTGCGCCGTGGTGGAATTCTCCACACGGTAAAAATTGTTAAAAAAAGACCCGGAGGGCTATGAAAAGTCTTCAGTCGGCAGTCTTCAGTCTTCAGCCGGTTTTGTCACGGGTTGAGCAGATGAGCGGCTCCGCCGTTCAGGTAAAACAATTACAACGCTTCCCGTACGCCTGCTGATATAAAAAAACGCTCATCTTCCAACCGGAAGACGGGCGTTTTCTATTTTTTTCCGTAAAAATGTTACGGTCAGATCATCATTCGCAGATGCAATCTTTTTTCGAGAAGATCTTGAAGAAAGCAAGCGTTCCCACGATCATCACCACGGTAATGGGGAACACGATATACCAGTTCTGGATCAAACCTGCCAGAATGAATCCGATGAACGATACCACAGCAACCACAAGCACATAAGGAAGCTGGGTCGTCACATGGTTGACGTGTTCACAGCGGGCTCCGGCGGAAGACATGATCGTGGTATCGGAAATGGGGGAGCAATGGTCGCCGCACACCGCACCGGCAAGACACGCGGACATTCCGATAAAGAGCAGCGGGCTGCCGGGATCGAACAGAGCCACCACAATGGGGATCAGGATCCCGAACGTTCCCCAGGATGTACCGGTGGCAAATGCCAGCAGACACGCCACAATAAAGATCACCGCAGGCAGGAAGTTTGCCAGATGGGGAGCGGCATTGTTCATATTTTCCGCAATAAATTCCTTGGCTTCCAGCGCAGTGGTCATATTTTTCAGTGCTGTGGCAAAAGTCAGAATCAGAATGGCGGGAACCATGGCATTGAAGCCAACAGGCACACACTTCATGGCTTCTTTCATGGAAATGACTTTGCGGCAGACCAGATAAAGGATCGTCAGGATCAGAGCAGCCAGACCACCCCAGGGCAGCCCCACGGTGGCATCGGTATCGCTGAACGCCTGAATGAAATCTTTGCCGTCCAGGATCCCGCCGTTATACACGAGCGCAAACACGCTGAATGCGATCAGGATCAGCATCGGCACGAGGATATCGGCAACTTTTCCTTTGGGATTGTCCACCGTTTTCATTTCTTCGCCCACTTCTCCGCCGCTGGTGAAAAGATCGCCGTTTTCCATGGCATTGCGTTCATGTTTTGCCATAGGTCCGAAATCGATCTTCATAAAGATGATACAAATGACAAATACAAATGTCAGCAGGGAATAGAAGTTGTAGGGAATGGCGCGGACGAACATTTCCAATCCGGAATATTCCGTGCCATCCGCATACTGGGAAACCGCAGCCGCCCAGCTGGAAATGGGAGCGATCATACAGATCGGAGCCGCAGTGGCATCAATGATATATGCCAGTTTTGCACGGGAAATACGTTTGGCATCGGTCACAGGACGCATCACACTGCCCACAGTCAGACAGTTGAAATAGTCGTCGATGAAGATCAGTACACCGAGAATAAATGTGGCAAACTGTGCGCCCACGCGGGATTTAACATGGTCTTTTGCCCATCTGCCGAATGCTTCCGTGGCTCCGGTACGGGCGATCAGTGCCACCATCACGCCGAGAATCACCAGAAAGATGAAAATACCGGCTGTGCCGCTCACCGCAGCGATCAGCCCGTCGTTCACCACGGCATCCATACTTTTCAACGGATTGAAGTTGGCGGCAAAACATCCGCCCAGCGCGATTCCCACAAACAGAGAGGAGTACACCTCTTTGGTGATCAATGCCAGTACGATTGCCACGACCGGCGGCACCAATGCCCAGAATGTACCCACAAAGGGATTCTTTACCGCTTCCGCGCCTTCTTCTGCTGCGAACATGACCGCCGGCATCATCATTGCTGCGGCGACCAACATCCAGGATACGATTTTTTTCATAACGACCTTTCTTGTATAATGTTATGTTAGTTTCAGAAAAAATTTCCAAAAACCAGTGCCAGCGGATGATCCCGCAGCGGCAAACCTTTGATGACGCGGGACCCGTCTTCATTCACCGTCACCATCTCATCGCTCAATTCATAGATCGTGCCGTCCATCAGATCCACCAGTCTCATTTCCCCTTCCTCCATCACCAGCACATCCATCACGGTATCCACGGAATTGATCAGCGGATCGGAAGGATGCCAATAGACAAATGCGGCAGAACCATCGGCGCGGCGGAACATCACCTGGGTTTGTTTCCCCAGATCTTCCGCCATCCGGAAAGTGCGGGGAGAAACCGCCAGTTCACAGGCAAACACCAGCACATCATTTGTCACTTCCGGCATTTCCCGGAACATGGCAGCGATAGTCTGCAAAGCGCGATAGGAGATCTTCGGAGAATATTCCCCGGTGCTGAATCCGTCTTCATCAAAGTCCGCAGAAAGGACGCCGAAATATCCGTAATCCAGATAAGACGCCTTGTTCCCTACGGTCCCGTTCAATGCTTCGATCATATCCACCGTAGTGAAATAAGAGGAAAATTTCACACCCAGTGCCATGTGCTGGAACATCAGACGCAACAGCACTTTTGCCTGCCGTTCCTGTGTCCATGCCCCATTGTGCAGCGCGCCGTAACCGTCATCCCGGGAGGGCGAACCGGTTTCCCCCTGAATGAGCTGCACATGATCCAATCCGTGTTTATGTAGAAGCGCACGCAAACTTCTGATCCGCTGCGGCTGACCCAATTCGTTAGGGGTGTAGCCGTGATAAGAGAAATAATCCATACATTCCCCTGCCCCCGTCTTCAGTGCGGCATCAAGCCAGTTCCAGCTGGAACCGCACATGGCACCGCCGAGGACTTTCGCATCCGGATCACCTTCCCGGATGGCTGCAGCTGTCGCTTTCAGAAATTCACCGTATTCCGTGCCGTTGACTCCATGTTTCCAGCACCATTCGCCATCGGGTTCATTCCAGACTTCATACATGCTGACGCGTCCTTTGAAATGAGCGGTGACCGCCGCCACATACCGGTGCCATGCCTCCCGTTCCTCCTGCGTTTTGATGGGCGGACAGCCCACTGCGCCGTAAACCACTTCCGCCTGACCGCCGTACAACGGATTGCCGTAGCAAAGACACATCCACGGGATCATTCCACGCTTGATCAAATTATCCACAATGGCATCCAGCCACGCGAAATCATAAACACCCTTCACGGATTCTGTACGCATCCAGCCGGATTGCAGACGGATGTATTTCACACCGATCGCAGCAAGTTTATCGTATGCCTTTTCCGGATCAAAAACATTCCGGTCCAATTTTTCAAAGCCGATCCCCCAAAAGGATTCACGGATCTGATTTGCAGAAAACGCAGGTACTTCCCCCGTCTTCTTCAGAAAACGATTGACGATCATTTTATTTCATATCTCCTTGTGTTATTTTTCCGTCATTTTCAGAAAAATAGCATATATATGAAAAGATTGCAAACTGCGATTCAGATTTTCTGCATATTTTTTCAATCCCGCAAACATCCGGCAGGAACAATCAGGATTCCATCTTTCCGGCGATACGCATAATCTCCGGTTCCGGTCAGGACCATCTTGAATGATGGTTCTTTCATCCGGGCAGTGTCGATTTTTGCTTCCAGTTTATTGAGAGTATTCACTCCTTCTTCAATCAATTTTTCACCGCCGAGTTTAATTTCGATCAGACCGTATGAACCATTGCGCAAATGGACAACAGCATCACATTCCAAACCCGAAGCATCCCTGTAATGATAAACCTGCCCATCCAAAACATCCGCATAGACTCGCAAATCACGGATACACATCGTTTCAAAAAGCAATCCGAATGTCTTCAGATCGTTCATAAGATCGGAAGGACCAAGCCCCAATGCGGCTGCAGCAATGGATGGATCCACAAAATATCTGGTATCGGATGTCCGGATCGCTGTTTTGGAACGCAAATTCGGATTCCATGCCTCCATGTCCTCTATCACAAATATTTTTTTCAACGCTGCCACATAAGAATACAGCGTATCATCATCAAAAGAAAGATTGTCATTGGCAATCATATCCGCTTTGATCATGGTGTATGCCGCCTGCGCACCCTGATGCCGCGCATAAGACCGCATCAAACGCCGGACGCGCCCGGGATCTCTTGAAACCTGATCCACGCGGCTCATATCGTAATTGATCACTGCATCACAATAATCAAACGCCTGTTCCAATGCAATTTCTTCACGCATCGCGGTTGCCTGCGGCCAACCGCCGCGGCAAACCAAATAGGCAAGTTGTTCAAATGAAATCCCATTCACGCCCGAAATTTCGTAATTTTTCTGAAACAGAGATGACAATGAAACACTCCCCTCCGACTCGCCGGATTCAAATAAACTCATCGGACGCATCTTCAATCGGGTAAAACGCCCCGTCCCCGAATGATGGATCTCGTCCGTTTCCGGAGGAACCGCAGATCCCGTCAGGATGAACAATCCCAATTCATGGCGATGATCCACTTCAAAACGGATGGCATCCCATAACTTCGGCGCAAGCTGCCATTCATCCAGCAACCGTGGATTTTTTCCGGCAAGCAACTGCTTCGGATTGATTTCCGCCATTTCCAGATATTGCCGCTTCTTTTCCGGATCCGACATATAAAGAACGCTCTGTGCGATCTGCTCTGCGGTCGTTGTTTTTCCACACCATTTCGCCCCCTCGATCAATACCGCACCCTTCCCCTCAAGTTTTTTGGCAAGGATCCTGTCTGCAATTCTGTTTTTGTAGTCTTTCATCTTTTTTACTCCTTATCTCTACCTCTGTTACATCTGATATTATACAACATTTTTTGAAAAAGTCAAGCGCAATTCGGGTAGTTATGGATTTTTCATTCGGGTAGTTGTGGGATTTTCATTCGGGTAGTTGGTGATTTTTCATTCGGGTAGTTGGTGATTTTTTTTCCGAAAAGTTCTATTCCCGGCATAGGGAGATAAGCACGCTGAAGGCGTGCAGGATTATAGCCTATGGGCTTGCCCATAGGTTCAAAGGCATATTACACCACATGCACGCTGTAGGCGTGCGGGAGGCGTTGTAATTGTCTAACGGTTCCCGCGCTCCTGCAGAGCGCAGGGTGCATAGCACCCGATTCTCGGGCGGCTCTCGC
>JAZNXT010000107.1:0-6075 GCA_045594005.1 Victivallales bacterium
TAATTAAACGCTCTACTCTGCCGATGAAATGGAAAAGATGGATCAATGTATTGCCGATGCCGCAAAAAACAGCATCGATGTGGTTCCGTATATGTCCGTGAAAGAATTTCATCCGGAAGTGGCAGGATTTGAAGAATATGCTGAAAAATGTGCGCATCAGGTCGTGCCGGGTGAAAAATTCATGGTCAATGTCTTCGGAAAAAGCGTCTTCGGAATGCAGATGTGTCTGTGCAGCGATTGGTATGAGATCCGCAGAAAAAGTATCGCTCAAACTCTGGATCATCACGCGTTCAACGGACTCTATTTCGACTGGTGCATGGGGCTGGAATGTATCCACCCCGCACACAATGGCGGCAAACGCCATTGGGACAACGATCAACTTCTGAAACTCATGGAATGGAGCCGCAACAGGATCGGAAACAACGGCAGACTCTATCTGCATCTGACCAATGTCCCCAGTTTCGCACTGGAAAATATGGCAGATATGGTGCTGACGGAAGAATCGGAGTATTATGAGATCGAACCGGAAATGTTCACGCCTCATGTGCATTTCCTGAATATCGCTCCCCGCTCCATTTGCGTGATGATCCCCGCAGAAAAGGATAATCTCCGGAAATTGGCACTCGTCACCCTGCTTCATCATGCCACACTGTGTATCGACAGTACGCCGCAGAGTATGGAAGTGGCGGAGTTCTATCACGCCAGAAAGAAACAGCTTGATCAGTTCTCCAAATATGAACACCATACCGCACCCGGTGAAGGTATCGTTTCCACCAACAGCAAAGATGTGGGAATGAGCCTGTACTGGAAAGGGAAAAAAGGTCTGGCTGTCCTTGCCAATATCACAGACCGCGAACAGACCGGCGAATGGTCCATCCGCATGAACGGAAAAACCGTTTGCGGGATCGCCGATGTCCCCCCGATGGATTTCATCACATTTGAAGTGGAATTGTGAAAAAGGATACCGCAGCATATCACTTGCAAAAGCGCAGGTGATATGCTATATTACGGCAAAACGATTTTTCGGGAGACAGTTATGAAAGATGAGCCTACATGTTATATCATCGCCGCCGCAGATACCCGCGGAGTATTCATAACCTTTTTGAGTATGCGGAACTGAAAGGGGTTGAAATATGACAGATGACGCACGAAAAATCGTACAATGTCTTCAGGAAGCTGTTGATGAAGAATTGGAACGGAAAGCAAAACTCGGCTACAAAGCGGTCATTGCTGATAAAAACGGCAAAACAAAAATCGTGTCTGCCAAATATCTGGTCAGAAAAAGACGCTCCGAATTAAAATCGGAAAACTGTGCCGGATAAATTCAGAGCATCTTTCCGTTTTGTATTTCTTCCGATAGCGGAACTCACACCGTTTTTTTCCAGCGGAAAAGACGCTTGAAGAATTCCCGCATCCGTTGTGCCACCGCATACAATGCAGGAGTGAAGATGATCCCCACAAGCGTTGCCAGCAGCATCCCGCTGAAAGTGGTGATCCCGATGGATCGCTGTGCCTGTGCGCCTGCGCCTGTTGCGACCATCAGCGGCAGAACGCCGAAAAGAAAACTCCATGCAGTCATCATCACGGCACGGAAACGCAGGTTTGCGCCATTGATTGCCGCCTGACGGATCTCCACACCTTTTTCCCGTTCCTGTTTGGAAAATTCCACCATGAGGATCGCATTTTTTGCGGCAAGCCCGATGAGCATGACCATACCGAGCTGTGCGTAAATATCCATAGAGCGGTGACAATATTTCAAACCGCAGAGTGCGCCGCCGAGTGCAAACGCCACCGAAAGCATCACCGGCACGGGAATGGTCCAGGATTCATATTGCGCCACCAGGAAGAAGTATGCGAAAAGCATTGCCAGCCCCATCAGCAGCACGATCTGACCTTCGTTCTGTTTTTCCTGATAACTCATATTGTTCCATTCCACATGGTATCCGTCGGGCAGTTCCATTTTTTCGATGATCTTGATCAAATCCAGCGACGCCACGCCATCTGCCACCTGGGCATTGATATTGGCGCAGGTCATCTTGTTGAACCGGGTGATCTCACGTGGTCCCACGGAATGTTTCACGCTGCCGATGGCACTCATGGGGATCATTCCCTCTTTGCCGGGGAACTGCAGATTCATCACATCGTGCATCCCCGCCCGGTAGGGAGCCTCGGACTGCACGATCACCTCGTATGCGCCGCCGTTCATATTGAAATCGTTGATATAGAATGCGGCAAGATTGTTCTGCAGGGCTTTGAAGATCGTTTCAGCAGTCAATCCCATTGCCTCTGCTTTTCTGCGGTCGATGGAAAGATACAGCTGCGGCGTATTGGCATTGTAACCGCTCATCACGCGTTTTGTTTCTTTCATCTGGTCCAGACGGTGTACCAGATCATCTGCCTGTTCCGCCAGTTCCGGCGGTGTCACATCGCCGATAGAGCAAAGCTGGAACCCGACACCGCCCAAGCGACCCAATCCGCGCAATGCAGGCGTGGTGAAGCACATGACCTTGGCTTCGTGGATATCGGCAGTCCGTTTCTGAATCTCCTCAATGATGTAACTCACCTGTGTTTCCGGAGTTTTCCGCTGGTCCCAGTGTTCCAGCCGGATCACGCCCTGAGCGCAATGTTCTCCCGTCCCGCTCATAGGAGCAAAGCCGGAAATGAGCATGATCCCGCGGATCCCGGGGATGTCTTTGATCCGGGCATAGACGCGGTCGCACACTGCATTGGTCCGGTCGAGAGTGGCGGATTGCGGCAGTTCAATATTCATCATGATCGTGCCTTTATCTTCATCGGGCAGGAAGGTTTCCGGCACCTGCTGATAAAGATACCATACACCGTAAACGGAGGCGGCAAAAAGGATCACAGTCACGATCGCACTTTTCACAAGCAATTTTACCAGAAGGAGATATACAAATCTCATTCCGTTGATGACCAGATTGAAGGGATATGCCCACCAGGGCATTTTCTCCGCCGGTTCTTTCAGGATCAATGCACACAGCACCGGCGAAAGAGTGATCGCCACGAATGTGGAGAGACACAACGCGATACACATGGTGAAGGCGAACTGAAGATACATCCGCCCCACCATCCCGCCGTAAAATGCCAGCGGCACATAACACGCCACCGTCACAAGCGTTGTGGCAATGATCGCTCCGGTGATCTGATCCATACATTTTTTTGCGGCGGCTTTTGCGGGAAGTTTTTCCCGCTGCATCAGGGATTGAGTGTTTTCCACCACCACAATAGCATCATCCACAAGAGAGCCGATCACCAGGATCAAACCGAACATGGTCAGGATATTGATGGTATAATCGAAGGCATACAGGAAAATAAATGTTCCCAGCAGTGAAATGGGGATGGCAATGGCGGGAACCAGCGTGGCGCGCCAGTCCTGAAGAAAGATGAATGTGATCAGCACCACCAGCAACAATGCGATCAACAGCGTTTCTTTGATCCCGTCCATAAAAACTTTGGTGAACGCGGTGGCATCGTTTGCGATTTCGCAGGTGACACCTTCCGGCAGACGGTGCATCCAGGAATCCAGTTCAGCTTTCACCAGTTCCACGGTCTTGACCGCGTTGGCTTCCGGGGATTTATAGATCGCAAGGTCGATGGCTTCCTGACCGTTGAAGATCGTCCGGTAGGAATAGGTTTTTGCACCGATCTCCACCCGCGCGATATCTTTCAGCAGCACGGTCCCGCCGCTTTCCGGATTGGACCGGATCACGATGTTATTGAATTCCTCCGGGGTCTTCAACCGCCCGTCCACATTCAATTTGTAGTAGAGATATTTATTGCTGTATTCCGAACCGACTGTCCCGGCGGCAGCCTGAATGTTTTGAGATTCCACCGCTTTGGAAACATCGGAAATACTGATCCCCAGTCCCGCCATACGGAGCGGATTCAGCCAGATACGCATGGCATATTCCCGGGATGCCCAAATGTCCGCAGTGGAAACACCATCCAGACGCATCACGGCTTCTTTGATATTTTTTTCCACATAGTCACCCAACTCCTGCAAATTCAGATTGCGCCCGTCGGTGGAAAAAGAATACATGGCAAGCATATCATCATTGCGCTTGGTTACAGAAATATTGTTGCGGACGACTTCTGAAGGGAGCTGGGATTCCGCCCGTTTCACGCAGTTCTGCAAGTTCACCAGTGCCATGTCGGAATCCGTACCGGACTTGAATGTGACCGAACAGGAATATCTGCCGCTGTTATTGCAGGTGGACGAATAATAAAGCAGATCTTCCACCGCGTTGACTTCATCTTCCAACGGGATCGCCACAGTCTGTGCGATCACTTCCGCACTGGCTCCGCGATAGGTGGCGGAAATACGGATGGTGGTCGGTGCGATCTCCGGATATTCCTCCACGGGGATACGGAAAAGACAGAGCGCGCCGGACAGCGCGACCACAATACTTAAAACGATGGCAAGGCGGGGATGATCAATGAATACGTGTGAAAGCATCGTTCAAGCCCCCGTCACTTTCCCTGTGTCAGCGGTGCGATGACGGATCCGTTCCGGACCTTGTGAACGCCGTCGCTCACGATCCGTTCCCCGCCCTTGAGACCGGAATCCACCAGTTGGTGATCTTCTGTGGCTGAGCCGCGGACGATGTAGCGTTTTTCAGCAGTGTTCTTTTCATCCAGCACCCACACATAGGATCCCTTCACATCCTGCAGGATCGCCGTGTGAGGTACCGCAGGCAATTTTTCGCCAACAGTATTTTTCAATTCGATCTCCACCACCGCACCGGCGTTCAGGATGCAGTCTCTGTTCTGAAACACGGCATAGACCTGAATCGTATCCGTAGAAGAATCTGCGGTATTTTCCACATATTCAATCTTGCCCGTTTCCATGAACTTTTTGCCGTTGGCAAGCGTCAGTTCGATACTGCCGTAGGCTCGGATATTCTTTTCCAGACCGCCGAACATACCGAGATAATCGCGGTTGCTTATGGAAAAACGCGCACGGATGGGACTGGTCTGCACCAGCGTGACCAGCGTCCCGGAAGAAGTTGTGACATAGTTGCCCTGTGTAAAATTCGCAGTTCCCATCTTTCCGGGGATCGGTGCCGTGATCCGGCAGTTTGCAAGATCTTTTTTCGCCGCCACCAGATCCGCTTCCGCTGCAGCAAGTGCCGCCTGATAGGCATTGCGTTCGCTCAACGAATTTTCCAATGCGTCCTTGCTGACCGCCTGAGTCGCAGAAAGTTTCAGATTCCGCTGATAACTGCTTTCCGCATACGCCATACGCGCTTTGTATTCCGCGATCTTCGCTTCCGCATTTTTTACAGCGGCACGGTATTTGACAGAATCCAATTCAAAAAGCAGCTGCCCCGCCGTGACCATATCACCGTTTTTGAATCCCATTTTCAAAATCTCGCCATTGACTCTGGCTACAAATGTGATATCGGCGATCGAAACGATCCGCCCCGGATAACGGCGTGTTTGAAAATTCTCCATCAAGGCGACTTTTTCCACCGGCAGGGATACCGGCTTGACCTGTGCGCAGAGAGGTACAGCAGACATCAGCACCGCACAGGTAAACAATACAAATTTTTTCATTCAGCGATCTCCTGAAAAAGTTATAACATAAAAAAAATATTTCTACGGTACTATAACGCTTCAAATGCACTTTTTCACTTGTGAAAAATACAAATTTTCCTTACATTTTTGTAATGATAAAAATATTAAATACTGTAAGTCACGGAGCGCGGGTCGGACAGGTCAGACAAGACGGACAAGGCGGACAGGTCAGACAGGTCAGACAGGTCAGACAGGTCAGACAGGTCAGACAGGTCAGACAGGTCGGACAGGTCAGACAGGTCAGACAGGTCAGACAGGTCAGACAGGTCAGACAAGCCAGGCTTAAACGGCGGAGCCGCTCATCCGCTCCGCCCGTGGCAAAAACGGCTGAAGACTGAAGACTGAAGACTGAAGACTTTTTATCGCATTGCCGCTCATCTATTCCGCCCGTGGCAAAAACGGCTGAAGACTGTCGACTGAAGACTGAAGACTTTTCATCGCATTGCCGCTCATCTATTCCGCCCGTGGCAAAAACGG
>JAZNXT010000108.1:0-51955 GCA_045594005.1 Victivallales bacterium
TCCTTTTGATTTACAGTGTGTAAGACCTGCCAGTTTTGCACACCTGAACCATCAAAAGGAGACATGAATGATGTCAAACAAAAACAGTGATAGTTTATCACACAGTCGTTGGAATTGCAAGTACCATATTGTATTTGCGCCGAAATATCGCCGACAGATAATAAACACTTTTGATTTATGATCACAAAACTCTTTCCGTACTTGTAAACGCCTGCAGGGGATGGTATATTATCACGAAAAATCAATGGTGGTGCAATTATGAAAATTATTTTGAAAACGAATTGGCAAATCATGCACAAGCCTTTGATCATCTGTTGCATATTTCCCTTTGCCCTCACGCTGCTTTTTACAATAGCGTGCCTTGTATCTACCCGCCCGGATATTCAAGCGAATCCATATCATTTTCCACTATTCAGCTTCGCAGTATCTCTCTTGCTGCCTTGCCTTTTTTATTTTATTTTTATTTCGATCAGGATCTCTTTTGACGGAGAAAAATTAACTTTTTATAAATTTTTTCTCCCGGTGAAGAGTTTTTCTCTCCATGGAATGAAATCGGTTGAATATTCGCCGAAAACAAAATATCTGTTTGTCGATCGGAAATATGTTTTTGTCAGCCGGCTTTTTCCGGAAAAAGATATTGATGCGCTTTTAGAGATCCTTTCTCAACAACATGGCATCAAGACTGGAAAAATTTGAGAAAACTTGCCGCAGTATTTGTAAATGCCGACGGAGAATGGTATATTGACGACAGGCATGCGTTTCATGGAGGTTTGAGAATGAATATTCTTTTTTACACATATCTGGCATTTTTTCTTTTCATTTTCCCTGTATCAGCCTGTTTATTGCTGGAGAAAAACAAACAGCCGCTTCATGGGGGCAGGGGGTTCCTCGCGATCCTGTTGTATTCGCTTTTGTCATGGTGTGTGACCAATGGAGTCATCTATCTCCGATATCTGCAGGATCCTACGGGTTTTCGCGGACCGGAAGGCGCATTTGCGTTGTTTTTCGGCTGGATCTATTTATGGATCACATCCATACCTGTATTCCTGATTTATTTAACATTCAAGATAATTTCCCGGATGGTAAAAAAACAGAAATAACGCCCCCGCGTGCAACCGCATAAAAACAGAAAATTATTTAATAAATACAGCCACGGACGGGGAATTATTTTTCTTCCGTGATGGGATGCCCGTCTTCGTCTTCTTCCGGGGGAGGGGGGACCTCCACCACGATCAGCGCGCGCTGGATCTGAACCGCCGCAAACTGCAGGATCAAAGACCGCGCTTCCAGAAATGAAAGTTTTTCCCGGTCGGCAAGCCATATCACAAGTTCGCGGACTGTACGCGGTTTTTCGCGGATCAGCAGATAAAGTGTTCTGTTGAAATCGGTCAGCAGATACCGTCTGTAATCTCGCACCTTGTAAAGGATGTTCATAAACTTGGCGAACCAGCCCAGTTTCAATTTGATTTTCAACTTGAGATAATTATCGCCTTCCTGTTCCAGGATCACACTTTCGTTGATCCGGACCACAGACTGCATCTGCTGCTCAAAAGTGATCTGCGGCACTTTCTTTTTTTTATCTTTTTTCTTTGCCATTGCCGCTTATCCCCGATCCGCCAGTTTCGGCTGGAAAATATCTTTGAGTTTTTCCCGTTCCTTGTAGAACGGCGATGCCAGGTGTTCAAACGCATACACCCGGTTTTCAGACGGTTTGTAAAATGCCGAGGCAAAACCGTGCCACCACGGCCCCAGCAGAAAGTCAAATCCGAATTTTCCGCGCGCACGGAATTCGATTTCGCAGGTGTCACAGCCGTTTACCGGAGAAACTGTCATGACAGATCTGATCGCCCAGCGTCTCGCATAAAGACACCGGTGATAGAAGTTGGCAACATTCGCTCCCTGCATATATACATCAGCCATCCCGAAACGGCGGGCGGTGATCGTATAATGTTTCCGGTTTTCAAAGATCATGGAGACCGATGCCGGAAACGGTTCCAGTTTTACAAAATGATATTCTTTCGGAACGGAACATTCCAAGCCGAAAAGCGCGTAAAATTGTCTGCCCGTTTTTTCATCCGGCGCATTGTCGGAATAACTTTCCAGCATGGATACAACGGCTTCCGCGTTTTCTTTCGTGTATTTCGGGAAAATCCATTCGCAGAGATACATTCTGGAGGAATTGAAGACCGAAGCATAGAAACGCTCCCCGCTCCGGGTATGCGCCAGCTGGACTCTGCCGTGGCGGGTGAAACGCATCTTCGGCGTTTCTTCCATGACCATGTGCCGGCGGTGGATCTCCTCAATAATACGGGGAATATCCGGCACCGCCTTCACTTTCCGCCAGGAAAACTGCCCCATAGCCGTGCCTTCGCGCGAAAACGAAAGCAACCCTTCCTCCTGGGGGTAGTCCAACAAATACCCTGCGATTTCCCAATCGCAGGGTAATGTGAAGGAAAATCCTTCCAACGCCACTTTAAATGGCGGATGGCGAAAATGAGGATCAGCCATGTTCGTCCCGGATGGAGCCGGTATCGATATCAAGGTCGGACACATTTTCAATGTGGTCGATCTTGCCCTGATCGATCCAGACGATACGCGTGGATGCCGCAAGCATACGGTGGTCGTGGGTCGCGGAGATCACAGTCACACCGAATTCTTTGGTCAGGTTCTTGAAAAGTTCAATAATACCGGCACCGGTCTTCAAGTCAAGGTTCGCAGTCGGTTCGTCCGCCAGAAGAATGGTCGGATTGTTTGCCAGTGCGCGGGCAATGGCAACACGCTGCTGCTGACCGCCGGAAAGTTCCAGCGGCTTGTGAGTCAATCTGCCGTGCAGCCCCACAAATTCCAGAAGTTCCGTCGCGCGCTTTTCCGCTTCTTTACGGGATTTACCCAACAGGATCTGGGGAATCGCCGTATTGTCAAGTGCGGAAAGGTGACCGATCAGGTTGTAACTCTGGAACACATAGCCGATGTAGCGGCAGCGGAAATATGCCAGCTGCAGCGGAGAAAGTTCCGGCAGGGAAACCGGGCCCACCTTGATCACTCCGCCGGAGGGTCTGTCCAACGCACCGATCATATTGAACAGCGTGGATTTCCCGGATCCGGAAGGACCCATGATGGAGATGTATTCTTCACGGTAGATGTCAAGATCGATCCCGCTCAACGCGTGGACGGCAGCATCGCCTTTACCAAAGATCTTACAGACATCTCTGACAACAATAAAAGGTTCTTTTTCTTCCATGATCTTTCAGGCTCCTGTTAGTAGGGCAGTGAACTTGACGACTTGGAAAGGAACACCACACCCACGCACAACATGGATATGAGACCGCTGCCGACAAAGTAACCTGCGGATACAACGATGATATACCGTTTCCAGTTTTCACCGAATTTTTTACGGAATACAAACTGACCGAGACACGCTCCGATGAACTGCGGGATCACAGAGTGAGGCATGGTCTGGTTGAAACCACGGACAATACCGTAGCAAAGTGTGGTCGGGGCATTGAAGAATGCAAAGGCACTGAAACTGATCAGACCCGTTACCAGACCCACCGCAATGTAGGAAATACGGAAGGCTTCGCTGAAGGGCGAGTAGTAGCCCAGCGTGGAGGAATAGATCAGAGCCGCGTTCTTCGCATTGAATTCCCAGATCTCCATGGTATAGGGATACGCCGCAGAGGGAATATCACCCAGCGTGAAGATGAAGCTGGAGAATCCGATGGAGGACAAAAGAATGATCGGGAAGAGCAACGCATCCACTTTCCAGATGGAACGGAAACTGGTCCCCGTCAATTCCGCAGTCTTGTAAAACACCGTCTGCGCACCATAGTTCGCAGCCGCCGGGAACGGCATGAACCATACCGCAAGCCCCTGATAGCCGGAAAGAATAAACGCAATTTCACGGATGTACGGCACGTCCACCACCTGACCGGCAAGCCCTTCCAGACGGGCGGTCACATAGGAGATGAGCGGCGTATAGACAAAGCCGAAGAAGACCAGCACGATCATCACACCCTTGTGCCAGTCGATCAACCAGCCGCAGACCAGTGTGTAAATCACCGTCGTCGTCACATAAGTGGAGAGGAACAACCAGTTTGGAATGTCTCCGCGTTCTTTCGGGATCGCCAGTTCCGCCTGTTCCTGCGGAGTCGCATCCGGACTCTTGGAGGAGGCGCGGATCACACTGATCACACCCACGATCGCAATGGCAAGGGAAAGACCGATACCAAAACTGAAGTAGAAGTCAACGTTGTTGCTGAAGAGCGTTTCAACCGTACTCTGCTGTTCATCCCAGGTGGGCAGAAGGCGCATGTGGAAAAGAACAGGATTCAGCACGATCGTAATGATCAAACCAACAAAACTGCCGATCATCGCAAAGAACGGAAGTACCATCCCGACGATCAAACTGCCCAGGTCAAATGCAAGACCGGTTGCCACTGCCGGCAGATATTTTGCCGTCTGGGGCGTCCAGTCAATAAAGGGAATCGGGAAAATCTGGATCGTTTGAGAAAGGAATGCGCCGGACAGCGTGGGAATACCCATATACAGGAACCCGAATGCCATTCCCAGCGCGCCGCCGATGGCGAAGGAACGCCAACGCCAGGAGGTCTTGCCTTCTTCTCCGTTGTCGGAGAAGTCTTCCGCCAGCGTCATCATCCCCTGCGCCCCCATAGGAGCCATGGGGAAGGGGAGTTTTTCCACGTCACTGGTCAGACGGAACAGCCCGTAACCGAGGACAGTCGTGTCAATACGACCGAGGATACTGGCGTAGATCATCAGCAGGATCGGTGCCAACCATGCCTTCTGAATAAAGGTGTTGGGCAGTTCAGAGATCCCCTTCGGTGCATACCATTCCGGGAAGCCGTCAAGCAGACCGAAAGATACAGCCGCTTCGCTTCGTACGAAGAACTGGCGGAACAGCAGATCTGTACTGCCGCTGGAGATCACAGCACCCGCCATATAGAACAGAATGAAGATCTCCGCCTTCTTCAAGGTGGCATTGGCGCGTTTCGCCAATTCAATAAAGAGGATCACGGTCACCCACTGAGCCGCACCGCCGATACCCACACCGGCGATCAACTGCATATAAACAGCACCGGGGATCATGACCAATGCGATAAAGATCGCACCGAAAAACGCCGGCAGTGTAAACCCGTCATCGAAGTGCGAAGGCACTTCCATCAGGTTCTTATATTCCTGTAATTCCTTGTCAAGTTTATGTGCCATCTTACGCTTTCGCTCCTTCTTTATCAGATGCAGTTGCTGTGTTCAATTTTGCTGCCGCAA
The DNA here is from genome assembly GCA_045594005.1 of Victivallales bacterium. GTDB lineage: Bacteria > Verrucomicrobiota > Lentisphaeria > Victivallales > UBA1829 > SIG77. The sequence continues at coordinate 5,287 of JAZNXT010000108.1, forward strand.
GTTCACGGTAGTGCATTACCGTTTCCACCGGCAACGAACGCCAGAGGAGGAACTGATTACGGACTTCGTCCACAAAACGGCGGTTGCCGCGCAGCCAGGCACCCTTGGAGCCATCCTTGCGGATAATGCTCACTGTGACCACGTCAACGCCTTCGATATCGGAGGGCGCAGAGTACATCTTCAGTTCTTCCGCCACACCCAGGTCAAAAGGTGCCAGCGTCAGATCCACCGAAAGAATGTAGCCGTCGGTATATTCCGTTTTGCCGTGAGAAATTTGGATATTCGATGCAGCAAAGCTGCCCAACGAACTGTCTGTGTGGTTGCCGAAGTGTTCGCTGATGAACACCAGAATACCACCAAAGTCAACACGGGAAACCGTGAACGGGAATTGGAAGGACAGATTGTCCCCTTCCGGCGGCGGCATCTTCCATTTTCTCGCCACATCCGGACTCGCCGCACGACCCGCTTTGATCGCCGGGTAAACCGTGGAAAGCAACACAATTCCCATAACGATCAGAATCGTGTAAACCGTAGTCATGGAAGAGAAATTCATCTGCGGTGCTTCCAGCATACCGCGTTTCGCACAGAAGGTCAACACCGCATTGGTCACCTGGCTGAGCAGATAACCGCCCAAACCGCCGATCACCGCGTAAACCCCGGATTCCGCAAAGAACAGCATACTCACATCCTTCGGAGAAAGACCCAGGGCACTGAAGGTGAAGATCTCGCGTTCACGGTCGGCAATGGAGCCGAGGAGCGAACTCAAAATGATCAACGCACCCAGCAGCAGCGGAACGATCAGGTCACTCAAACCGGAAACCGAAAGTTTCGGTGCCTTGAAGTGGCGGTTCACACCTTCAGAGGTGTTGGAATACACAATACCGAAAGTGACTTCCGCAATATCCGTGGCATCTTTCTTGATGTCCGGATTCTTGCCTTCACGGGGATACAGGACCACAGCATTGACAAAGCCGTTGATCTTGTTCGCCGTTTCATAATCCGTCAGCACGGAGAGGTTCGGGTCACTCCAGATAAAGTTACTGGCATCCACATACGCATTGTTGAAGATCGCAAACTGTCCTTTTTCTTCCGCTTCAGCCGTTTTCTGGAAGTTGGGCGGTACTGTCAGACCACCATCCAGATAGGTGAAACTTTCCAGTTCGGAGGGAATAAATGTACCGTGGAGACAGACGATCATATTTCTCAGATAGAGACAATCGCCGACTTTCAGATTCATCTGTTCCGCCGTCACGGAGGAAAGATAGATCCCCGGATATTTTTTGTTCGCTTCCGGAATCGCACCTTCCGCCGGTTCCGGCATCAATCTTGCCAGACGGGCAGACTGCTGACGTTCCGCCAGTTCAAAGCCCACAACCGCTTCCAGCAGCTTGGTCTTTTCTTCTCCCGGTGCGTTTGGATTGTAAAGAACGTTCGTCTGAACCGGATAGGTCGAACAGTTGTAGAACGGGGAGTTGTAACTCGCAGAACGGTAGAACACATGATAATTGTCTTCATACAGATCTTTAGTCGCCTGACAAATCGGCATCAGCAGGTCCACATGCTGCGGCAGGAAGGACTCAATACGCGGTTCGCCGGAACCGTCACCCATATAGTTCGCTGTCACACTGTCTGTGGATTCAAAGGATGCAAAGGAAATGATCGTGAAGGTCAGCAGGATCACCGTCAGAATCGTCAGGAATGTTTTGACCGGACGGTTTCTCATGCTGGAAACACCGATAATGATGGCGGCAAGCAGCATGCTGTTCTGCGTATTGACACGGTGGGATGCTGTATCCATACCCTGCAATGCTGCAAGTTCCGCTTTGAACCGGTTCATCACGATATAGATCACAATCACACTCATCACGATGATGAAGAAGGCAATGAAGATGATCATCGGTGCCTGTGACAACGCAAAGGCGGGGTGCGTGAAGTACAACAGAAGGAAGGTCATGATGAAGAAAATCAGAACCCATGCCATCTGCTTATAGATGTTGGTGGAGCCGATGATCAACCGTTCCAGCGCAAAGGCGAAGGGGATCGTCAGGATCAACAGGATCAGAACGCTCTGAACCAGGTCGTTGATCATGTCACGGAGCGGACGGTATGCCTGAACCGCAAGCGTCTGACCGAAGACTTCATGAGCGCGCGCAAGGTTGATCTTGCCTTCGTTCAATGCCTTCTTGGCATCCGCCTGATGCTGTTCCGCTTTGTCGTGATAAAGTTCGATCACATCATTGAAAATATTGCGGCTGTGCAATTTATCAATACGACCCATATTCAGGGTGATCGTATTGTCAATGGCAATACGGGAAACATTCAGATTCTTCAGATCTTCCGGCTGAATGGAAATACCTTTGCCGATGGGATCTTCCGGCGTACTGCCCAGAATAAATGTTTCATTGAAGAAGTAGATCTTCGCCTTCATATCGCGGTCAGCATACGCATAACCGTCCGCAGTCGCCACACGGGCATTGGTACGGAAGTTTTTGAATTTACCATCCGTAAAGCCGTTCACCAGACTCAAGCCGCCGCAGAAGTTGCTGGTCAACGGAGCATAAGCGTACACATGGGATCCGCCGTAAGCGCGGAACACTTTGAAATAGTCGGACTGGGTATTGATGTGATCAATCATACCATATTCATCAAAACCAACCGCACCGCCCATGATGCGCAGACCGGCATGCCAGCTGCCGCCTTTATTCTGGGAGAGCATCGGAACAGTCACAAAACCGATCTGATTGATCTGCGCCATCGCAGTCGTGGAAAAACCGCAGACCGGCGGAATACGATCGTATTCATTGGGTTTGACAAGCGCGATCATGTCAGCCGCAGGTCCATCGATTTCTTTACCGTCAGCAGACAACTTGGAGAAGATCTGACCACGCGGCGCGCCTTCCTTATAGTAGTAGTTGATCTGTTCGTCCAACATCTTCGGATCGGCAAGCTGGGAGGACATGGAGAATTCCGGACTCGTGGCAAACATCATCATCAGTTCACTCACCGGAGCAATCAAATTTGCCAGTTCATACCGGTGTTTGCCCGGGATTTCATCATAATCATAGTTGGTCACAACACCATCTCCGGCAACCTTCCCGTCCAACTGAACGGGAATATTCCGCATCGTCAGAGTCACTTCCTTCAGAGGCAATGCCGCTGCATGGGGGAGATAGACCAGAGACTGGGCAGAAATATTTTCAGCCGCAGAAACATTCTTGACCGCTTCGGCAAAGAAAGGCGCAGTGCTGTTCTGGAGAACAGACAGTTCAGGCAGTTTCTTTCTGAACGTTTCCAGGAACTTGCTGTAATTGCTGCTGTTCATGGTGTCATTGTAGTGGACACCTTCATAGGAACGGGTCGCGAAGGTGAACGGCGCGGCATCTGTCGCAAAATCAAAGAAGAAGGATCCCATGATCGCATAATTCTTTGCCGCATCCACAACATTGTTCCAATCCGCTGCCATGTTGATGCTCATGTCAAGCTCATTCTGGCGTTTTTCCAAACGGGTTTTCACAATCGTGACAAAACGGTTGAGCAATTCACGGTCTTCACGACTCTTGATCTTCCGTTCGTTCACCAGTTTACGCATGTTGGCAACGCGGACTTTATCTTTTTCGATCACGCGTTTCTGATCCAGCAGCGTGATATATTCTTTCATTTTGGCAGAAATATCCGCACCCGAACCGGCATTGGAAATAAGTTTTTCAACCAGTTCCTGCGCTTCCGTATTACCGGAAAGATCCGCTTTTTCATCAGCAGAAAGATAAATCTTGTCCAACGCTGCAAAATCATTCTTGAGAGCTTTTGTAGATTCAGCGACCTTTTCAAGATCTTCCTGAATGTGGCGGATGTCCGTATTGATTTCCGCCATCTGATAGTTCAGATCGTTATATTCCTTAATGACTGCTTCGCGGAGCAGCAGACGCACAGCATAGTGGAATGTCTTTTCGCCCGTGACGGGGTTTTTGTCTTCCACTCCATCATAGAATTTTCTGCGGACATCATCATACTTCGCAAGCGTGTCATAATATTCGTCCGCTTTGCTTGCATCGCCCTTCAGATCGGCAATCTTCTGCTCCAGAACATCCATTTCTTTCTGAAGACCATCATGATCAATACCGCTGGTGACATCAAAGAAGAAGAGGAAGAACACAAACAGTGCCAGCGAGGGAACCAGGATCCCGCCGCCGATGTAAGAACTTTTCGTCAGCTTCTGATCCTTGATGTCAATGGCGATGAACGCAAGACCGAGCAGCAGCAGCACAGACGCAAGCCCGTAGCCGGCATACATGATGATCTTTGCTGTACTGACATCATTCTGGCTGGGAATGATCGGGGAGGGGGAATTCAAAATCGCCAACTTTGCGTCGTTGTCTTTCTTTTCTTCTTCAAAACCCGATTTGTATTCGCTGACCGCAGGCGTTTTGGCATTGCGGTTCATGATCGGGAAATAGAAGAAACGGAGACTGTCATACGCATTGAAGCTGGATCCGTAGAGGATCACAAAGACCGAACGGTCAAGCGCGGACTTATCCTTATTCAGATTGACTGCCGTCTGGGCAAGCAGCGCAAGGTTCGCCAGAGAACGATCGCCGGAGACCAAACCGGGAACAGCCCCGAAGGTGTCCAGACGGGCACCCAGGATCATGGCTTCCGGCTGATTCCGCTTCATCACCTTGGGATCATCGGCTTTGATCTCTGCCCACAGGTTGACGTTTTCAATCTGTTTCCAGCGGGAATGGACACTCAATTCCACTTCCGGGAGATTTTCATCGCTGACTGTAACTCCGTTGACGATATCTTTGCCATCCGCCTGACATTTCGGGCAAACTGCGGCAACATCAAAAATATGTTCGCATTTCGTACATCTGTTTTTACTGCTGTCAATGGGGAGAGCAGCCAGCAGCCCGGCTTTCTGCGCTTCCGCACGCGTCATGTAGAAATACGGGAACATCACATTGTACTGACTCTGATTTTTGGCAACTTCCCACTGCGTCGTTTCATCGTCGCCAATGAAAATGATCGCTTTGGCACCTTCCGTAAAGAAGATTTTGGGATAATAATTTTCACCCCAGTCCAACAGAACGATCTTATCGTCGATCGTACCGTAATCCACATAACCATCGCCGCCGTGAAGCTGTTTCTTGGAGATGTAAACCGCACGGGCTTTCAGCGGATCTTTACCGGTGGAGATCAAACTGGCGTTGTTCGGCGCAACCGGATGGAGTTCCGGTGTCAGCGTCTGAAGTTTGCCGTCTTTATCTTTGATCGTAACATTAAATACTTTTTTGGTGATTTCCGGTACCAGCGTGGGATAGTGCTGAACATTGAGTTCGATCCCGTTCCGGGAGAAGATCTTTTTCAGAGATTCCACCGCCTGATTGAATTCCGGAGATCCCGGGATACGGTGTTTCAAAGATCCCAGTTCACTCATGACCTCATTGTAAACGACAGACTTTGCATCGACGGGAGCGGGCTGCACAGTTTGTTTTTCCTGTGCCGAAAGGGAAAGCGCACCGCAGCAAAGAACCAACGGTAATAATTTTTTCAGTGTCTTCATCATACTTTGAGTTCCTGTCCGTCTTTTCTGGCGATCTGGGCACGGCGGATGTCAACTTCTGCACTCAATTCGATCCGGTCGATCAGACCGTCACTGAGCCAGAGCATCCGGTCACTGACCGTCAGCATATTGTGGTCATGGGTGACGCAAACAACGGTCACACCATCGTTTTTATTCAATTCGTAAAGAAGATTGTGGACTTCTTTACCCGTCTTAAAGTCAAGGTTGGCTGTGGGTTCGTCGCAAAGGATCAGCGAGGGATCGTTGGCAAGAGAACGGGCAATGGCAACACGCTGCTGCTGACCGCCGGACATTTCTTTCGGGCGGTGGTTCCAGCGTTTTTCCAGACCCACGCGTTCCAACAGACGCATCCCTTTCTTACGGGCATCTTCCGGGTTCATACCCGCAAAAATCATGGGGAGAGTCACATTTTCAAGAGCGGTCATCACCTGATTCAAGTTGAACTGCTGGAACACATAACTGATCTTACGGCAGCGGAGAAATGCCAGTTCGGAGGCTTTCAGCTGCGCCATGTCAACTTCATCAATGAAGATTCTTCCCGCAGTCGGCGTATCCAACGCACCGATCATATTGAACAGTGTGGATTTACCGGATCCGGAGGGACCCATGATACAAATGTATTCCCCGCGGTAGATCTCAAGGGAGATGTTCCGGAGCGCATGTGTGATCTCTGCGCCGCGATGATAGGTCTTTTCAATGTGATGCACACGCACCAACACTTCTTTACCTTTAGCATATTCGATCGGATCGTAAGGCATAATATATTCAATCCTTCCTGATTTATTCTACCCGCATTGCTTCCATCGGAGCCATCCGTGCAGCCTTCGTGGAGGGGAACAACGAAGAAATCACAGAAAGCAGAATGCCGGCGAGCAGGGAATAAAGCGCGGCATAACCGATCGAGGGCCAGTTGAAAGTCTGGAATACCCAAATGCCTACCTTGAATGTGGTGGCGATCAGGGCAACAATAAAACCAAGGATCAAACCGGCAATAGCACCGATAACACCCTGGATCAATGCTTCAAGAACGATCTGAATCAAAATGAAAGAGTCCGTCGCACCAAGACATTTCAGCGTGGCGATTTCACGGAAACGTTCCGTAATGCTCATGAGCATGGCGTTGGTGATACCGACAACACAGACAAGGAAGGAAAGGCACATCAGATAAATCTGTTCCGGTGTGAGTTCCACCGCATCTTTCAAAATATCGATTTCAAGATTCTTTTCCAGATCACGCAGATTCTGACGGTTTCTGAACTCATCCGCAGCCAGCTGAAGATCATTTTCCGAAATCATTTTCAGCTGAGTTCTGCAATCCGGACATTTGTCAACTTCTTTTTCAAAAACTTTTCCGGCAAGTTTTGCTTTGTCGATCGCGCAATTCGGATTCGGACAGGGATATGCCGCATCTTTGAACACGGACGCTGTTTTTCTGGCATCCAGCACAGACATCTTTTCATCCATCTTGCTGTACTGGTTCTGCCCGTAGGCACGACGCCATCTCTTGCGGTATTCTTCTTTGGAAAGGACTTCCTGGATCTGTTCGATCTTGTCTGTCCCGTTCAGATATGCAAAAACATCTGCGATCTCACTGTCAGTCAGGATATAATTTCCTGCGGCAAGCTGCGCCTGCCATGCTTTTCTTCCGTCATCATCTTTGGCAAGAAGATAACGGCGCAGGGACTTGGAGTCGGAAAGATTCATGCCCGGCACTTTCAGAGATTCACGGAGTTTGTTCCAGATAGAAATGGCAGTTTTTCTTTTGATATCGTAGTCTTTATAGCTGTCCAGAAATTTTCTGAATTTTGTGTTGCCGTCCGGAATCTGGATACCGCCCAGTTCCCGCATTTTATCCAACGTGTCCTGATATCTTTTCGCATCGGTCAGGAAAACGATACGGTCACCGGCAAGAAGCAGTTTTCCGCATTTATCTTCGCCGAAACCGCAATCCGGGCATTTCCAACCATCCGGGAGTTTGCCCGCCGGTTTCTTCGCCGTGCAGATGAAAAGTTCCTTCTTGACCCCGATCTTCAATCCGTCAAAGAACGTCAGATAGGTCATTTCAAGGTACGCATTATCGATCAGCTGCTTCATTTCATCCGCATTCAGACCCAGCGTTTTCTGGAGACGCTCCGGTTCACCTGCCAACTTGCGGGCTTCCACAAGCATCATGTTGAAATCATGTTCCGTACAGGTCTTTGCATACAGCATATTCAGCATGCGCAGCGGTTTACGGTGTTTCAAAATCTGCTGCTCCACCCCGCCGATCACAGAGTTGCGGAAAATGTTGGTACACTGCAGAAACATGAAGAATGCCACTGCCAGGATCACAACACTGAGTGTGAGCAACGAACGTACGAAACGGTGACGGATACTGCTGAGACAGAAGTCGAACGTTTCCGGTAACGTCATCTGACGTTGTTTTTTGATTACGATGTCTTCCATGATGTTTTACACCTGATACATAAATTCGATTGTTTTTCCATTGAGCAGGTAATAGATCAAGCCGTTGAGCAGGATCAAACCGGATGCCACGACGTCGCCGAAGATCAATCCGAGGAAAATGGGTTTCAGTTTGACATAATTCTTTTCACCGCCCAGACGGATGATCAGAGAACGGATCATCCAGCCGAAAAGGAAGCTGAACCAGATCCAGTTGGCTGTCTGGGTATTCCAGATACAGAAGATCACAGCGTGGAACGGCCACCACAGGAATCTTGTCCGCATGAAGCCGGTGAAGAATACTGCAATGATACCGCCGATGAAATAAAATACGAAATTGATTTTTTCCGGTTCAATGGAAGCCAGTCTTTCCGCAAGACCCTGGCATTTCAGACTGCTTGCCCAGCGGCTGAGAATGTTGCCGTCGCGGGCAATCTGTTCGCCGGAGGCGATCGCTTCCTGCGAGGGAGGCGGATTGCCTGCACGGTCTTTGAGCTGCTCGTTACGGTGAAGTCTGCCGACTTCGGAAACTGCGACATTTACACCCATCTGCCAATCAGATGTTTTCGTGGCGCCATCCGTGATACCCATGCTGTAATACTGCCAGAGGTGCATGGTCAGAGCCACGCCGAATGCCACGAGAATGGAAATGGTGACGATCGCACCGATCCTGCGGATCCGGACTCCGGCATCATCTGCCAGTTTCATACCGGTCGCCACATAGGGCATCATCAACTGTTTCATATCGCCGAAGAACACACCGCTTGTCTGACCGGAGGAAAGCAGGTTTTCCGGACCGATGGCAACACCGCCGAAAAGTTTGGAGAAGAAAGTTGTCGGCATGAAGGGAGAAACCAGCATCGGGATACCGGCTTCGCAGACGATACGGGTGAAGACCAGATATACGATAATGATCATCAATGTTGTGCCGCACGCCAGGATCAGGTCCATACCCATGAAGGTCAGCATCAGCACGGTGAGCAATGCTGTCAGAATGAACAGTCTTGCACCGAGAACACCGGCTTTATCTTCCTCTTCCACTTTACTCCAGGAGATCGCTTTCCACATGATCGAACCGTAGTAACGTCTGCCGAGAATAAAGAGCAGAACTGCAAAAGCCAGATAAGCACCGGCACGGAAAACTTCCAATTCCTGTCCGATGGGTGCCTGACCGGTAGCTTCATAAATTTCTGCAGCGAACAGCAGATAAACAAAGCCGTTCAAACCGACACTCAAGCTCAATGCCGGAGCCAGGAAGTAGGAAATACCAATGATCAGGAAGCAGATTTTTACCGCACCGAAAATACCGCCGCAACCCGCTTTTGCAATGATCGGGAAAGTGGTGGAAAGTCCGCCGAGAGGATAAGACATGGGGATCGGTTTGAATCCGCTGGTGGGTGCAGACGCCACCGCGTAGTTCCAGCCGTGGATCACGACCACGGCGATCAGTGCCATCCAGAACATTTTGGAACGGAAGATATCCGCAAAACAGGATTTCGGATCTTCTTTTTTGAACAGAGTTTCGGCAACAGTTGCCAGAGGATAAGTCAATTTTTCATTTCTGATCCATTGACGGTGAATCAGAAGAAGCAAAGCAAGACACATGAGAGCGACAATCACGATCAGACTGCCCCAGAAGATAACCGGTTTTACCCATGCTTCCCAGGGGATCTGCTCAAAATTGACCCATTCTTTTTCAGGGCTGATCCCGGAAACAAAGTTACCCACGACTTCTTCAGAGTATTCACCGGAATTCGGCAGCAGATCTGTTTCCACATACCGTTTGATCCCGTAAGTTTTCCAACCGGCACTGCCGAATCCGCCATTACCCATGATCAGGATATTCTGCGTGACAAACTGTTTCATCCAGCCGTACCATGCGAAACCGCCGGCGGTCAGAGTCATGACCATCGCCACCGCAAGTTCTTTGATGTTGAGAGCCATCTTCGGGAAGAATTTTGTCCAGAAGGGATTCCAGATCAGGCAAATCAGAAAGAAATAGAAATAGATCCCGATTCCCAGCTGGTGTCCCAATAGCGTCTGTTTCGCCAGTGTGGGGCTGAATTTACTTCCGCCGGCGATCAGTAAAATACCGATCAAACCTGCGACGATCGCCTTGATCGTAAAGGCGCGTTCTTTTGTCATTTTGTCTATGCTTGCTTCCATAATTCTTTCCTGTTCAAAAATAATATGGCACTCTTCCATGCATCGGGCTATGGAATACTTATCATACTAATACCACATTTTCCAAGATTTTCAAGTCTGTGTTACGAAAAAAAGTGAATTTTCCTTTCCTGATCCGGTTAAGTTGTTGCGTACAATTATCGTATATACATTTGTATATACAATAAAAAAGGCCGGTTTCTTACACCGGCCGATGATTTTTTGCTGTTTTTTTATCGGGTTTGATCCGGCTTGTTCCGGACAGGCGGGGTATAGGCGGGATCCAATACTTCCGTCAGTGTTTTTTCGAGGATGGCATCTTTTTCTTTATTCAGTTTTTCCAGATGGGCATTGAGTTTTTTCTGCCGTTCCTGCAGTGCTTTCAGGTGTTTTTCGTTCCGTTCCACCTGACCTTTGGCGATCCTGATGTGCCATTCGATCTTGCGGGCAATATTGGTGCGGATCTCCTCTTTTGCCGCTGCTTTCTTTTCCGGATCTGTTTCATTCAGATACTTTTTGCGCAAATCTTCAAATTTTTTGCGTTCCTGTTCTCTTTTTTTCCGGAAATGTTCCCGGATCGCTTTCCGGAATTCCTTCGGATCTTTTGCTTCCAACTCCTTGAGCCGCAGCCGTTCTTCTTCCGGGAAATTGGCAAAAAACTTTTCTTCAAACCGGAAGGAATGTTTTCTCATGTGGGGACGCGGCGGACGATCTTCGGCGATCAGAGGGATTCCACTCAAAACTGCGGGGAGAAGAAGCAATAAAAATTTTTTCATTTTTTCATACCTGCTGTTATTCAGAAATTTGTTTGATATAAAGCGTAATCCAGTTCAATTTGAGAGAGATATGCAAATTCTGCGATATTGTCGGAGTCATCGCCGAAATTGTAATCGTTCAGATCGTCGGAAATATCCGCCAATGCCGCATGGAGACGGTCCAATTCGCTTTCAAGAGATGTCGCTTCCTGCTGTACGGATGCCGTCATCGCCTGATTCTGTCCTGATGCCGCAGCTGCCATTTCTTCCGGCAGACCGGAAATATTCTGTCCCGGCTGGTAGAGAATGACCATGGCAAAAACGAAAAGTGCTGCAAGACTTCCGATTTCAAAGAATATTCTCAAATTCTTTGTTTTCTTATCGTTCTGCGAATTTTTCAGTTTTTGACGCGCCGCCGCTCTGATAAAGGAATCCACGCCGGCAGGAACCGTTTTCTGTTCCGTTCCCATCTTGAACATATTGGCTTTGAAGTATGCCGCAGACTCTGCCAGTGCGCGACATTCTCCACATTCTTTCATGTGGTCTGTCACTTCTGCGGAAATGGATCCTTCCAGGATCATGTTCTGTATCGTTTTACATTCATTTTTCATTTTGCCACCTCGCTGTATCGGAGAGAAAGACTCTTCCGTAAATTTTTCAACGCATATTGCATCCTTGCCAGACAGGTATTGATGGAACATTGCTGGATCTCCGCGATCTCCCGGAAGGGAATATCATCATTCCGCATAATGAAAACCGCCCGCACTTCCGGCGAGAGTTCCGCCACTGCGCTTTCGATCGCCTCCATCAGCTCCCGGTTTCTGATCCGGCTGTCCGGCAACGCTGAATCCGGAGCCGGCAGTACCGCATCCAAACTGTCATCAAAGGCTTCTTCGCCGCGGCGTTTCACTTTCCGGTATCCATCAATAAACTGATGATACGCGATCCGCATGAGCCACGCAGAAAATTTTTCCCGGTCCTCATACCGTTCCAGATTATGAATGGCTTTCAGCCATGTCTTCTGAAAAAGATCGTCCACATCCGCATCTTTACCCAATGTCAATTTCTGAAGATAACCATAAAGCGGCTGTTTATACCGCCCGTAGAGCAGATCAAATGCTCCTGCATCCCCGGCAAGATATGCACGGATCAAATCCGGATCCCGGCTTGCTTCTGACCATTTTTCCATACTCTGTTCCTGTTATCCTCTATTGATTTAACGATCCGGCAACTGACTTTATTGCAAGCAATACGTTTTTTTACGGTATGATTCTGCCAGTGATCGCGCAAGAGGCAGGTCAGCAGGCAGGAAATTTTCTCTTTCCAGTTCTCCGGTGGGGACCCATTTGATCTCCTGTCCATCCAGCGGCTGCGGTGACGGGGAATCGTCACAGATCATACAGCGGATGAAATGGACGCGGACTTTCTTTTCCGGATAATCGTGTTCCAGCACATGGATCCGGTCAAAAGCGATGCTGTCGATCCCCAATTCTTCCTTCAACTCCCGGATGATACATCTTTCCGGCGTTTCGCCCGGTTCGCATTTGCCGCCGGGAAATTCAAAATATCCTCCCGCAGAAGTATTTTTCGGACGGCTGCAGATGAGCGTCATTCCGTTTTTCCGGATGACTCCCGCCGCGACTTCGATCCGTTTCTGATCTTTCATCATTCTATCTCCCCTTTGAATCTCCGGGTGAAACTCAAAAGCGCGCGTTCATACCGGGCAAGATCATTTCTGGAAAATATTTTTTTGTGAGAATCCCGGAATTTTGTAAAAGATCTTTCATTGCCGGAAATGATGCTTTTGAGAAAATGCAGCGTTTTCAGTTCCGTTTCGCTGAAAAACAAGTCCTGATCGTGGAGCGTTCCGGAAAGTTGAGGATGCTCTTTTGCCGTTTTTTCTGTCGCCGCCTGACTCTCTGCAAGCGTTGCCAGCAGTGTCAAATTCCGCCGGAGAAGTGTAACAAACGAAATGACTGGTTTCAGATCAACATCCCATTTTGCCGCCGCAGAGCAGCCGCAAACTTCCTCCAGCAGACCGCAGCCTTCCTGCAGCAGAGATTCCGCTTTGCGGTAAATCTCTTTGCGTTCGTCATCCTCTTTTTGGATGAGTTGATCCTGATCCAGCAGAAAAACCGCCGCGATATATGCCGCCTCCGCCCGCGCAAGCACAGGCGGTACATTCTGAAAACACGGGTGACTGCTGACATCTCCGGAAATTCTCGGTGATGTCATTTTCAGAAAATTGTTTTTGACTTTATCCAGCAGCATGATCGTATAAAAAAAAGAAAAAGGGAGCAGCAGAACTGCTCCCCGGATCTGACCTTATTTCACAGCATTGCCGGAAGCCTGAACATCCTTGTAGTAGAAGAAGATGGTCGGCCACAGCCAGTAGGTCGTGCGTTCCGTCTTGATATCTGTCACTGCCGCAGCGTCCAGTTTGACCTGTGCATAGTTGGTGAGCATCTGCACCGCGTTGCTCACATGGACGGTATCGTTGAACATTCTGCAGCCGCCATCCTGACGGTGACTGCCCGTGAACACCGGCATACCGAAAATGTAAATACCCCAGATGTCCACATTGATGTGCCCCTTGCTCACCAGTGCGGGATTATCGCTGATGGGCGTCCCGAGATCTGTGGCAACCTGAACCGAAGAACACGCCGCAGTCAACATGATCGCGGCAGCGCACACTGCGCAGAAAATGATTTTTTTGAACATGATTTGATTCCTCCTGCTGTTCAATATGTGATTTTACTTTCTGTAATAATAGTACAGCTTTCCGCAAAAATCAAGCCGGTTTCCGGAAAAAATACCGTTTTTTCGTCAGGAACGGTTGAACGCGCGTTTCGCAATGTCGCTGCGGTACTGGACATGTTCCCAGTTGATCTCTTTCACTGCCGCATACGCATTCGCCACCGCTTCTTCCATCGTGTCACCCACATTGGCAACCACCAGTGTTCTGCCGCCGGAGTTTTTCAATACGCCGTCTTCGCCGCAGACCGTTCCCGCATGGAACACGATGGAGCCGTTCTTTTCCGCTTCCGCGATCCCCGTGATGGGATAACCTTTCTGCAACGGTCCCGCCGGATAGCCGCCGGATGCCATCACAATACAGACAGAAGGTTTCGCGCTCCACACCAGTTCCGCTTCGGAAAGACGCCCTTCCGCTGTTTTCAGCAGCACATCCAGCAGACTGCTTTCCAGTCGCGGCAGGATCGCTTCCGTTTCCGGATCCCCGAAACGCACATTGAATTCCAGCACTTTCGCTCCCTGTGCCGTGACCATGATCCCTGCATAGATGATCCCGCGGTACAGGAACCCTTCCGCTTGGACACCTTTCAGGAAGGGGATCAGAACATTCTGCCGGACTTCTTCCATAACGGCATCTGTCACCACCGGTGCGGGGGAATAAGCTCCCATCCCGCCGGTGTTGGGTCCCATGTCATTATCCAACAGGCGTTTGTGATCCTGTGAGCTGACCAGCGGGACAACGCTGTTGCCGTCGGTCAACGCCAGAATGGATGCTTCTTCCCCGATGAGGAGTTCTTCAATGACCACCCGCGCACCGGCAGCACCGAAAGCTCCGTCAAAACAGCTTTTCACCGCATCCAGTGCTTCCTGTTCGTTCTGTGCCACGATCACGCCTTTTCCGGCAGCAAGACCATCGGCTTTCACCACCACTTCTCTGCCTGCCGCATATTCTTTCTTCACATAGGCAATGGCGTCTTCGCAGTTGTCAAAACTGCCGTAAGCCGCTGTGGGGATCCCGTATTTATCCATAAAGTGTTTGGAAAAATCTTTGCTTCCTTCCAGACGCGCACCGGCTTTGGAGGGACCGAAGACCGGGACGTTTTTTCCGCGGATCGCATCCGCCACACCAAGACACAGCGGCACTTCCGGGCCTACGACCACCAGACCAACTTTCTTTTCTTCCGCAAATGCCGCCAGCCCTTCAATATCTTCCACTTTCAGCGGAACATTTTCTGCGATCAATGCCGTGCCGGGGTTCCCGGGCGCACAATAGAGTTTGCCGATCCCCGGACTCAATTTCAGCCCGCGGCAGATCGCGTGTTCCCGTCCTCCGTTACCGATCACAAGTACATCCATGTTCATTTTTCCTTTCAGATGTTCCGGCAGAACCGGACATTCCATTTGATTTTTCTGTATTTCAAACATATAGTAATATATAGACAGAACACACTTTTTTCAACAGGGAAATACTGTTTTTTGTGAAAAATTAGATTAGATAGCAAAATAATTTGAATAATCTAATCGTTATTGCTTTCAGACAGAGATCAATATGAACAGAGAAATATAATGAGGTGGATGATGAACTGGAAGAAAACCGGAACAGCAGTGATCGTGATCGCAGTGGTTGGCGGAGCCGCGCTCGGCGCATGGAAGATCACGCAGAGAATGTTTGAAAAGAAGGTCGAAGTGGAATATATCACCCGGCAACCGGTAACCGGTCCCATGCAGCGTACCATCGCGGCAACAGGAACCGTGGAGCCGGAAGAACTGGTGAATGTGGGCGCGCAGGTCGGCGGGATGATCACCAGTTTGGGGACCGATACCGAAGGCAGGCAGATCGACTACCGTTCCATTGTGAAGAAGGGGCAGATCCTCGCCAATATCGATGATTCCCTGTACCGTGCGGAATACGATGCGGCAAAAGCGCAGGTCCTCCAGGCAAAAGCACAACTGAAAAGTGCGCTGGCAAATGTGACACAGGCGGAAGCGAAACTTGCGGAAGCGGAAGCCTCCCGTCAGCAGACCGCTGCGCAATTCAAATTGGCAGGTCTGAATTGGGAACGGGCGAAACAGCTGAAAAAAGTAAATTCCCAGAGTGAATTTGAAACAGCCGAAGCATCTTATGCCAATGCACAGGCGGCAGTTGCACTGGCGGAAGCCGCGATCCAGTCGGCAAAAGCCTCTCTTGCCACGGCGCGTGCCACCAAAGTGCAGGCGGAGGCTCAGATCGCATCTGCCAATGCCAATCTGGAAAAAGCAGAACGCAATTTGAGTTACTGTGTGATCAAATCCCCCGTGGATGGTGTGATCATTGACCGCCGGGTGAATATCGGGCAGACGGTGAATTCCAGCATGAATGCCCCCAGTCTTTTTCTCATTGCAAAGGATCTGAAAAAGATGGAAGTGTGGGTATCCGTGAACGAAGCGGATATCGGGCAGATCAATGCCGGACAGAAAGCGGTGTTCACGGTGGATGCCTTCCGCAACCGCGAGTTCAAAGGCGAAGTCCGGAAAGTCCGGCTCAATGCGACCATGAGCCAGAATGTGGTCACTTATGTGGTGGAGATCGCTACCGATAATTCCGATCTGACACTGCTGCCCTATCTTACCGCCAATGTGAAATTCATTCAGGACGAACGGGAAAATGCTGTGGCTGTCCCCAATGCGGCTCTGCGTTTTTCTCCGCAGGGGATCGCGATCCCCGAAACGGAAAAAGGCGAACGGCTGATCTGGTATCTGAATGATGCCGGAAAACCTGTGCCGGTCAAAGTCCGCACCGGATTGAACGACGGCATGAATACGGAAATCGTTTCTTCGGAAAAAGAGCTTACCCCCGATCTGCCGCTGATCACAGGCAGTCATGTGGTGCAGAAAGCGGAAGCAAGCGGCACGAAGGGAGAAAATCCCTTCATGGCGAAACCGCCTGCACGGAATAAAAAGCCCGGTGCTGCGCCTGCAAAAAAATAAAACAGGAGTCGTGTCCTCATGAAACAGATCGAATTGAAAAATATTGACAAGACTTATTTCATCGGCGATATGCAGGTGCCGGTGCTGAAAAAGATC
Source organism: Victivallales bacterium (assembly GCA_045594005.1). Classification (GTDB taxonomy): domain Bacteria; phylum Verrucomicrobiota; class Lentisphaeria; order Victivallales; family UBA1829; genus SIG77. The sequence goes on from JAZNXT010000108.1 coordinate 22,045, forward strand.
AATCTGGAGATCGCACAGGGCGAATATGTGGCTCTGACCGGTGCTTCGGGATCGGGAAAAAGCACGCTGATGAATATCCTCGGCTGTCTGGACCGCCCCACTTCCGGCGAATATTTTTTCGAGGGAAAAGAATATGGCTCCGCGTCCAACGATGAACGCGCCATGCTGCGGAACCGCAAGATCGGATTCGTATTCCAGAGTTTCAATCTTCTTCCCCGGACCAGTGCGCTTGACAATGTGATCATGCCGCTGACCTACACCAATTCTTCTCTTTTCGGAAAAGAAGCCAGAAAACGCGGTGAGGAAATGCTGGAACGGGTCGGTCTTGCCGGACGGATGCACCATCATCCCAATCAGTTGTCCGGCGGACAGCAGCAGCGAGTGGCGATCGCCCGCGCACTGATCAATCATCCACCCATCCTTTTTGCGGATGAACCCACGGGCAATCTGGATTCCAAAACAAGTGTGGATGTGATGAAGATGTTTGATGAACTCAATGCCGGCGGGATCACCATTATTCTGGTGACTCACTCGTTTGAGGTGGCACATTATGCAAAACGCATCATTCAGATCCGCGATGGCGAGATCATTCACGGCGTGTACGGTGAAAATGAAGAGCGAGGTGAAAAATGAAAATTTCTGCAACGGTCACAGGTTCCATCCGGGCTTTGAGCCGTAATCCCACACGGGCTTTATTGACCATGCTGGGGATCATTATCGGGATCGGTGCCGTGATCACCATGATGGAGATCGGGCAGGGCGCAGATGCCGTGATGAAGGAAAATATTGAAAGCATGGGCGTCAATACGCTGGTGGTGATGCCCGGTGCGCCCCGGATCCCCGGCGGAAAACGGGAACAGGGCGGAGCCATGAGCCTGAAACCGGAAGATTGCGAAGCCATCCTCCGGGATTGTCCCAGCGTGGCATTCGCTGCGCCGGTGGTGAATTCTTCCGGCTTGCAGTTCGTGTTCGGAAATCAGAACTGGACCCCGCGTCAGATCGTGGGTACATCCTGCGATTATTTCAATATCCGGGATTGGAAAATCAGCGACGGCAGAGCGTTTACGCCTCATGAAGTGGAGTCCCGCGCCAGTGTTTGTGTGGTCGGGCAGACCATTGTCAAAGAAATTTTCGGCGGAGCATCTCCGGTGGATTGCACCGTGCGGATCAAAAATGTGGCGTTCACCGTGATCGGCGTACTGGAGAAAAAAGGTGCCAATATGATGGGTATGGATGAAGATGATGTGGTCATCGCACCCTGGACTACCATCCGGCTGCGCATCACCGGATTGAAAACGGGCAGTGCCACCAATACCACCAGCACCGCCACCACATCACCGGGCAGTGTTTATCCCGGGGAAGGTGTGGCGTTTTATCCGGAGCAGGCGGAAAATCTTGCCGCAGATACATTGCTGATCCCGAAATTCACGCAGATCGATCAGATCATGGTGGGTGCCGCATCCCCGGACAAAGTGGCGGATGCGGAACGGGAGATCCATACCGTGCTGCGCGCTCAACACGCATTGCCGCCGGAAAAAGCCGATGATTTCCATATCCGGAACTCCGCAGCATTCATGGAAATGTTTTCTCAAACGACGACTCAAATGGCAAATCTGCTTCTTGCTGTGGCTCTGATCTCTCTGATCGTGGGCGGTGTGGGGATCATGAATATCATGCTGGTTTCCGTGACGGAACGGACGCGGGAGATCGGACTGCGCATGGCTGTGGGTGCCCGTGCAAGAGATATCCTCTTTCAGTTCCTTGTGGAATCCATGCTGTTGTGTGCCATCGGCGGGATCATCGGGATCATCGGCGGACACGGTGCGGCGTTGGCGGTGCATCATCTCAAGGGCTGGCCCGTCATGGCAAATGCCGCGATCATGAGCGGAGCGTTCCTCGTTTCCACATTTGTGGGGGTGATCTTCGGATTTTATCCCGCATGGAAAGCATCGCGGCTGGATCCCATCGAAGCCTTGCGCTACGAATGAGTTTCAAAGTCCGAGCCACGGGAGAAGTCTGTTCAGGACTTCTTCCGGCTGGATCAGATCCAGACAGCGCGCTTTATCATACAGCGGGCAGATCTTTTCCCGGCACCCCGCGCATTCAATTTCTTTCCGGAAAAAGAGATGTCCCGTCCCCACCGGATGCCATTTTTCTGCAGGCAGATCGTGGGCAGAATAGAAAACCGCACAGCGCAGTCCTGCTGCCGCCGCAAGATGGGCACTGCCGGTATCGTTGCCGATATAACAGCGGCAATGTTTGAGCAATGCAATGGTTTCGCGCAATGTTTTGCAGCCGGTGTCCTGCAGAAAGATCCCGCCGCAAGTGCGGATCAGAGTTTCAGCTACTGCGCGGTCGGATCCTCCACCCAGATAGACGGGTGTGAACTCAAACCGTTCTTTCATTTTTTGAATGAGCCGGATATATTTTTCCACACCCCAGCGGCAGACTTCCTGTTTACCGCCGATCCCGAAAGCGATCATGGGATCCAGTGCTGTGTTTTTACCGGAGGCAAGTTCTTCCTGCGTCAGCGGAAAATCAAAGATCCCCTCCTGCGGGGAAAGTCCGTATTTGAGCAGATGAGCGATATGCAGTTGATGAACCGGCACGGAATCGCACGGGGAATAGCGGGAAGTGATCACATTTTTGAATTGCAGAAGTTTTGCGGCAAGGAGCAGTGTTTTCGGCAGATCTCCGGAAAAAGAAAAGGAAAAAATCTTATCATACCGGTGGCGGATGCAGATTTTGAAAAATGAAAAATAAAAATTCAGCTTTTTAAGAAATGTGTCCGGATACCCGATCGAATGGATCTCCGAAAAAAGATCATCATTCCGGAATAATTCCAGATGGAGCGGATGCGCCGTTTCATAATGATTCAGCAGAAATAATTTTGCGTCCGGAAAATTTTTTTTGATCAGCCGGAACGCGGGAAGCGTTGCCAGTGTATCGCCCACATGACCGGGATAATAGATCAGGATCTTCATGGCTTTTTCTCCAGCTCTGCAAACAGATTTTTCCAGCGTTCAAGAAAAATCTCCGGCGAAAATGAGCGTATGCTTTCCGGTGCGGCTTGAGAAAAACGCTCCCGGAGCGCATCATCGTTCATCAGAATACGGATCTTTTCTGCCATCGATCCCAAATCGCCATCGGGTATGAGGAATCCGTTTTCTCCGTCACGGATGATCTCTGCAGGACCGTTTTTGCAGGCAAAAGCGACCACAGGACAACGCTGCTGCAGTGATTCCAGAAGCACCAGAGGGAACCCTTCAAAACGGGAGGTCATCACGGTGAATGCTGCGTGCCGGAACAATGGTGCGGGATCGCATTTTCCAATGAGAAAAATTTTGTTGGAAAGGTTTCTTGCGCTGATTTCAGATTTTAATTTTTTACAGTCTTCTCCATCGCCGGCAATGATCCATTTCCAGTGATCGTTTTCTGCAAAAATCTTTTCCGCGATCGCGGGGATCCGGTCAAATCCCTTCTGATAACACAGCCTTCCCACACTCAAAATAAAAGGCTTTTCCGGAAGATTTGCATTTTCCGTTTCCACAGGAGGCAAAACCATATTCGGGATCGTCACGATCCGTGCGGAGGAGGGTGTTTCCAGATATTGTTTCTGATCGTCGTCTGTCAATACAACGATCGCGTCTGCATATTTTTTCGCTTTTTTCCGTCCGCGATCCCGGAGTTTGCAACCCAGATTTTCGTGATAATGAAAATGCTCCCACGCAATGAGTTTACAGCCTGTTCCAGCCACAGCCGGAGCGGAAACATTGGTCAGGATCGTATCGATATCAATGAGATGAGTGATACCGTTTTTCTGCAAAAAAGATTTTAATTTTTTTTCCGCAAAACCATAGAAGAAACGGAAGGGTAAATTAAAATGGAAAAGACGGTATCTTTTTACGCGCGGATCCATTTCAAAATACGGATCCGCCGCTTTTTCATACCAGGAGAGAAAGCACACCTCCGTTTCCGGTTCCGCCGCCAGCGCATTGGCAAGGAGAATGGAAATTTTCTCCGTACCGCCGCACCGGGTGATGTCGCCGGAGAAAAAACAAATTTTTCGGTTGTTCTTTTCAGTTGTCATATTTCCGGCGGGGGGATGAAATCCCACAGTTCACTTTGTTCAGAAGAGAATACGGAAAGGAAGGATTCCGAAAGCGTTTTCAGCACCTTGTGATCCAGCTGGGGTTCATCGATACTTCCGGAGATCTGAAGAGGATATTTGAGTGCGGAAAGAGCCAGCGAGGATTCCACATCGATCTTTTTCGAGAAGGGATTGATGACCATTTTTCTTGTGGTGAAGCCGTAGGAATTTCCTGCGAAAAGACATTTCTGAAACACCAGATCGGTGCGGGGGCTTTCCTGCGCAGACCGCAAATAAACCTGCGCTTTGGAAATCTCCAGATTTTTCGTGCCGGACAACGCCATCCACAGGTCGCCGCTGATGAATTTCTGTACCGGCCGTGCCAGCGGATCCGGCAAATTATCCACCAACTGTGGCAGAAGTGTCAGCGGCAGCATCAAAAGTTTCAGTGAACCGGCTTTTTCCTCCTTGATCATAGGGAACGAAAAATGATCGAATTCCGCAAAAAACGCCATATCCAGATTCTTTTCCAGATTCTGTTGCGTGATCCCTTTTGTTTTTCCGCGGAACATCAGATTGTTGACATGACCGGAGAATTTTTTCCGTTTTTCTTCATCCTTGATCAACTCCATTGCAAAGGGTGCGATATCCAGCCCCTTGATTTTGAAATCACATCCCAGTTCCCAGCCGTCATCACATCCCACATCGGCAGAGGCATTGATTTTGAAGGGTGCATCCTGATTGAATGTGACCTGAAAATCTTTGGTCCGGAGTTGATTCTTCTGCGCGGTAAGGCTGCCATTTGCTTTGAGCGTGATATCGCCGTAGGTCCAGTTTTTCAAATCCACATCCATTTCTGTGGAAAATCCGGAAAAATTGATCCTGCCCGGTTCTTCTTTGATCCATTCATCTGATTTTTTTGCGGTATTTTTTGTTCGGGTGGAAAGGTCTTCTTTTTTCTCTTTCTTTTCCGGATCCTGTTTCACAAAAAGATGACGGATCGCCTTCCAGTCTGCCACACCGGAATCGACTTTGCATTTTGTCTGATGCTGCCCTTCGATCTTCTGCCATTTTCCGGCAAGGGAGAGATCAAAGATTTTCTTTTCATCTTCCGAAAAGAGCGTAAAATTTGCATTTTTCAATTCAATTTCCGGAATTTTTTTATCCAACAGCAGCATATCAAAAAAGAGCTTGCCATGCACGAATCCATACGGCAGCCCCGCATTGCGGATATTCTGTTCACAGCGCATGGAAACACGGTCTGCATGGTCTGCGATCCGCAGGACCAGCGATCCATCGGAATTCATTTTTTTTATTTTCAACCGGCTGGTGACTCCGGGGAGCATGTGCGTGAAAATATGTTCATCCAATCCCTGAAAGCTGAAAAAATGTTCAGCATCGAAAGGCGCGGCAAAGAGCATTTTTCCGTGCATTGCCACATTCATCCCGCGGGCATTGTGCGGATCGCCGATCCTGTTGACCGTGATCTGCACATCCTGATAATGCAGTGCGCTGAAATTGTTCCGGAAGATACCGTTTCCCCGGATGTGCGTCCTGCCGAAATCAAAATCCAGTTTTCCGATATTGAATTTGACGCGCCCCACGGTGAAATCGCCTTTTACCGGCACATCCGGCGTATCATCTTCAATGGTCAGCACCAGAGTTCCGTTGACAGGCGCATCTGCCACTTTATGATGTGAATTTTTCCCGATGAAATAATTTGCCACACGGAACGGCAGATCCTGCATGGTGATTTTCAGGTCAGTGGATGCCATTTTTCCGGAGTTCAGATCCACGATCAATGGATAGTCCAGCGATACGGAACCGCTGCGGTCTTTTCCGAAATGGAATGTGGCATGTGCATCATCCACATAAAGAAAACGGTTCTGTTTATCCCAGCGGATCTTCATTGCACTTGAGAGCGTTTCATATTCCAGATTTTCCAGAAGCCGCGTATGGAATGTTGTGCGGTAATCGAAAAGATCGTGCAACTCGCGGAAAGTCTGTGCTGTCATTTTTTCTGTTTTCAAATCCAGATCTGCCACAAAATCCGGCAGCTGCACACTACCGGAAAGTTTGGCTCCGATCCGGTTCGGCACATTCAGAGTCAGCGTTTTGATCCGCGCGGTAAAGTTTTCCCCGCCGATTTCCAGATCCGTATTGAAATTTACGCTGATATTTTTATCGGCGAGTTTGATATCCGGGAAAATATCTGTGGGGATATGGGATCTGCCCTGCATGGATATGGTGTTGCGGTTCAAATCGGCGCGGATCTTTGTTTCGCCGGTCCACAGTTCATCGGCGGCATCCATCTTCATATTTTCTTTCAATTTTTCTGCAAAGGGGAATTTGCATTTTTTCAGCAGAAAGACCGGTGAGATTTGGAATTTTCCTTTGAGATCGGCTGTGTTTTTTGTCAATCGGTATTGTCCGGAAAGTTCCAGCAGACTGTGCCGTTTACTGCCGGAAAACATTTCTATTTTCAGATCACGGAGTGCGACGGTGGAAAGGCGGGTCAGCCCATCGGTTTGCAAGCCGGAAGAAAAGCGGAATTGCGCGGGGACAGTGACAGAAAAATTTTTATGCTGTATTGTCAGATCCCGCACTTGTGCGTTGATTTTTCCATCCATTCTGTTCCGGGTATTATCCGCCTCCAGCACATATTCCCCGTCCAGTGTTCCTGATTTGATTTTGAGCGGGATAAAAGGATTGAGGATATTGAGAGGGAAACCGGAGATCTGTGCATTGAAACGGGCATCTTCCGCATCAATATCCCATGTTTTATTGTTGTTTTTTTTCAGAGAAAACAGTCCCGCTGTTTGCAGATCCAGCAGTCGAACCGCTTTTTCTTTTCCGCAAGTGATCTTTGCATTCAGCGCACGGAAATCCAATTTATTTTTCTGTCCCTGAAAATCCAGATTCAGAGCCGCATGATAATCCAGATCTTTCAGTACAGAGCTGTTTTTGGTCTGTATTTTATCTGCTGTTCCGCTCAATTTTGCATTGCAGGAAATATCCGATCCGTTGAAGGTCAGTTTTGCGTTCAGATCAAAATTGACACCTTCCGGATTTAATTTCTGTGCGCAGAGCATCCGGAGCAGGGGCAGATCGCTGTCTTTTGCTGTCAGCTGGATATGGAACGACCCGTTTCCTTCCGCCGTTCCGAATGAACCACTTGCCGCAAGCTGCATGGGTGCATTGTTCCGGAAACGCTGTTCCGCATGGAAGGAATCCAGATAAAAAAGATCCAGGTCATCATCGAATCTGCCGGAGAATTCGGCATGCAGACTCAGATCTTTTAGATCCTGTTTCAGCATACTGCCGACCGGAGCAGCTGAATCTACCGTACAGGCAAATTTTGTGGGAAAAATCTGCTCGGAGAGTTCGTAGGTGATCATGCCGGTCAGAGGAAAATCCAGCACGGATGTATCCGGCAGGTTCCAGGCAAGATGGGAACTGAAAAGGATCTTTCCATCGGATGCAGAGATCAGATCATTGCAGAGGATCCGGTCAAAATGGACCCGCCAGAACAGATCGGAATTTTTCGGAACGTGCCGGACAGTGAAGCCTTTGACATCTGCTTTATCGATTTGAAGACGCGCCTGCGTCAGATTATTTGTCCATTTTTTCTTGCCGGAATCGGGAAAATCGCGGAGGATCAATTCCGATTTTTCCGCCTCCACCCGGTCAAGTTTGATCAACCCGGTAAAGAGTTTGCGGAGATCTACTGACGCACGGAACCGCACCATTTTGCAAGACAGATGATCCTGCAGCCGTATTTCCAGATCTTTTACCTTGATATTCTGTTCCCGGAAAAGATAAAAGCGGACGGATCGGGCGGAGATGTCTGCATCCAGATATCTGGAAACGATCGGCAGATAACAGTGGCAGATCATAAAGGAGCTGGTCAGAAAAAGATACAGCAGCACGATGATTCCGGCGGCGATACCCAGCCGGAGAACTGCTTTTTTGATCTTTCTTTTTCTCTGTTCCGTCAGAATTTTCATGATCGTGATCTGTCTGTTTCCGTTTTATAAAAATACCATACATCCGTAATTTGCATCCAAAAGCCGAAAAATCAAGCAGGATTTTCTTTTTTTATAATAAATATTACAACCCGTTTGTATTTCAGGAAACGGATGCTATATTCAGAAAATGATGCGAACAAACAAAATCAGGAAATCATATCACAGAAGGTATTTTGATCATTATGGAAAAAACACAACTCAAAGAGGTTCTTGCTAAAAATCTGAACTGGTTCCGCAAGTCATCCGTCATGGTGCCGGACAACGGATTCTGGGGTGTCGCTGAACGCATCTATGTCTGCGGCGATCCCGAATTGCGTAAAAAAGTGTTCCATTCTTTCAATTCCTTCACCGAATATGATTCCTGGAGTGTGATCGAATCCCGCCGTGCCGATTGCAATATGCAGCTGGCGTATCTCTTTCTGCTCGCCTCCGATATCGACGGACAGGATGCGGAAAAACGCGCGATCGCCGTCAATCTGCTGGATTTTTTGTATTTCCGCAGCGGATTGATGAACCGGGGGGAAACGCCCGGTGTGGCAAAAGAAATGACCGGTGTCTGGAACTGGTCCCACACCCATTGGCGCAGAACCCTCTGGCTGGATGATAATTCCTGGACTCTGGCGATCCCGCTCCTGATCGCGAAACGCTATCCTGAACTCATTGAACGGTATGAATTGACCCATTGGACAGAGCGGCTGGCACTGGAACTGCACACCGGTTTCAAACGGGCGTTTGAGGCGTCCATCGGAAAGGAATTGAAAGATATGTCCGACCCGCTGGATATCTGGTTCGGCAGACCGCTGCTTCCTCATTGGGGCAGCCTTTGCTGTTTTGCTCTTTCGCTGGCGTGCAAAGCCGGATTGGATACCACCGGAGAATATCAGACCACGATCCGTATGTACCATGAATATCTGGCTTCTGCCGGAGATGATATCTTGAATGTGAGCGAACTGGCATACGCCGTGATCGGTGCCACTGCCGCATATAAAGCCACCGCCGATTCATTCTATCTGAAACTTGCCATGAATTTTGAAGACCGGATCCTTGCCAAAGCCGATCCGGAAACCGGCAATGTGCCTGCCGAACACTATGAAGCACCCAAAGGACCGCATCTGGTGGATACCATCTATACGGCGAACTGGATCCTCATCGGATTGCAGAACCTTGTGCGTCTGACAGATGGCGATACCGGAAAAGTGTACCGGGAAAAATTGGAACAGATGCTCAAACTTTTTGCCGATATCCAGGATACTTCGGAAGAACGCCAGTTCAATGGCTGCTGGCGCGGAATGTTCGATATCAGAACCGGCACCTGGGGCGGCGGTGATTCCTACGAAGGCGGGGCAGGCAGCATTTACAGCGGCTGGACCAATGCTCCCGTGTCACTGGTTTTTGCCAACGAGATCCTGAACAGCAGCCTGATCGACTGAACTTTCAGCTTTTATTCCGGGCGTTTCCCGTTGGAAAATGTCAATTCCGCCCCCGCGCCGATATCGTGATGCCGGGGCGCGGGCAGACCCTGTGCTGCCGGTGAACCGTTGCGGATCACCATGATCTTCCACGGTTCCGGTCCGGGACCTGATACCTTGAAATTGCGGAAGGGGATTGTGATCTCAAAAACACAGTTTGCGGGATCATCTTTCGCCGAAATCACCCGGTAACTCCAATCACCGTCCCATTTTCCGTTCATTCCTTCGCCGTCGTAAAAATCCCCGTTCCTTCCGGCTGCAAAATGATAGTATGCCGCCTGACCGGGTGCCTGAAGAAAGATCTCCACTGATTCTGCACCATACGCCATTTTTCCATCTTTATTGAGCTTGAACTCAAGAGCTTTTGCGGCGGGATCTTTCACGGATACACGGAGAAGGATAGCATTTTCGTTCCACCCCGCGGCAAGGCGGATCTCCGGTCTGTTCCGGGCTTTTTCCGCACCCTTCATGGCGATCCCCTCATGTTTCGCAAGATCGGAAAAATGATCCTGATATGCCGTCAGAAGCATGGTTTCCTGTTTCATCTTTTTATGAAGATCGTACCAGGTTTGGAAGGTTTCTTTTTCAAAAATGATGGCGGCAAGATGTTTCGACTTCACTTCTTCTTTGAGCCGGGAGCGGGTCACTGCGCTGATACTGTCGGCAAATGTTTTTTCCGCAAGAGCGATCAATGCCGGTGTCAGATAAAGTTTCGCCGTCCCGCCGGGATTGTTGAAACATTGGGAAAGGTGGGCATTCATATTGTCCCAGTTTTCCGCGCAGGCAATATGATACGCATACATCATCTTCCACGCAGGCCCGTACACCGCTTTGCAATATTCCTGCATGACTTCTTCCGGATCCCGTGCCGGATCCCACATCAGCTGGAGTGCCACATAACTGGCACTGCGGCTGAAACGGATACACGGTCCGCCTTCAATAAAAAGTTTCACAAAATTTCTGCTGTGAAAATTTTTGATCTCATCCGCAAAGAACCGGTAAACAGGGATATTGAATCCCCGTGAAAATACATCATAAGTATAATCCCAGATTCCCAGCGGAACTTTTTTTTCTTTTTCCCAACGCGCCAGCCGTGCAAAATCCTGTTCATTGGTGGCACAGCGCGGATCCCCGATCTTGTGGATGAAACAGCGCGTGTACTGGCAGTATTCCACAAATTCCACTTCCTCCACATCAATCGCCGGGACATCCAGATATTCCTGATATGCCAGCACCGAGTAACGCAGATCGGGAAAATCTTTTTTCAATTCCCGTAACATCTGCGCATTGTAGCGGTACCAGCGGGAAGACGCGTCCGGATCGATCAACGCAACACATTTTTCACATTCACACCGCCGCGAGCTGTCCGCCGGATGCAAGGAAATATGATTCGCATGATGTCGGCGGATCCCTTCTCTGATCCGTTTCAAACACAGATCGGTGAATCCCTGATTGGACCAGCAGCCGTTGATCACCCAGCTCCAACCGGTGGGCGGCGGCAGATAACGCACACCGTCACGCACAGCAAAATATTCCGGGTGATCCTTGAAATCGGAGCGGTACGGCTGGATCGTTTCACCGCCGTAGTAACGCTCTCCGCCGAAACGGAAATCCCCCTCGTGGGCAAAATTGCGGGCATTGAAAAATTTGCTTTCGTCACTGTTCTTTTGTGTGTAGCCCATATTGCGGAAACGGAATCCCGCCTGATGTTTCCGGTAGAAATTTTCCGGAACGGAAAAATGATTTTTCGTATAAAATGTCCCGTTCTCGCCGTCAAATGCCCAGCGGACACCCATCTGGTGCTGCATGAAATCATATACCGAATATAACGCGGCACGGGGTGAACTGCCCGTCAGGATCAGATTGCCTCCGATCATTGCCTGCACGATCACATCGTCCCCGCTCTTCTTCAGATCCAATTTCTTCAACAGCGGTTTGACAAGTGCCGATTCTGTATCCCCGATGATGATGGCATTTTTCTGCGGCAGTGCGGACATGGTGACGATCTCCCGTTTCAGCACCTTCTGCAACTCCTGCGCGGCTGTCACTTCCGGCAATGCGGCACGGTCTGCTATGACAATGGAAAATCCGTTCAGATTCACATTCCGCACTTTTTCCGGCATGTTCTTTTCCACCGTGCGGCAGGCTGTCATCGAAAGCAGACATGAAAAAAGAAGTATCACCACATTGAAAAAGCGCATTCTGTTTACCATCGCGTTATTCTCCTTGCATATTTCTGTATTGCTGAAATGGATCCGTGAGCCGCAAAAAAACGAATCAGAATCCGGAAAGCGTCACACCTTTTTTGATGATGATGTTTCCGTATTTTCTGCCTTCGCCGCTGACCACCACCGCGTATGCTTTTTTGGCGCGTTCGTAAAATGCGAAGCGTTCCACAAAACCGATGCGGTCTGCATCTTTTCCGAGGACTTTCCGGCAATCCGCCATAAAATCCGGATCCAGAGAATCGCCCGGCACAGGCTCCATCATGATCACAGGATCATCCACATATTGATCCAGTTCCATCAGGTGCAGGATCGCCTCCACCAGTGTGGTGGAGCCGACTGCGTCGGCATGGACGACTTTATCGCAGATGGAGTGTGCGGGAAAATGCGCGTCGGAGATCACGATTTCATCGCCGTGTCCCATTTCAGCGAGGATCTTCAGGAGTTCGGGAGAAATAATGGGGGGGATTCCTTTCAACATGGCAATGACCTTTCTTTCAGTTTTTTCTGTCAAATACGCGGACATAGTCCACGAGGAATGTATCTTTTCCCACAATATCATACGCAGCCTGGACCGGCTGGTGATCATCGTGGCGGTAGCCTTTGACTTCTGTGGAAATCAAAATGAATTCCGGCCGTTTGGAAATATATTGGGAAATATGCCCGTCTTCCACGCCGTCCACATAGAATGTATAGCCGGTTTCATCCCACAACATCCCGAATCGGTGGAATTCTTCCGTGTCCAATCCGGTCATACCGCCCACTTTTGCCCGTTTGCTGTCAAGCCCGTAACCGCCGGTAAAGGCGTTGTGTGCAGCCACTTCACCGGCATGGAAACATTCCATCACATCCAGTTCCGTCCCGCTTTCTGCCGGGTCAAGGGATGCTCCGATGATGGGGGATTGGATCCAGAACGCGCTCCACCATCCCTCCGGATTCTGCTGAAGACGGCAGCGGCATTCATAATATCCGTAGGTGTGTGTGTAAAGATTCTGTTTCAGTTTACCGATGTTCCATTGCAGCGCGTCGCGCCCGAATTTTGTGGGAACAGTCGGTTCATCCATAAAATTGTATCCGGTCTGGAGTTGAGAACTCACAGGGATCCCATTTTCCAGAAGAATGGAAAAAACGGCGTTGCTGTTTCCATCCAGATGAACCCCCTGATCGGTCCACGCCGGATGCCGTTTCCCCATCATGGAAAGACGGTAATCCCATTTTGTCCGATCCAGTTCGGTTCCGTCAAATTCATCGTTCCACACCAGTTCCCAGTTGCCCTCCGGCAACAGACTCGGTTCATGTCCAGCCACTTCAAATTTCTGCATACGATATCCATCCTCTTTAAGATTAAATTACTTCCAGACCGTTGCGGTCGGGCAGTGCGGGCAGGGGAGCGTGGGGTTCCTGCTGATACCAGTAGGCAACCGCAGAAATGTCGTCCTGCAGCCGCAGAAAACGGTAATCCGACCGCCAGCCGAGAGCCTGGATCGCAACTTTCAGATCGTTATAGAACCAGACCGGATCCGGCAGGTGGAACCGGTAAAACGCGTGCCGGTTCCCCGTGGTGGATGCTCCGCCCTTGATATATCCGGCAAAAGGCGCATAGAATGTATGGTCGCCGAAACTCCACGCACCGCAGGCATAATCTTCCGTGCCTGTACCGCAGATCGTGGGATAATCCGTATCGCCGTCGATATACATTTTGACTTCACCTTCACCCCACCAGCCGTTGTTGTTCTGCTGCCAGGTTACATAGCAGCCCGCAAAAGATCCTTTTCCGCGGATGCCGTCGGCGATCACAAAATCTTCATCCGGACGCACCGGATTGGTTCGGCGGAAGGACGCATGGAAATATGCCGCATCTTCCGGCACATCCTCCTGTGTGAGATTGATGGTATAGTAAAAACTTCCGATCCGGTCGTCACAGAGATTTTCCACGGTCACACGGGCGTGTTTGCGGAAGGGCATCTGCCAGTAGCAGTTCATGGCATTTGCGGCATTGACGCATACGGGGATAGACTGAAATTCCCCGTAATATCCCGGCGCACAGCAGAAAAAGTCGCCGATCGGCACTTCCACACTGGGTGTTTCCTCATTATCCCAATACATCCGGATCACGATCAGACGCAAATGTTTCGGCTGAAATGCTATCCAGAAATGACGCAGTACGCCCGGTCCATCCAGATCCAGGATCGGTGTTTCCACTTTCGGGTCAAGGTAGATCCACGGACGCACTTTATTGCCCACTCCCAATTCGCGGCTGGGGTGCGGCTGGATGAGTTCGGTGATCTGACCGAGTTCCGCAACATCTTCCTGCGGCAGTGCATCGGGCGAGGGATCCGCCATGCCGCCTCTGCCGCGTCTTCCATAGACATTTTCCCCGCTGACGGAGATCGTTCTGCCGCGGGGCGGCTGTGTCAAATTCTGCCAAAAAGATTGTTCCATAAATCAATTCCTTTCCAGTTGATCTGTTGCTTTTTCTAATTTAATATCACTCTCCCGGATTGCAAATAAAAATTTGCAGTTTCATAAGAAAAAAAAAGCCCTGCGGCGAACCGCAGAGCTTTCCGGGATAATATACTGTTCAGCAGAAAAATTATTTCTTTCCGCCTTTTTTCTTTTGTCCGTTGGCAAAATATTTGATGATCTTCGGATCCACCGGCGGCACATCCATGGGGATGCAGCCGTTGCGCATGGAGAAAGATCCGAGAACGCCCGCCGCCACAGAGTTGCGCGCCGCCACCGGATTATTGCTGGGAACTGAAGTGCCGTTTTTGGCAAAATTCACAAATGCCTGAACGATCTGCGGGTCCGCTCCACCGTGACCGCCCACCGTGGGGGGCATCTTGATGATCTGGTCCGCATCATTGAAGCCCCAGTGACGGGTGGTGTGGATCGCAATGTGCCGTTCGTCGATATTTTCAATTCTGCCTTTGTCGCCGATGAATGTATAATTCCGGCAGGCGTCCGGCGTGTAATGACACTGCATATAGTTTGCGGTCACGCCGTTATCCAGCTGCATCATCACGGTGCTGCTGTCTTCCACATCAATGACCGGAGAGATCTTTTTCTGTTCCAGCGGCGGCCAGTTCGCGGCATCCCAGGATGCTTCACCGGGGACATCCGGGCTGCGGCGGTCCGGACAGCGGTTGTAAACGGAAAGTCTGCCCATCCCCACAACGCGTTCGGTGTAGCCGCCGCTGAGCCAGTGGATCACATCAATATCGTGTGCCCCCTTCTGAAGCAGCAGACCCGTGGTGTACTGCTGTTCGGAGTGCCAGTCTTTGAAATAAGCATCGCCGCCGTAGCTGATGAAATGACGGCACCAGACAGTCTGAAGTTCGCCGATGATCCCGGATTCGATGAGTTCTTTCATCTTCAGGATGTAGTCCATGTGGCGCATATTGTGACCCACAAAAATACGGGTCCCGGTTTCCATGGCTGTTTTCAGTACGCGGTCGCACCCTTCAATGGTGATCGTCATCGGTTTTTCAAGATACAGAGTCTTCCCTGCTTCCAGTGCGGCAACTGCCATTTCTTCGTGAAGATAATCCGGCGTAGTCACAAACACAGCATCAATATCCTTGCGGGCAAGGAGTTTACGGTAATCCTTCGTATGATAGAGCTTTTCCGCTTTACCGCCGAAAAGATGTTTCTGTGATTCCACATACTTATCCCAATCTTCCAACGCTTCATCGCGGATATCGCAGACTGCGACGATCTTGCCGCCATCCACACCGTGTGCATTTCTTGCTACTCTGCCGCGTCCGCCGGCACCGATCACGCCGATACGGAGTTCATCGTTTGCCTTGATTGTCTTTTTGGTTGCCATGATCTTTCAATCCTTCTGTTGTTTTGTATGTAAGATCGTTTGTATTCAGTTCTGTTTTTTCAAGCGGTGGTGATCCGCCGCACATATTCAAAAAGGATCACTGTTGCCGCCTGTGCCACATTCAATGATTCCGCCGTTCCGGGCATGGGGATGTTCAAACCGGCACTGCCTTCCAATTCAGAAACGCCTGTGGATTCGCAGCCGAGGATGATGGCAGATTTTTCAAAGATCCCCGGCGCAGTAAATACATTTTCGCCGCCGGCGGGAAGCGTACGGTAATACTTTGTCACACCCTGTTTGCGGAGCGTGGCAGCAAGATGTGCCAGATCATCATAATAACGCATGGCAAGGGAAAATTGGGCTCCGGATGCCGACCGGATCACTTTGTCCTGAAAGGGATCGGCACTGCCTTTTGTCAGATGGATCTCCTTCAGACCGGCTGCCCGTGCTGTGCGGATGATCGTGCCGAAATTGCCCGGATCCCGCACCTGATCCAGCACCAGCGCAAATGGATCGGCAAGCGGAGAATCCGCCGCCACGGCATCCGGTTTGCGGGAAACGGTGATGATTCCTTGAGAATGAACAGTTTGGGTCAGTTTGTCAAATTCCTTCACTGGCAGACGGACCGGTTCGATCGGGTAGGCGAGATCTGCGGAAAAATCTTCCCGCAGTACGATCATTTCAAGAAGATCGGGGCGGAGGGTAATGACTTCCGAGCAGGCGCGCAACCCGTCACAAAGGCACAAATCCGAATCTTTGCGCCCGTGTCTGGATCGCAATGCCGTAATCAAGCCAGCCTGACGCTTGCTCAACATGATTCCCGGGATCCTCCGCGAAAAACGTTTCTTTTTTTACTTTCCTGCGGCAGGAGCGGTAGTTGCCGGAGTTGCCGGAGCAGGAGCAGCGGCAGGCGCAGGAGCGGGAGCCTTGTAGGCGACTTTCTCAAGAGAAAGGCTCTTTTTCAGATTGATGTTCTGAACATCCCAGTAGCTTGCCGTTATGTCCGCAGTATCTTTCACATCTTTCAGATATTCCGCGGCATCGGCTGCCTTGCCAAGTTTGAGGCTGAGGCGGGCTGCTCCGAAACGGGCTTCGCCGCGCATGAGTTCATCCACTTGAGGATCGTTCAGCAATGCAATATAGATCGCACGGGCTTCGCCGTCTTTTTTGCCCTGTTCCATAAATGCCGCCGCGCGGAGTTGTGCGGATGCTTTGATATAGGGATCCGCATTGTCCAGCAGCACGATCTCCTGAAGTGTTTGTGCCGCACTGACGAAATCGCCTTTTTCCGCTTTCATCGCGGCAAGACGGAATCTTGCACCGATTGCGGCGGGATGGTCGGTATGTGCGGCGATCAATGCCGCGGCAGTATCGATATCTTTTGCATCGGCAAACTGATGACGCAGAGCCAGATCCTGTTTTTCACGCACAAGCTGGATGATGACCAGCAGCACGATCACGGCAGCGATGGAACCCAGCGCAATGGAGATTTTTTTCCAATGCTGGGAAAGGATGAACACAAATTTATCAGTTCCGGAAAGAATTTCATCGGTTTCCACTTTTTTCACGGGCTGTTTTTCCAGAACTTGAGTCTGCTTATAAAATTCAACAGGTTTTTTGTTTGCCATTGTTATCTCCGTTCCATGTTTGTTTTTAATTATAAATCTGTTACCAATGGGAATATATCTCTCTTTTCCTGTTTTTCAAGCAGAAAAATATGCTTTGCACGCAACTTTTTATTATTTTTTTCAAAATAAAAAAAAGAATTTCAGATCTGATCATATTCTTTCATAAATTCTTCCAGCTGCTGGGCGGTTTCCTCCCATGCCACCGTAGCCAGAGAAATGGTATAATCCAGATCCTTCAACTGTTTCTGCAACGAGGAAAAATCGGTATGTTCGTCCGGTGCGGAAAGGATCGCGATCAGTTCCGCTTTGGCGGCTTCGCTTTTTTCGATCTCTTTTTCCAGACGCGCCACTTCCCGTTCCAACCGCCGTTTTTCCGGGGCAAGCTCCTGACGCCGTTTGGCTTTCTGCTGACGCTGCGCCTTCTGATTTTTTTCAGATGCCATGGTTAGTTTGTCCGAAAGTTTTTCTTCTGCCGCACCGGCAGTTTCTTCGGCGATCTTCTCTTTGTAATAATCGTAATCCCCGGGGAACAGACGCGCTTTCTGTGGAGTCATTTCCAGAATCGTGGTGGCGGATCCGCGGAGAAATTCCACATCGTGGCTGACCAGACAGACCGTCCCCTTGTAGGTACGGATCGCGTCCTGCAGCATTTCCCGTGCAGCCACATCCAAATGGGTGGTCGGTTCGTCCAGGATCAACAGGTTCGGCGGGTTCACAAAGATCCGTGCAAAACAGAGCCGGATCTTTTCGCCCCCGCTCAACACTTTGCACTGTTTTTCCGCCGCTTCTCCGCTGAACCCGAAAGCACCCAGAATTTCGCGCACCCGCTGGGAGCTGACTTCATTGCCCTGTGCCGCCTGTTTCACCACATCCATGGCACTCTGTTCCGGCGGAAGCAGTTCGGCAAATTCCTGTGCCTGATAACCGATCACCACTTTATGACCCGGACGGCACAAGCCGCTGCTTGCTTCAAATCTGCCGGCAATGATCTTGAGCAATGTACTTTTGCCCATGCCGTTGTACCCGATCACACCGATCTTATCACCTTTCTGTACGGAAAGATTCAGGTCTTTCAAGACCAGTTTGACGCCATCGTAGGAATGGGAAATATTTTCCAGCCGCACGATCTCCTGTCCGCAATCCGGCGGTTCGGGGATCCGGATCCTGCCCTGAAAATGCAGATCTTCCGGGAGAGTGATATCTTCGATCTTATCCAGCATTTTGATCCAGGACTGCACCTGTGCCGCTTTGGTTGCTTTCGCCCGGAAACGGTTGATATTGTCCTGAAGTTCTTTTTTGCGTTTTTCGTTGTTCCGCCGTGCGGCTTCCGCCTGAACACGACGGCCTTCCCGCTCTTTCACATAGTAGGTGTAATTCCCCGGATAACGGGTGACCTGACCGCCGTTGATCTCCAGCGTGATGTCGGTCAGGGAATTCAAAAGAAAGCGGTCGTGAGAAACCAGCAGCAGTGTGCCGTCGTAATTTTTCAGTTTCCGCTGGAGCCATTCCACGGCGGGGATGTCAAGATAGTTGGAAGGTTCATCCAGCAGCAGAATATCCGGTTCCCCCAGCAGCACCCGGGCCATACAGGCGCGCATCTGCCATCCGCCGGAAAAATCACCCATAGGCTTTTTCAGTACATCCTGTGCAAAACCCAATCCCGCAAGCGCGGCGGCGGCACGGTGTTCCATATCGTATCCGCCGAGATGTTCAAATGCGTTTTGCAGATTACCCAGTTCGTTCAGGGCATTTTCGTTTGCGGGATCCGATTGCAGGAGCGTTTCCAGTTCCTGCATCCGCTGCTGGATCTGCGGCAATTCCCCGGAAGCCTGTTTCACATAATCGATCAGCGGTTCTTCCGCTTTGAAAAATGTCAACTGCTGACGCAGAATACCGATCCGGGCTTTTTCCGGTTTCAGGATCTCTCCGTGATCCGCGCTGATATCGCCGCAGATCATGGAAAAAACTGTGGATTTCCCTGCACCGTTCGGACCCACAAAACCGATCCTTTCGCCTTTGTTGATGCGGAAGGATACATTTTTCAGGATGTCTTTGCCACCCAGAAGTTTACTGACATTCTGAAAATCTATCATCAGGAGGGGATCTGTCCGGCTTGTTTGAGTTTGTTCACGTGCATCCGGCGGCGTTCCAAACTGGTGAGATACTGTTTGCGGAGACGGATGTTCAGCGGAGTCACTTCCACATATTCATCAATGGCGATATATTCCAACGCTTCCTCCAGACTCATCTTCTGTGCCGGAGCGATCTTCAGGTTCCGGTCGGAACCGGAAGCACGCATATTGGTGAGTTTTTTCGCTTTCTGAAGATTCACTTCCAGATCGTCACTGGTGCAATGCTGACCCACGATCATACCTTCGTATGTTTCGGTGACCGGTTCAATAAAGAATGTGCCGCGCAGCTGAAGTCCGTCGATGGCATAAGCCTCCGCACGCCCTGCACCCATACTGACCATCACCCCGTTGGTACGCTGGGGAATATCCCCTTTGAAGGGCTCATAATGATCGAAACGGTGGGAGATGATCGCTTCCCCCGCAGTCGCCGTCATAATACGGCTGCGCAGCCCGATGATCCCACGGGTGGGAATATTGAATTCCACCAGCTGGCGTTCGCCGTGCTGTTCCATTTTGGACATTTCGCCGCGCCGCTGTCCCACCAGTTCAATGGCTTTGCCCGCCGCGCCCGCAGGGACATCAATGGAGAGGATCTCCACCGGCTCCTGTTTCACACCGTCGATCTCTTTCACGATCACCTGCGGCTGGGAAATCGTCAGTTCGTAACCTTCCCGGCGCATGGTTTCGATGAGAACGGAAATATGAAGCACGCCGCGTCCGCTCACTTTGAAGGCATCGCCTCCCAGTTCTTCCACGCGCAATGCCACATCCCGTTCCGCTTCTTTCAAAAGGCGTTCCCGGATATGACGGCTGCTGATATATTTGCCTTCTTTGCCGAAAAGCGGCGAATCGTTTACGCGGAAGGTCATGGAAATGGTGGGTTCGTCAATAGCAATGGGGGGCAATGCTTCCGGACATTCCGCATCGGCAAAGGTATCGCCGATATCAATATCGGAACCCCCCACAATGGCGCAGAGATCGCCGCAGGGAACTTCTGTCACTTCTTTTCTGCCCACACCTTCAAAGGTGAAAAGCTGTTTGATCTCGGTGCGGGTCACCGTGCCGTCCCGTTTGATGAGGGATACCGGCTTGCCGAGTGCCAGCGTACCGCGTTTCACTCTGCCGATCCCGATACGGCCCACATAGTCGTTGTAGTCCAGCGTTGTCACCTGCACCTGAAACGGTCCGTCGTTGAGTTCGGGACCGGGAACCTGATCGATGATCGCATCCATCAGCGGCAGAATGGAATCACGGCTGCCGTTTTCCAGATCGGTGGTCGCCCACCCGCTGCGCCCGCTGGCGTAGAGAACCGGGAAATCCAGCTGTTCTTCTGTTGCATCCAGATCAATAAAAAGCTCCAGCACTTCATCCAATACTTCCGCCGGACGCGCATCCGGGCGGTCGATCTTGTTGATGATCACGATCGGCTTGAGATTCATGGCAAGTGCTTTCTGAAGCACAAATCGCGTCTGGGGCAGGGGACCTTCCGCAGAGTCCACCAGCAGCAGTGCGCCGTCGGCAAGATTCAAAACGCGTTCCACCTGTCCGCCAAAGTCGCTGTGACCCGGAGTGTCGATGATATTCACTTTCGTATCGCGGTAGTTGACACTGATATTTTTTGCAAGGATGGTGATGCCCCGTTCCCGTTCCAAATCGTTGTTGTCCAGGAAACATTCGTGCATTTCCTGATTGTCACGGAAAAGTTTAGCCTGTTTGATGATCTGATCCACCAGCGTGGTCTTGCCGTGGTCAACATGCGCAATGATCGCAATATTCCGAATCTGCATAACGATAATACTCCAGTTGATACATAAAAAATTTTGACTTTTAATATACACCGTAAAATGAAAATTACAAGTTCCATCCCGCAGAAAGAAAAATTTTTTGAACGCTTTGAACCCAACGCGCGGCGGCACCTTCCGTCCACACTGCGCCGCAGTGTGGACGGAAGGAATGCAAAAAAAATCAGGCACGGTTTTTGCGGAAGGCAAAAACTGTGCCTGTGTCATTTTTTTTGCATCGCCACTGCGGAAAAATTTTTCCGCAGTGGCTGCCGCCGCGCGTGGCGCGTGCGATGTTTCTATTGCTGCGTCAGAATCTTACTTGATGGTGACTTCTTTTCCAGCGATAGCGGAGCGGTAGATACCGTCAAGCATTTTCTGAACTGCAAGACCGGCTTCGCCGGATGCTCCCTGGGGCGTACCTTTGATGCAGGAATCCACCCAGTTCTGCAGTTTTGTACGGAACATGGTGTTCCAGGAAGCATCGCCGACGAATGTGGGAGCCATATTGACCATCATATCATTCTGGTCGGTATAGATTTCCACATTTTCCCAGCTGCAGCCGCCTTTGGTTCCCATAGCGGTCCAGTTGAACACGTCATTATCTTTGATGTGAGCGGCAAAGGAGGATTCGATCTGAAGGATCGCACCGTTTTCAAAACGGATCTGACCGATGGCAAGGTCTTCCACGGTGTAGGTCTTCCAATCCCAGTTCGGCCATGCGTTGCGGACTGTGCTGGGTTTATCGCCAAGATAAGTCCACACATTTCCGCTGGCTGCGACCGGCTTCGGAGAACCGAGAAATTCGTATGCACATTCCAGAATATGCACGCCGATATCGATCATGGGACCGCCGCCCTGAAGATCTTTTCTGCCGAACACGCCCCAGTTGGGAATACCGCGGCGGCGCAGAGCCTGACATTTCACAAACATGATATCGCCGAACTGACCGTTATCACGCGCTTTGATCAAAGCGGTGGTGCGGGGATTGTACCGCTGCTGGAATCCCACAGAAAGTTTCACGCCGCCTTTTTTGGCTGCGGCAATCATTTTTTCACATTCGGCAGGCGTCATCGCCATGGGTTTTTCCACAATGGCATGAACTCCGGCAAGACACGCATCCACCACGGGGGCGCAGTGTACGCCGTTGGGTGTGCAAACGTCCACACCGTCCGGCTTGATTTCCTTCAGCATCTTTTTCCAATCGGTGTAAAGAGCTTTTTTCGGAACGCCCCAGGTTTCTTCCATGATCTTCAGTCTTTCAGGATCAATATCCACGCCAGCCACGATTTCCACTTCGGGAATATCCTTGTATGCCGTCAGGTGAGCCTGTGCGATACCGCCGCAACCGATGATCGCAACTCTGAATTTTTTGCCTTTGAATTTCTTCTTCGGCCCGTCGATTTTTGTAGATACGCTTTCTGCCATTTTCTGATAAACTCCATGTTGTTTGTTCAGATTTTTATGGTTTGTTCTGCTTTATCGGATCTCTTGATTTTCTGCGGGTTGTGCCTGCTTCGTTTCTTTTGCTGTGATCTCTTTTTCCGCAAGAAGCCGATCCAATTCTTTTTTGCTGATGGAGCGGAGATTCTGAAGACGCTCCTTCATCTTGCCGGAGGGAACATTTTTACCGTTTTCCCAATGACAGACCGTGATCGGGCTGGTGTTCAGCAATTTTGCAAACTGGGTCTGCGTCAACTGGAGTTTCAAACGCAATGCTTTGATCCGTTTTGCTTTGCAGGAAAATATCTTTTCCGCTTTTTGTTCCGCAGCTGCACTTTCTGCTGCCGGAGTCTGTTCCGCAGCGGACGGCTGTATTTTCAGCCCTTTCTCCAGCGCGGCAACTCGCTTTTTCAATGCGGCGATTTGTGCCTCCAGCGTTTTAATTTCTTTTCTTGCAAGACGGCGGATTTCCTCGTTCAATACCTGTTGGACATTCGGCATTTTTCTCTCTCTCCTGAATGTGTTAATGGTTTTGTATTTAGGATTTTAGAAAAATATATCCTCCATTTGATAATTTGCAAGCAGATTTTCAAAAAAAATTAAAACAAATGCTCTGTTCTCAATAAGGAGAGATACCGGGAAAGAGGAAAAAACCTTTGGGCTTGTGTGCAGGCGGCACGCGTAGCGAGAGCCGCCCGAGAATCGGGTGCTATGCACCCTGCGCTCTGCAGGAGCGCGGGAACCGTCAGACAATTACAATGCTTCCCGCACGCCTACAGCGTGCATATGGTGTGATATATACCTTTGAACCTATGGGCAAGCCCATAGGCTATGATCCTGCACGCCTTCAGCGTGCTTATTTCCCCATAAAGGGAACAGAGCAAAAACAAAAAAGCCGTATCGGTGATAATACGCGATACGGCCGAAAAATATGCTGTATTTTATAATGATCAGAGCAAGCCCGTACTTTCATCCAGACCGAAGCGGATGTTCATGCACTGGATCGCCTGACCGGAAGCACCTTTCGTCAGGTTGTCGATACAGCTGAAGACCAGCAGTTTACCGGTGTGTTTGTCCAGCACATAGCCGATCTCACAGACATTGGTGAAGGTGACGTGTTTCGTGTCCGGCAGTTTGCCCGGTTCCAGCACACGCACAAAGCGTTCATTGCCATAGGCTTTTTCAAATGCTTCTTTCACCATTTCTGTGGTGCAGCCTTCCACCGGCTCCAGTATGATGGTGGAGTTGATGCCGCGGTTCATGGGAACCAGATGAGGAATAAAGTTGATCGCAACTTCTTCCACGCCCGCTGCAACCGCAAGCTCCTGTTCGATTTCGGGCAGGTGACGGTGTCCGCTGGGTGCATAAGCGCGGACGCTTTCATTACATTCCGGGAAGATATAGGGCAGATCGACTTTACGACCCGCACCGGAAACGCCGGAAAGACTGTTCACAATGATATTCTGCGGTTTCACCACGCCCGCCGCCAGCAACGCCGCAGTCGGCAGAATGATACTGGTGGGATAGCAGCCGGCACAGGCAACCAGATCCGCCGTCTTCAACGCTTCGCGATACCGTTCCGGCTGTCCGAAAACCACCGTTTTCAGAAGCTCCGGAGCAGGGTGATCCGCTTTGTAATATTCTTTGTATTTTGCTGTGGAGCGCAGACGGAAATCTGCGGAAATGTCAAAAACTTTCACGCCGCCTTCCGTCAGGGGAATGGCAAATTCGGCAGCCAGTCCGTGAGGCAGAGCCAGAAACGCCGCATCACATTCCGCAATGATTTTTTTGACATCCGGCATGGAAAATTTCAGACCGGTTCCCGCAAGACGGGGGAAGACTTCCGCCACATCTTTTCCGTCGTTCTGACGGGATGTGATGATCTTGATTTCCACCTGGGGATGACGGGAAAGCAGACGTAACAATTCTTCACCGGCATAACCTGCCGCACCAACGATCGCAACACGGATCTTATTCATTTTTCCACCTCATTGTTATATAAAGAAAAAAACGGGGAATCCGAAAATCCGGAATTCCCCGTTGTGTAACCTGTTTCCAAGTTTCCGGTAAACGCTTAGCGTTTGGAGAACTGGAACCGTTTTCTGGCACCGGGCTGACCGGGTTTCTTACGTTCTTTTTCACGCGGATCGCGGGTAAGCATACCGGATTTCTTCAGCGCAGCTTTGAAATCTTCATTTTCTTTCACCAGAGCGCGGGCAATGCCATGACGGAGGGCACCAGCCTGACCGGCTTTGCCGCCGCCGCGGATCGTGGCACTGATATCATAAGCACCTTCCGCTTTGCAGACCTTCAGAGGCTGCTGGATATAGCCGCGGAGTGCTTCAGTTTCAAAATATTTGGTGTAGCATTCACCGTTGACCGTGATTTTGCCGGTACCTGCGGAGAAGCGGACGCGGGCTGCTGCAGTTTTGCGACGGCCGGTCGTGGTAATTTCAATAGCGTTCATTCTATCTGTCTCCATTATTTCGCGATTTCAGGATTCTGTGCAGCATGCGGATGTTCCGCACCGGCGTAAACTTTCAGTTTGCGGAACTGTGCGCGACCCAGACGGCCCTTGGGGAGCATGCCCCACACCGCTTCGCGGATCAGCATATCAGGATGTTTCGCACGGATTTCTTCTGCACGGGCTTCTTTGAGACCGCTGCGGTAGCCGGTGTAGCTCTGATAGATCTTCCCGATTTCTTTGTTGCCGGTCAGCAGAACTTTTTCTGCATTGACGACGATCACGATCGCGCCGGTATCAACATGGGGCGTATAGGTCGGCTGGTCTTTGCCGCGGAGCGCATTTGCGATCTTCACAGCAAGGCGTCCCAGGGGGACATTGGCTGCATCGAACACGATGTGTTTGCGTTCGAACTGGCCTCTTTTTGCCAAATAAGTTTTCATTCTGGATCTCTCCAATGATTTTTTTACTGTTCAATAATTCTTTTCGCGAATCGGGATCTCCTGCCTGACTGCCAGATCAACGCATGTCTTCCCTGTGTCAACTCGTACATCGGGTTATACGGTCAAAACGCTTTTAATTTATCATAACTTTTTCATTTTGCAAGGGCAGAAATAAATTTTTTTGCAAAAAATATTCTGCACAAAGCCTTGTATTTCCTGCAACAGGGCTGTATAGTCTTCCAATCCTCAAAAACAGGATACGGAAAATATACAACAATAAACCGTAAAAATCAAGGAATCCCCAGTATGAAGATCGAAGAAATCGACAAAAATTTCAAAACTGCCGAACTCGGCGGCAACCCCATCCGTTTTTACAATGCACATGTCGCCCCCTTTTCTGTGGAAGGCTTCCCGTGGCGCAAGGAAGGTGAATTGACTTTTTACCGTCTGCCCCGCGAACTGACTTCTGCCGAAGTGAACGAAGGCGCACTCTGGCTTGCCAATCAGACCGCCGGCGGCGCGATCCGGTTCCGCACCGATTCCAAATATATCGCCATCCGCGCGAAACTGGTCTGTTCCTCCGATATGAACCACATGCCCCGGGCAGGCAGTGCCGGATTCGATATTTATCTCGGGACCGGTGCAAAAGCCATGCACGTGGGCACCGCACAGCCCTGCCGCGATCAGGAACAGATGGAACAGATGATTTTCACGCATCCCGATCATAAAGGAAAAATACTTGATTATACGCTGGATCTGCCGCTTTACGGCGGCTGTGAAGCCGTGGAGATCGGTGTGGAACCCGGCGCAAAGATCCTGCCGCCATCCAAACATAAATACGATCTGCCCGTCCTCTTTTACGGCAGTTCCATCACGCAGGGCGGATGCGCATCCCGTCCGGGCAATGCCTATACTTCCCGTCTCTGCAAAACTGTGAAAGCACCCCAGGTGAACCTCGGATTTTCCGGCAGCGGACGCGGTGAGATCGCCGTTGCAAACGCCATTGCATCCGTGCCGCTGTCCGCATTTGTGATGGATTATGACTACAATGCGCCCACGCTGGAACATTTGGAAGCGACACATGAACCTTTCTTCAAAGCCATCCGTGCCGCACAGCCGGAGCTGCCGGTGATCATTATGAACAAATGTAACATCTGGTTTGAGTACGGCGAAGATTGCCCCGATGTCATTGTTAACCGCCGCCGCCGCGATATTATCAAACGGACTTATGAAAATGCGTTGAACGCGGGCGATAAAAATGTGTATTTTGTGGATGGCGATACTTTGTTCGGAAAATCTGAACGCACCGCCTGCACCGTTGACGGCTGTCATCCCAACGATCTGGGATTTGAACGGATGTACCGTGCTGTGCTGCCCACATTGAAGAAGGCATTGAAAAAACGCTGGGGCAAGTGATGAAACTCGAAGATATCGATCAAAATTTCAAATCTGCATCCGTGAACGGAAAAGATGTCTGTTATTACAGCGCACATTCCGCTCCCGTGGCGGTGGAGGGATTCCCCTGGCGGAAAGCGGGGGACCTTACATTCCGCCGTCTGCCGGAAAATATCACGGCTGAAAATTCCAATCAGGGTGTGATGTGGCTTGTCCGTCACACCACCGGAGGTGCGTTCCGGTTCCGGACCGATTCCGGATATATTGCCATCCGTGCAAAGCTGGTGGATTCTTATGATATGAACCATATGCCCCGCTCCGGCAGTTCCGGATTCGATCTTTATACGGGGACCGGCAGGAATGCTCTTTTTGCAGGATCCGCTATGCCGAATCCGGGCGAAGTTGATTTTGAACGGATGATCTATATCTCCCCGTGGGGCGGTAAAAAACAGAAGATCCGGGATTTTACGATCAATATGCCCTTGTACGGCGGTTGTGCGGAAGTGGAGATCGGGCTTGAACCCGGTGCAAAACTGCTGCCGCCGAAACCGCATAAATACAAAGATCCCATTCTTTTTTACGGTCACAGCATCACTCAGGGCGGCTGTGTGTCCCGTCCGGGCAACAGTGCGCCCACGCGTCTCTGCCGTGCGGTAAATGCGGAGCAGGTGAATTTGGGTTTTTCCGGATCGGGCAGGGGGGAGATCGCCATTGCCAACGAGATCGCAAAGGTCCCGTTGACTGTGTTCGTGATGGATTATGACAGCAATGCACCTTCGCCGGAGCATCTGGAAGCCACGCACGAACCCTTCTTCAAAGCCATTCGTGCCGCGCAGCCGGATTTGCCTGTGATCTTTCTTTCTGACACGATGCCGTGGTCACTGTTTCCCGGATGTCAGAGACGGGAGATCATGATCCGCCGTCGGGATATTATCAGGCGGACCTATGAAAATGCACTCGCCGCCGGGGATAAATGTGTTTATTTCTTCGATGGCAATGATCTTTTCGGACCGGTGGGAAAACGGACCGGGACCGTGGATTTTGATCATCCCACAGATCTTGGATTTGACGAGATCTACCGCAATCTGCTCCCGCTTCTGAAAAAAGTATTGAAAACTCATTACGGAAAGTAAAGGTTTTACGATGAAAGCATATCCTCTGTATCCACAACGCCGGAGTATTGATCTTTCCGGGATTTGGGATTTCGCGTTTTTCAAGGACGCAATCCCCTGTGATCTGGAGTTCGATCCGGAAAAAATCCTTGATGAAAAAACAGTTTGGGCAAAACAGGTCGTTCCCGGTTGTTTTGATGCCACCGGCGATTATACCGGAAAACGGGGCATCGGCTTTTATCGCCGTTCCGTGTATGTGGACCGGGCTGGGCGCGTCAGCCTCAAGATCGGCGCGATAACCATTTGCGGAAAGATCTTCTGGGATGGTAAAGAACTCGCATTTGATGATCTGCCTTATTCCGGCGTGGCGTATGAGTTCGATGCAGCTGCCGGTCAGCACGAATTGCTGATCGCTGTGGAAAACCGTTATAATACCGATTTGACGCCGCTTTTTGCACCGAATTACGATTTTCACGGTTTCGGGGGGATCCTGCGCTCCATAGAATTGGAAAGTCTGCCCGGACAGAGATTCGGACGCTGTACTGTGGAAACAATCGATCTTTCCGGAAAGGTGCGGCTGGATGTGGAACTGCCCGGTATCAAAAATGCGGTGGATGTGGATGTGACGATCGCGCCTTACGGAGCCGTGGCACAGAGTTCTGTTTTGAACGTCAGAAAAACATTGACTGCAAATGAAAACGGCGTAGCATCCTTTGAACTGGATATCCCCGGCGTGAAATTGTGGTCCGTACAGACACCGAACCTTTATACAGTGACGCTGAAAATGCCTACGGATACACTGATCGAGCGTTTCGGCGTGCGGACCATCGAAACAAAAAATGCAAAATTCTATCTCAACGGCGAAGTGATTCAGGTGCAGGGATACAACCGCCATGAATCCCATCCGGAATTCGGAGCCTCATTGCCCGTGGCATTGATGATGGAAGATCTGCAGATACTCAAAAGTATGAACTGTAATTTTGTGCGCGGTTGCCATTATCCCCAGGATCAGGTCTTTCTGGATCTTTGTGATGAAATGGGTATGCTGGTGTGGGAGGAATCGCTCGGCTGGGGAAATAATGCCGAAGCCCTGAATTATGAAAAATTCCGCAGTAAACAGGTGGAACAGACCGCGCTCATGGTACGCAACAGCCGCAATCATCCCAGTATCATCCTGTGGGGCTTCCTGAATGAATGTCATTCCCATCTGCCGGAATGCAGAACTCTCATAACGGAAATGGTGAAAACGATCAGGGATTTCGATACGAGCCGTCCTGTGACTTTTGCTACTATGATGATCGCTTACGGGGAACAGTGCCTCGACCTTGTGGATGTGATCAGCTGCAATACTTATCCCGGCTGGTACGGAACCGCATTGTACTGCGATGATCCCTTTGCATTGATCAAAGACCGCTTTGAAGAAGTCATCCGGGAGGTGTCCACCGATGCATTGAAAGATAAGCCGCTGATCATCAGTGAGATCGGTGCCGCCGCCCTCTACGGATGTCATGACCGTATGCGCATCCAGTGGACTGAAGAATTCCAGATGGATTATATCACGGAAGTCTGCAATCAGATCTCCGGTCATCCCCGGATCCAGGGGCTTGCACTCTGGCATTTCGCCGATGCACGGACTTATACCGGCGGCGGATCCCTCAACCGCGCACGGGGATTCAATAATAAAGGTTCCCTCGATGAATACCGCAGAGAAAAACTGGCAGCAGATGCCGTCAGAAAAATCTTTGCCGGAAAATTGTTCGGAGATGTGGAAGATTGATCCACGATTCCCACGCGGCACGGCGGCGTTCCCGCGCAGCCGCGCGGGAACAGCCCGTCCTCCGGCTGACGCGCATAACGCGTCAGCCGGAGGAC
>JAZNXT010000109.1:0-18266 GCA_045594005.1 Victivallales bacterium
AGGTCGGACAGGTCGGACAGGTCGGACAGGTCGGACACGCAGGCTTTAAGCAAGCGACAGTGAAGCTGAAAAACCCGATCCAGAAAAGGCGCGGGGGTGCAAAGCACCCGTTTCTCGGGCGGCTCAGCTTCACTTTCGTTCGCTTGCCGCCGGCGCGGAAGTATCGCGCCGGAGATTTGTGTTTTTGCAAGGCGATGATGAGGGAGCGGATTAAACATCCGTGACCGAATCAGCGTCCGCAGCAAAGGTCCGAAATAGCCCGCAAGACAACGCGCCCCCCGAAAAAAAGACAAAAAAAAATGGAGCGGGCAAAGGGGATCGAACCCTCGACAGTCACGTTGGCAACGTGGCGCTCTACCGCTGAGCTATGCCCGCACACTGTGCTTGACTTCAGAATGATAAAAAAATGGAGCGGGCAAAGGGGATCGAACCCTCGACAGTCACGTTGGCAACGTGGCGCTCTACCGCTGAGCTATGCCCGCACACCTGAACCATTCTTCCGTTCATGCCTTTAATGTATCACACATTCCGCAAAATGCAAGTCTCATTTCCAAAAAAAGTGCAATTTTTTGGAAAATCGCCTCATTTTTGCGGTCTAATGGTGATAGCCCCCGGAATCGTTCAACTGTAAATTGAGGAGGGATCTATGGATCAGAACGAAAAAAAACTTGGCGTGATTGCTCTTGCCGCACTGGTGGTGAGCGCAATGATCGGAGGCGGAATATACAGTCTGCCGCAGAACATGTCCCAATCCGCTTCAGCTGCGGCGGTGATCGTGGCGTGGATCATTACGGGATGCGGGATCTTTTTCCTGGCAAATTCTTTCCGTATCCTTTCCACGGCAAAGCCGGAAGCGTCCACGGGGATCTATGCCTATGCGCGGCTGGGATTCGGAAAGTTTGCCGGATTCCAAATGGCATGGTGCTACTGGTTGTGCAATATTGCCGGAAATGTGGCGTATGCGGTCCTGCTCATGGACGCATTGAATTATTTTTTTCCGGGGGTATTCACGGGAGGAAACGGGATCTGGTCCATTCTCGGCGGTTCCATTGTGATCTGGGTGATGAATTATGCTGTTTTGCGGGGTGTGCATCAAGCCACATTCATCAATATGCTGGGAACGATCTGCAAACTGCTGCCGATCCTGCTTTTTATTGTGGTGATGATCGTGGTATTTCAGATACCATCTTTTGAACTGGATTTCACAAAAGGTCCGGCAGGAGCGGATTTCGGCGATCAGATCAAAAGCACCATGCTGGTGACATTGTGGGCATTTATCGGGATCGAAGGTGCTGTGGTGATCTCCGGCAGAGCGAAAAGCCAGAACGCGGTCGGCTGGGCAACGGTACTGGGATTTCTGTGCTGTCTGGTCATTTATATTCTTCTTTCCCTGCTGCCTTTCGGCGTGATGAGCAGGGCTTCTCTTGCCACGCTGGAGAATCCTTCTGCGGCACCGCTGCTGGCTCATGTGGTGGGACATTGGGGCGGTGTGGTAATGAATCTCGGAGTGATCATTGCCCTGCTCACCAGCTGGCTTGCTTTTACCATTATGATCGCACAGATCCCGTATGCGGCGGCGCAGGACGGTACATTTCCAAAACTTTTCCGGCATGAAAACGCACACGGCAGTCCTTCGGTTTCCCTGTGGGTGACCAGCGGGATCATGCAGCTTGCCATGATCCTGGTATATTTCCAGAACAACGCATGGAACACAATGCTTTCTGTGACAAGCGTGATGATCCTGCCGCCTTATCTGGCGTCCACTGCCTATCTGTGGAAGATATGTGCTTCGGGCGAACTGAAAAACAGACCATTCGCCTTTTTCTGCGGTGTGGCAGGTACACTTTACGCGCTCTGGATGATCTATGCGGCAGGCTTGAAATATCTGCTGATGGCATTTGTGTTCCTGGTGATCGGGATCCCGTTCTATATTTATGCGCGTATGGAACGGAACGAGGAACAGGAAGAAGATGAAAAAGTATTCACCACTCATGAACGCCGTGCCGCCATTATCATGACGGCGGTGGCGGTCATTGCCGTGGTGCTTTTCGCAACCGGAATCGTAAAACTTTGAAAAGGAGGGCTGTTTCCATGCTTTACAAACAAATCGACCGTGAACTCAAGACCCGCCGTGTCCTTGTGGTGGGCGATATGGAACTGGAGGAACATCACATGATCATGAAAGCTGTTCAACGGCTGGAAGATACGCTGCGCGGACGGAATATTCAGGTGATCACCGCAGATTCTCCGGAGGAGGCATTTCCGTTGGTCAGTACCGATATGGATATTGACGCATTTCTCATTGCCTGCAATACCAATTCCGGCAGCAGCGCACCGGTAAATCTGCTGCGGCATCTCCGGGCAAGACAGGGCAAGATCCCTGTTTTCCTGCTGGCGGAACGCGCGGCAACGATCCGGCATCTGACTCCGGCGTTTCTGGATCTTGCCGATGAACTGGTGTGGATCTTTGAGGACAGTCCGGAATTCATCGCAGGCAGGATCGAATGTGCCATGGAACGCAGCCGCGCACGGATCCTGCCGCCATTGATGAAGGCGATCCGCGATTATAATGAACATCACCATGAATACTCGTGGGCGGCACCCGGTCATCAGGGAGGCGTGGGATTCACGAAAAGTCCGGCAGGCAGAAAATTTCTTGATTTTTACGGAGAAAATCTTTTCCGGACAGATACGGGGATCGAACGCAGCAGTATCGGCTCTCTGCTGGATCATGAAGGTGCATTCGGAGAAAGCGAAAAACTTGCTGCAAAAATCTTCGGGGCGGATCTTTCCTTTTCCGGGATCGTGGGGACTTCCGGTTCAAACAGAACGATCATGCAGGGCTGTCTGACACAGGAAGACATTGCGCTCTGTGACAGGAATTGCCACAAATCCATTGAACAGGGCTTGATCCTGACCGGCGCGACTCCCGTTTATATGCTGCCCACACGGAACGCATACGGGATCATCGGACCCGTTCCGCCATCGCAAATGACTCCGGACTCCGTCAAGGAAAAAATCAAAGTGATCGACCGGAAAGATCATCCCGCCTACGCGGTGGTCACGAACTGTACCTACGACGGACTCTGCTACAATGCCAAAGCCGTAGAAGATCTGCTGAAACAAAGCTCCGACCGCATCCATTTTGATGAAGCCTGGTACGGATACGCCCGGTTCCATCCGCTTTATCATGATCATTTTGCCATGCGGGACGATGCGGAACGGGAAGCGACCGTCTTTGCGACTCATTCCACGCACAAATTGCTCAATGCTCTCTCGCAGGCGTCCTATATCCATATCCGCAACGGCAGAAAAGGTGCGGTAGATTTCGACCGGTTCAATCAGGCATATATGATGCACACCACCACATCCCCGCTTTACGCCATCTGTGCAAGCAATGATATCGCCGGAGCCATGATGCAGGATTGCGGGAATTCACTCATTGCCGAAGTCATTGGCGAAGCTGTGGATTTTCGGCAGGCATGCGCCGGAATATACCGGGAATCACAGAAAGACGGCAGCTGGTTCTTCAAGGTGTGGAACGCAGAAACGGTCACCCATCAGGGAAAAACATACGATTTTGCCGATGCACCGCGGGAGATCCTCATCCGGGAACAGGATTGCTGGAAATTGAAAAAAGGCGACCGCTGGCACGGGTTCAAAGATCTGGAATGTGACGATTGGGTAATGATCGACCCGGTCAAGGTGAGTATTCTTTCACCCGGAATGGATGCCGATGGCGTGATGGCGGAACACGGGGTGCCAGCATCACTGGTCTCTGCATTTCTGTATCAGCGGGGGATCGTGCCGACGCGGACGACCGATTTTCAGATCATGTTCCTCTTTTCCATGGGGATCACAAAAGGGAAATGGGGAACGCTTTTGAACACATTGCTGGATTTCCGGAAATTCTACGAAGACGGGACGACCGTCGGGGAATGTCTGCCCGAACTGCCGGAAATATATCGGGATATATCCCTGCGGGATCTGGGAAATGATATGTTCGATTTTCTGAAAAAATATAAACCGGGCGAACAGCTGGACCGCGCATTCAGTCAGCTGCCGGAAATGCTCCTGACTCCGCGTGCCGCATATAGCCAGCTTGTCCGCGGCAATGTGGAAAGTGTTGTATCCGATCATCTTGCAGGCAGGATCGCCGCCACCTCCCTGATCCCGTATCCGCCGGGGATCCCCATGATCATGTCAGGCGAAAGATTCGGTAAACACGATGATCCCATGATCGCATATCTCCATGCGCTTGAGGAATGGAACCGGAAATTCCCCGGATTTGAACATGTCATCGAAGGCGCAATGTGGCAGGATGGTAAATACAGTATGCTCTGCGTGAAAGAATAACGGAGGCGGGAAAACTTTAACGAGTCAAAGCCTCACCCTGCGTGCAAACGCTGGATGAGGCTTTGCGAATAAAAGTTTTTGAAAAGGGGCGCGGGGAAACACTTTTTTCAAAAAGTTTTTTCCCGCAATACCTTTCTGCAGCGCGGTATCTCTGTCACATAAACTTCCGGATCTCCTCCCGATCGTCAAAATGGTGTTTGACGCCGCAGATCTCCTGATAATTTTCGTGACCTTTCCCGGCGATGAGAATCAAATCTCCGGCACTGGATTTTTCCACAGCCAGCGCGATTGCCGCCGCGCGGTCGCTTTCCACGAAATATGCGGTTCCTTCCGGGATCCCGGGCAGGATCTCTGCGATAATGCTTCCGGGATCTTCGCTCCGGGGATTATCGGAAGTGACGATAACCACATCTGAAGACGCGGACGCGGCTTTTCCCATACGCGGGCGTTTTGTGCGGTCACGATCGCCGCCGCAGCCGAATACGGTGATCAGGCGTGCGCCGTCTTTTTTGATCGTATTCAAAGCGGCGGTCACCCGTTCCAGCGCGTCATCGGTATGTGCGTAATCCACGAATGCGGACGCACCGTTTGCGAGTTCAAATCGTTCCAATCTTCCGGGAGCGGCGGGAGCATTTGCCACAGCGGCAAGGAGTTTTTCCATATCGGCATCATCGGCAAGGATCTCCACGGCGGCAGCGAACGCGCAAACGGCGTTATAAACATTGTGCAGTCCGCTCAATGGGCTTGTCAGGTGTTGAGTTCCGGCGAACCAGGTGACATCGAAAGAGCTTCCGGATCCGGTCAGTTTCACATTGGAAACATAATAATCTGCGTTTTCATCATTCAGTGACACGCTCAACGGATTGACTTTTGTTGCGCCCAGTTCATCGTAAAGGCGTTTTCCGTAAGGATCGTCCACATTGATCACGGCGGGCATGGCAGTCACGGCAAAATCGGTGAACAGCCGTTTTTTGGCAAGATAATAACTTTCCATATCTTTGTGATAATCCAAATGATCGCCGGTAAGGTTCGTGAAGATCGCCGAATAATAGCGGGTCCTACCGGACCGCGCCTGACTCAAACCGTGGCTGGAACATTCCATCACCACATCGTCCGCATTGTTCTGCCCGATCCGGTGGAACAAGCCCTGTAAAGCCATGGCATCGGGCATGGTGTTTGCGGCTTCGCTCCGTCTGCCGTCCGGTTCGCAGGTATCGGTGAACACGGTCGTAAGCAGACCAGCTTTACGCCCTGCCCCGGCAGTCAGCAGATGATGCAGGAGCATGGCAGTGGATGTTTTACCGTTGGTGCCGGTGATGCCGTGTACGCAATAATGTTCGGAGGGTCTGCCGTGCATTTCATCGCACAGGATCCCCCACGCATAATAGGAATCGGAAACGCGGATCACAGGGACAGCAGAATTGCACACCGGGCAGGACTGATGCACCACCACGGCAGCGGCACCATTGGCAATGGCTTGAGCAAGAAAATCGTGACCGTCAAATTTCGCACCTTTGATGGCGCAGAAGAGTGCGCCTTCCCGGACATCTGCGGCTTTGTTGGTGACGAAACGGATCTCCGGATCCTGCGGGGAGCTGCATTTTCCCCCCACGATACTCAAAGCCCGCAGATATTGGCTCAACTTCGGCAGTTTTACGGCTGTCTCCAGTTTTTCCAATCCGGTGGAGCGGGATGCTTTCAGGAACACCAGATCGCCGGGGCGGATCTCTTTTGCAAAATCTTCCGCCGCGCTTGCGGCATCCTCATAACTCTTTACCACGGGGAAATTTTTTGCGGCATCTTTCATTTTTTTACCCACGGTATAGATCCGTGCGGCGGGGAAAAGTTCAAAGGCGCGTTCCAGCACGGAGCGGTGTCCGGCAGCAGCACCGTCGCCCATTTCCCCCATATCACCGAGAGCCAGCACAAAATGTGCGGGATCGGCAAATTCCTTCAGCCAGTCCAGCGATGCTTTCATGCTGTCCGGATTTGCATTGTACGCATCGTTGATCCAAGTGGCAAAACCTAATCCCGACACGCGCATCCTCATTCCCGGAAGCACTGTATTTTCAATACCTTTTGCGATTTTTTCAAAGGGGATACCGAGGGTATCTGCCAATGCCGCCGCACCGGCTGCGTTCCCCGCCTGATGCTCTCCGGGGATCCGCCATTGGATCACGGCTTTTTCCCCAGTGGCGCGTTTGGTCAGTTCAAAGGAACTGCCATAAAGATTTCCACCGAGATAACGGGCGGAAAAATCGGCTGCGGGATCCAACCCGAATGTGACGGTACGCCGTCCGTCTGCCGCATTTTTCATAATATCAAAACCGGCGGCATTCAGTGGGATCACCGCTGTTCCGTTTTCCGGCAAGTGTTTGAAAATGTGGGATTTTTCCTGTGCGACCCCTTCCAGTGATCCGAGATATTCCAGATGGCAGTTGCCAATGGAAACGATCATACTGCTTTCCGGCTCCGCACACAATGCAAGCGGTTCGATCTCTCCGTGATGATTGGTGCCGCACTCCAATACCGCCACCTGATGCGATTCTGTCAGACGCAACAGAGTCCGCGGCACACCGATCTGATTGTTAAAATTTCCTTCTGTTGCCAGAACATGCTCTTTTCCAAATGCTTCTTCCAGAATTGCCCGCAATGTTTCTTTGGTGCTGGTCTTTCCGCAGGATCCGGTGAGAGCCAGCAGACGCAACGCGGGAAAACGGCGGCGGTGATAATTTGCGATCGCCTGATATGCCGCAAGGGTGGACTTTACCGCCACCACCGGAACAGAAAGGGATGTGGGCAGTTTATTCAATTTATCTTTTTCCACGCAAAGGAGCTGCGCGCCGCTCTGCACGGCTTTTTCCAAAAAATCGTGGGCATCGAAATTTTCTCCGGAGAATGCGATAAAGAGGGAATCTTCCGCTGTTTCCCGGGTATCGGTAAAAATATATTTCAGTTCTTTTTCCGGTTCAAAACTGCCGAGCCATTGTGCCTGATCACCCAATGCCGCAGCGATTTGCGCAAATGTGAAACAAACCTGATCCATAGTCAAAACTCTCCTTTGCAAACGAAAAAAGGCGGCACCGTATTTTACGGACAGCCGCCAGTTTTCTGATTCAGTTGATCGTGTTTCAGCCGAGATTTTCAGCGGCGAACTTCACTGCATTTTCAAAAATGATGCGGCCTTCGCCCCATTCAGGGAGTCTGCCTTCCAGTTTCTGTGTCTGCCAATCCGGAGCATTGTAGGGGGAAAGGAATGCTTCCGGGTGGGGCATCAAACCGAAGATGCGACCACTTTCATCGCAGATCCCGGCGATATCATTGAGAGAGCCGTTGGGATTTTCGGGAAATCCGTTGGGGGCGGAGCCATCCGCAGAGCAGTAGCGGACTGCTGCAAGATTTTTCGCTTCGATCTCCGCAAGCACTTCCGGATCCGCCACAAATTTGCCTTCACCGTGCCGGATGGGCAAACGGATGGTATCGATCCCTTTCGTGAAGATACAGGGAGAAGCGGCATTGCCTTTCAGCACGATCCAATCATCGCGGAACACACCGGAATCGTTGTTGGTGAGAGCAGCCTGCTGTTCCAGATATTTGCCGTTGAGCGCGGGAGCCAGACCGAGACGGGTGAGCGTCTGGAAACCGTTGCAGATCCCGATGACCAGTTTGCCTGCGGCGACAAATTCCTTGAGTTCTTCTGCCAGACGGAATTTGATGCGGTTGGCAAAAACTGTACCGGAGCCGAGATGGTCACCGAAAGAAAAACCGCCGATAAACGCCAGGATATGATATTCTTTCAGACTGTGTTTGCCGTTCAGCAGATCATTGAGATGCACCTGTTCGGCAGTGGCACCGCAGGATGCAAAAGCCGCGGCAGTTTCTTTTTCGCAATTCAGACCTACGCCTGTAATCACAAGGACTTTGACCTGTGAGCGTTCCATAATAATCGTTTCTCCGGTATTATTTTTGTTGATATTTTTCTGACACTTCCATGAGGTGATTTCAAAAGTCATTCAAAAAAAGATAAAGATGCTGTTCGCAAAGAGTGGCGAAAGGTAATTTGAGTGTGACTGCTCCGCAGAGTAATCACCGGAAATGCTCCTTTTGCCAATCGAAGCGAGAGCGATTCAGAACTTTTGAGGAGTTTTGAAATTACCTCTTCATGTATAAAATACACGCATTCCACCTATTTTTCAACTGCAAAAGCGTTATTTTTGCAAAAATACCTTGCGCGCGTGTTGAAATCAAGTATTTTTTGAGGTATATTTCCCTGTCAGAACAAATGTGATCATAAATGGAGATATCAAATCATGCCAACATATAAAAAAGATAAGACCGCTGCCATTTCCTTTCCCCTCGGCGGGATCGGATCCGGCTGTATCGGACTCGCAGGAAACGGAAGACTTTGCGATTGGGAGATCTTCAACCGCTCCAATAAAAATTCCTATCTCGGATTCACCCATTTCGCAGTACGCGTGGAAGATCAGAACGGGATCGATTTCCGTATTCTCCACGGCGATTGGACCGATTCCCTTTCCGGTTCTTACCGCTATGGAAAAGATAATGGCTATACCGGGTTCGGCTGGGGACCGGAAACCGCATTCCTCACCGGGCTGCCGCACTTCCGCAATCACACCTTTGAAGGGGATTATCCCTTTGCAAAAATCGTTTTTTCCGGCGAAGAAAAGACTTTCCCTCTTTCCGCCGAACTCACCGCATGGAGTCCCTTCATCCCCGGAAAAGACCGGGAAAGCAGTCTGCCCTGCGCCATTCTGGAATACACCTTCTGCAACAGATCCGATGCCGCAGTGCGGGTGACTGCCGCAGGGACACTGGCGAATCCGTGGAAAGGTCCGGAACACCGCAACGAACTCAAAAATAATATCCTGACCGTCCGTTCCGGAAATACCGGAGAACTTTCCGACGGGGATATGACATTGATGCTGCTGACCGGTCAGGACTTGCAGGCAGATATTTCCGGACAGGAATACTGGTACCGCGGCGGCTGGTCCGACCGGTTGGAAATGTATGTGAATGCCCTCAAGCGCGGCGGCAGATTTCTTCCCCGCACCTATAAGGAAGATCACGAAAACACCGGTTGGGATGTGGGCGGAGTCGATTGCGACCACGGGACAGTGGCGGCGCATTTTGATCTGAACGCAGGCGAAAGCCGCACGGTAAAATTTCTCATCACCTGGTCCGTACCCGTCCGCGAAAACACCTGGGATCCCTCTGCTGCGGAACTGGCGGCGGAAAACGGAGTAGCCCCCACCTGGAAAAATTATTATGCCACACAATGGAAAGATTCCGCAGAATCCGCACAGGAACTGGCAGACCGGTTCGATGAATTGCGTGAACAGACGAAACTTTTTGCGGATATTTTGAAAAATTCCACGCTGGATCCGGCGATCATCGACGGCGCGGCGGCGTGTCTTTCCACATTGAAAAGTCCCACCTGTCTGCGTCTGGAAGACGGAACCCTTTACGGATGGGAAGGCGTGGGGACCCATTGGGGATCCTGCGAAGGCAGCTGTGTCCATGTCTGGAACTACGCACAGGCGGCACCATTCCTCTTTCCCATGCTGGAACGGAGTCTGCGGGAGGCGCATCTGAACAACAGTGTGGATGATGCCGGCGGACTTCATTTCCGTTTGAAACTGCCTCTGGGGATCAAGGCGAAAAAAGACTGGTTCCGTCCCTGCTGCGACGGACAGTTCGGCGAGATCATGAAATTTTACCGGGACTGGAAGATCACCGGGGATACGCCGTGGCTGAAAAAATATTACCCCACATTGAAACGGATGATGGAATACACATGGAGCGAAGCCAATCCCGATCAATGGGATCCGGAACAGAGCGGCACGCTGACCGGCAGACAGCATCATACGCTGGATATGGAGCTTTTCGGACCCAATGCGTGGCTGGAAAGTCATTATCTGGGTGCTTTGAAAGCCTTGTGCGAAATGGCATCGGCGGCAGGAGACACCTCTTTCGCAGAGAAATGTGACCGCATTTTCAAACAGGGAAAAAAGGACAGCGGAAAATTGTTCAACGGGGAATATTTCCAGCAGAAGATCGATCTGAAAGACCGCACACTTCTCGCCCGTTGGGATGATGCCGTGAAAACTTACTGGAATGAAGAATCCGGTGAGATCAAATATCAGATCGCAGACGGTCTGGAGATCGATTCTGTGCTGGGGCAGTTCTACGCGACCTTCTACGGGATCGGGGATGTCTTCGACAAACGGAAAGTCCGCAGCACTCTGAAAGCCATCCATAAATACAATTATTTTGCCCACGCACGGGATCACATCAACACCTGGCGTATTTATACTGCCGACGATGAAGGCGGTGTTTTCATCTGCAGCTGGCCCTCCAACCGCCGCAGACCGGCGATCCCCCTGCCCTACAACACCGAAACCATGAACGGTTTTGAATGGGCGTATGCCTCCCATCTCATGCTGGAAGGATTGAGCGGCAGAGCGGTGAGTGTGGCGCGTGCCATCCGGGACCGTTACGACGGAAAAAAACGCAATCCGTGGAACGAAATCGAATGTGGCAGCAATTATGCAAGAAGCATGGCGGCGTTCGGGATGATCATTGCCGCGGCAGGATTCACATTTGATATGACGCGGGATCATCTCGGCTTTGATCCGAAAATCAATACCGGAAAACTCTTCCGCACCCTGTGGAGCATCGGCTCCGCGTGGGGAGAATATGAACAGGATCCGGAAAGCAGAACGATCCTGCTGAAAACGGCAGGGGGAACACTCAAACTCAAATCGCTGTCTTTACCATGGGAAGCGGGATCGGTACAGGTCAACGGGAAAGAGGTTTCCTTTACGACAGACGGAAAAACGGTCTGTTTTGCAGAAAAAACGGCGATCAACTGCCTGAAGATCCAATATTGAGAAAGGAACGGCTATGGAAATCACGGAACTGGTCCCGTCTGCGGAAAAACGGATCGTGGCACTGGAGATCGGCAAAGACGGTCAGGCACTCCTGTTCCGGCGGGAGGAGGATGACCGTATCACATCTTTCACGCTGCCCTTCCATCCGTATATTCTTGTGTGCGATCCCGTTTTTATGAACGGGTTTGACGGCAATTTCCGGATCGTTCCTCTTGCGGGGGAACGGGAGTTCCGCGCACTCATCGCATTCGATTCGCCAAATGATTTTGATGCAGCAAAAAAATATCTCAAGCAGGTCACAGGATTCGGAACGGGATCCCCCAACGCACCCTACATCGCCACGGGGGATCTGGTTCAGCAGGCATTGATCCAGAACAGAGTCCGTCTTTTTGCCGGAATGACTTTTCATGATGTCCGCCGGATGCAGATCGATATTGAAACGCTTTGTGAACCGGGCTACGATTTTTCCAATGCCGCACGGGAAGGCGATGCCATTTGCATCATCGGGATGCGTGATAATACGGGGTGGGAATGTGCCATTTCCCTGAAAGATCATACCGAAAAAGAATTGCTGGAGGATTTTGTAAAGATCCTGCGCGACCGGGATCCGGATATCATTGAAGGACATAATCTTTTCCGGTTCGATCTGCCTTATATCGACGCAAGAGCCAAACGCTGGAAAGTAAAACTTGCTCTCGGCAGAGACGGTTCCATACCATCCAAACGCAATTCCCGTTTCAATATTGCAGAACGCACCGTAAATTACACGCGGTATGATATTTTCGGCAGACATATTGCCGACACCTGCCATCTGGCATTTTTCTATGATGCCATCAAACGCGATCTGGATGGATACGGACTCAAGACGATCGCAAAACATTTCGGTGTTGCCGCAAACGATCGGACCTATCTTGATCTGGATGGAGATGACGGCGCAAGCATGAACGAACATTGGGAACAGGATCCCGACCGCGCTATAAAGTATTGTCTGGACGATGTCCGGGAAACCTGCGCCATTGCAGAAATTCTTTCACCGGCAACATTTTATCAGACACAGATCATTCCCCTGTCCTATCAGAACTGCATCATCCGCGGGAATGCCACGCGTATCGATTCCATATTTATGGCAGAATATCTCACGGCACAACACAGCGTCCCCGCGCAAATGGCGGCACGCGCGTTCAGCGGTGCGCTCACAAAATCTTTCGGTGAAGGGGTTTATACCGATGTGATGCACTGCGACGTGCGGTCACTTTATCCCTCCATCCTCCTCGCGGGAAAACGGGGACCTGCCCGCGATGATCTGGGGGTGTTCCTCCGTTTTCTGGATACGCTCCGCACCTTCCGGCTGAAAATGAAGGATGCCGCAAAAAATGCCGCCACAAAGGAAGAAAAGGATCATGCGTCCAATCTTCAGGCAACATTCAAGATCCTGATCAACTCCTTTTACGGATATCTTGGTTTTGCGCAGGGTTTTCTGAACGACTACGATCTGGCGGAAAGTGTTACGGCACAGGGGCGGGAGATCCTCACGATCATGCTGGATTTTCTCACCTCCGCCGGAGCCAATCCAGTGGAAATGGATACGGACGGCATCTACTTTCAGGCTCCCCGCGGAAAGACGAAGGAAGAACTTTCTGCCGCGCTGGCAAAGTGTCTGCCACCCGGGATCGAAGTGGATTTTGACGAAGAATACCGCGCCATGTTTGCGTATAAAGCAAAAAATTATGCCCTTTTGCGGGAAAACGGGGAGATCACTCTTTCCGGTGCCGCATTGAAATCACGGGGATTGGAAGGTTTCCAGCGGGATTACATCCGTGCAACTGTCCGCGCACTTCTCTTGAACGATCCGGAAGGATTCCGTGCCATGGACCGCGAAACGGAAGACGCGTTGCGGGATCATCTTTATCCTTTCAGCAAACTGGCAAAAAGCGAAAATCTTTCTGATTCGCCTGCCACTTACAGCAAAAAACTTGCCGATGGTTCCGGCAGACGCAGTGCCGCTTATGAACTGGCGATCCGCTCCGGCAGAGAATATCGCGCCGGAGATCAGGTGGCATTTTACATCACCGGCAGCAAAAAAAATGTGGCTGTGGTGGATGCGGCAAAACTGTTGGCGGATGCAGATGAAAGCGTCCGCGATGAAAATGTGCCGTATTATCTGGCGAAATTGGATGAATTACGGAAAAAATTTGCGGTATTCACCGATCAATTCAAAGCACAGGAACCGCCATCGGGACAACTGGAATTTGATTTTTAAGCATATCAACAGAAGTGAAAGAGAAAAATGCAGGATCACATCATCATCAACGGGTTGAAAAAAATCTACCGGGACGGTTCAAAAAATATCGCAGCTGTAAACGGGATCGACCTGACCGTGTCTCACGGGGAATTTCTTGCCGTCATGGGGGCAAGCGGATCGGGCAAAACCACGCTGCTGCACCTGATCGCGGGTCTGACAACACCCACAGAAGGAACAGTAACGGTG
This sequence comes from Victivallales bacterium, assembly GCA_045594005.1. Taxonomy (GTDB): domain Bacteria; phylum Verrucomicrobiota; class Lentisphaeria; order Victivallales; family UBA1829; genus SIG77. The sequence continues at coordinate 13,756 of JAZNXT010000109.1, forward strand.
GACGGTGTCCGGCTGGATGCGTTGTCCGACCGTGCGCAAACTCTTTTCCGCCGGAAAAAGATCGGCGTGATCTTTCAGTCATTCAATCTGATCCCCACCCTCACGGCGGAAGAAAATATCCTGCTGCCGCTGTTGGCTGGAGGAAAAGGATCGGTCAGAAAATATAAAACGGCATTGGATGAACTGTTGAAAAAACTGGATCTGACAGACCGCCGTACACATTATCCCGATGCTCTTTCCGGCGGCGAACAGCAACGGGTCGCCATCGCACGCGCGCTGTTGCCGGATTTTGCAGGGGAAAATACAGGTTGTCTGCTTCTTGCCGACGAACCCACAGGGAATCTGGACTCCATCAACGGCGAAAGCATTTGCAAACTGCTGCGTGATCTCTGCACAGAACGGCATCACACAATGATCGTGGTGACACATGAAGATGCCGTGGCTGAATGGGCAGACAGAGTGATCCGGCTGAAGGACGGGCAGATCTATTCCGATGAAAAAAATGAAGGGATCCGCGCGTAATGTTTTTTCTGCCCTTCAAACTGGTGTTGCGGGATTTCCGGAAACAGAAAGCACGGATGCTTTTTGCATTTCTGGCGATCGTGGCGGTTTCCTGTCTGGTCGTCTGGTTCGTTTCCGGGATCAAACTGGATCTTTCCGGAAATGCGGAGGCGTACTATGGAAAATTCCATCTGGCATTGAGTCATCCGCAAAACATCCCGCCGGAAATTCTTTCCGCCGTGGAAAAACTGGAAAGAGAGGAAAAGACCGTATGGGTCGCTACCGCTCTCCAGCTGCAATGCGATGCCCGGCTGGAAGATTTCGCAGAATCACTTGCCCCCACGGGGATGGGTGACCGCAAATGTCCTGCGGTCCTCGGGTTGAAAAATGTGAAGGATCCTCCCTTTGAGATGGAAGACGGCAGATGGATCGCCGCACGGGGAGAATGTGTTATCGGGGATTCCGGGATCGAACTGCTGACTGCGGTGGCGGGAAAAAAATCGGATCACACCGTTAAATTGGGAGATACGATCCGGATCAAACGGAAAGACGGCTCGTTTCTTGCATTGAAGATCGTCGGCAGACTGGAACAGGAAACATTGAAAGATTACCGGAAAAATTCCGGCGGGATGTTCCAGTTCGGATTCGGTGCGGGGATCGGCGGCGGCACAAAAACGAAAGCAAATGTCCCGCAGAAAAAGAAACCCGTACAGATGGGAAAACGGAAACGCCCCGTCTTTGAAGTTTCCCCCACAAATCCATCGATCTACATGACTTACGAGGATGCTCTGACTCTGCGGAGCGGCAGAAAAGGCAATGAGAGCATCAATCTTCTGTTCATCCAGCTGCCGGAAGGTGCGGGAAAAGAAGATTTCATACAGATATTGAAAAAAGAAGCCGGCATGGATCTTTCCGCTTTGCAGATACACGATCCTGCCGCGCTGAAAAAACAGCAGGAAACTCTTTCTCCGGAAAAATTGCTGACACAGGCATGGTCTGTGATCGGGCTGGTGATCCTCGCTTCTGTATTCATCATTTTCACCACATTGAATATGGGGGTATCGGAAAAAATCCGTGTTCTTGCCATGTTGCGGACGGCGGGACTGACCCGTTTTCAGGTGGCGGCATACATCCTGCTGGAAGGTTTGCTTCTCGGGCTTGCCGGAGGGATCGCCGGATTGGGGGCTGGCTGGCTGCTGATCGCGGTGATCGTGTGGCTGGATACCGGACTTCTCCCTGCGGTGGTGCTGCCGTGGATGGGGATCATCTTTGCCATCGGCACATCTCTTGCGGGTTCATTGATCGCGGCGATCGTTCCGGCGATCCGCGCCACAAGGATCTCTCCGGTGGAAAATATGAACCGTGCGCGGCGTCCATTCAGTGGAAAAACGCTTTTTCTTATGGCATTTTGCGGTGTTGTGCTGCTGCTGTGTATTCCCTGTGTGATCCTGAAAGTGGATATGGAACAGGAAACACGGATGATCCTTTTTTCCACCCTCGGAACTTTGCTTTTTGCAGGTGGTTTTCTCCTGATCTCTCCCTGGCTGATCCGATTGACGGAGCGGATCTTTGCCCCAATTCTCGCCCGGTGTCTGGCTCTGCATCCCCTGCTCCTTGTCAACACCCTTTCCGCAAACCGCCGCCGTTCGGTCTGCACCGCCATTGCGGTCAGCATCGGATTGAGTCTGTTTACGGCGATCCATATCTGGTCAACATCGCTTCTGACGATGTTTATTGTGCCGGATACGATCCCCCCGGCGGTGGTGCGTTTTCAGGAGGAAATTCTGGATGATACACTCCCGGAAAAAGTGAAATCCATGCCGGGGATCAAAAAAGAATATTTTATGAGTTTTTCCGTGGCACAGCCGGAACTTTCTCCGGATCTTCAGAAGATCATGCAGTCCAAAGGCGCAATGGCGGGCAACACAGTTGTCTTCGGAGTCCGCGGGGATGATGCCTGGAGATTGGAAGATCCCATGTTCCGGTTTGATTTTGTGGAAGGCTCCCGGGAACAGGCATTGATCGATTTCCGTTTGAAAGATCAGAGGGTCTGCGTGATCCCGCAAACATTGGCAAAAAATGCAAATCTCCACGCCGGAGATGCGCTCCGTCTGAAAAAATCATTGCGTCACGGAAAAATGAAAACGACGGAATATGTGGAATACCGCGTTGCGGCAGTGATCGATTTCCCCTGGGTATGGCTTTCCAAATGTTCCGGAGTCCGTGTCAGCGCAGGCAGAACGGCGGCGTGCATCTTTGCACCTTATGAACAGGTCATCCGCGATTTCGGCGCGCTTGAAAATGAGTTTTTCTGGTTCGATGTGGAACAGGGTGTGACACATCAGAAGATCGTGGATGAAATGCGGAGCATTGCCGCAGATCTTGCAGGAAAGAAACGCGTTCGTTCCGGTACGGGCAGATCCATTTCCGGCGGCACGGTCTGGGACAGCGGGATCAATCGCAATCATGTTCAGGTCAGCACCATCGAAAGTTTGAACAATTCCCTTTTGAGCCGTTCCGGCGGCGTGATCGATACCATGACGCAAATGCCGCTGGTGATCCTGCTTCTTTCCACCCTTGCCGTTCTCAACACCATGATCGTTTCCGTGCGGAGCCGCCGTTGGGAGATGGGCGTGCTGCGCGCCTGCGGCATGACACGCGGCGGTCTGGTACGGATGATCGCGGCAGAATCCATCCTCATGGGGATCTGTGCCTGCATCATGAGTCTGGCGTCCGGCGTATTTTATGCGTATCTGGCATTGAAACTGGTGGACTTTGCGCCAATGTTCGGGATCATTGCTCCGGAAATGCTGATCCCGTGGAGCAAACTTTTTTACGGTTTTGCGTTGACATTGGGTGTCTGTTTCTGCGCAGGGATCGTCCCCGCGATCACAGCCGGCATGACGGATACGACCACTCTGCTTCAGCGTAAAGAATAACAACAACAACCCTTAATTGAAAGGAAAATGATATGGCAAAAAGATTCAAGCCGGAATATCCGGGCTACAAAGTGACAACCCGGAACGGGATCACTGTAATTGAAAATGAATTTGTCCGTTGGGAACATGATGAAACGCAGGGCGGCGAACTCTGCGGCGCGTATGTAAAAAACGGAACAAATGAAAACTTGCTGACGGCTCCCCAGACCACAGATTTCGGCACCTGGATCAAAGGTGCGTGGCGGGATCATCATTTCTATTGCTCCTCGAAAGCGAAAACGGAAGATTTCAAGGCGGAATCGAAGGAAGACGGCTCCGTATCTGTCAGTTTCAAATCAAAATTGGCAGATCAGGAAGGCAAAACTCTTGCGGGCGTTTCCCTTGTCCACACCATTGATTATCATGTAAACGGCGCGGCACAACATACCGTAAAAGTGAAACTGACAAAAGATATTGATCTTGGCTATATCCGGATCGGTATGCTTCAGCTGCGGGATGATATGGACCGGGCGGCGATCCGCCCCTCCACCGCCGGAGCCTGGGCGCAGGAACTCCAGAACCCGTGTCAATGGATCGAGCTGAAACACGGCAAAAGCCGTTACGATCTGCCCGCGTGGCAATCGGTGCATCTGCCCCTTTCCATGCTGGTGATGAAAAACGGTATCGAAGGGATCGAACTGGCAATGGGAGATGATCTGGGAGTATGGGACAGCGTGGGCAGACAGGATTGCCCCACGCTCTGCCACGGTTCCATCCGGGAAGCACGGGATCCCTGGCGTTATCTTGTGGAACTGGCTCCGCTGGATTCCCCCCGTGCCGGAAACATTGTGAAACGCGGCACTTACACATTCACCTACCGCGTGGCTCTGCCTTTTGTCCGAAAAAAAATCGTGCCGCTGGTCCTTGCGGGCGGACTCCACAAGCCGGGTAAACTGGAAGAACGCTGGCCCACAAAAGAAGATCTCAAACGCGATCATAAACTGGGTGTGGAATTCCGCCGGCTGCACAACGATGGCGACTTGCGGGAAGACGGGATCTTCTGGCGGGATGTGGCTTATCCGCCCTACCCTG
>JAZNXT010000110.1:0-18064 GCA_045594005.1 Victivallales bacterium
AAAACCGGCTGTTGACTGAAGACTGCCTACTGAAGACTTTTTCAGTTGGCGGAGCCGCTCATCCGCTCCGCCCGTGTTAAAACTGGCTGCCGACTGAAGACTGTTGACTGAAGACTTTATCAGAAATATTCGCGCAGGGGCATTCCGCGGCGTTTACGGGCTTCGATAACGGGACCGTTGCACACGGGTTTACCCACATCATGGATCTCGCGCAGGAATTCCTGACCGTCTTCAAAGGTATCTTTCCAGAGTTTGACGGCTTTTCCTTCGATGGCGGCATCCACGAACTGCTGACCGATCTCACTGCGGACCACCACGGCAGAAACACCGTTGAGAGCGGCTGCGATCCGGGGGTCTTTCGCTTTATCTTCGTCGGTATAATCAAAGAGGTAACCGGGATGCAGCACGGGATGGTGCCAGGTATCGCCCACCACGATATCGCCGCAGCTGGCGACTTTTTCCAGACAGTAGCGACATTCTTCCGGCGTGAATTTTGCAAGCTGACCGAGAAGGTGATTGACGAACGGAGCTACGGCATCTTCCCCGTTTTTGAGCTGAACTTTGAAATCGCCGGGGAAAGGACGCGCCCGATAGGTAACCTTGCCCACATCTTCCAATTTTGTTTTCAGACATTCCGTGATCAGCCATTCCGTGCCGTGGCGGGACCAGTGTGCACCGCAGATATTGCTCAAAACCAGTTTGATCCGGCTGCCGAATTCTTCAAATTCTTTGCCCATCATCAGTTTGCGGATGGCGATGGTGTGGCAGGGCGTGGAGGTGATGGCAAGACGGGAAAGACCTTTGTCCAATGCTTCACGCAGACCCAGCAGCTGGGGATGGGGCTGATATTTGCTGCCCGCTCCCGCCAGCACTTCTTCACGGGTGGTGGCAACGAATGCTTTTGCTTCGTAGGGACATTCCGGATCGAAACCGGCGATCACGGCACCGTCGATCATTTTGTTTTCCAATGCAAAGATCAGAAGTGCGGAAATAAAACCGCCGGACACCGCTTTATTGTGGATCTCTTCATCCAGTGCGTAGCCGGTATAAACACTCCGCCAGACACCGGTTTTATCCTCAATGGTCCCTTTCTGGCGTGCGCGACCGAAAAATTTTGTTTCGATCTGTGTCAACGGAACTTTGTGTGCAGGGCAGACATTATGGCATTTTTCGCAGGGTTCCGCGATACAGCTGCCCACCAGTTCAGGGTTGCGGCCCCAGGAATATTTGATCAATTTGATCGCCTGTGACGGGCAAACCAGTTCGCAGGCTCCACATTCCACGCACAAACCGCTGTTGATACAATTTTTCTTGAGCAGATCAAAACCTTCCTGTGACATGATTTTTTTTCCTCCATTGAGTTTTGAAAAAAAGGTTGAAATTTTGTTCGGATGATGATATATTATCACAGATTTCTGCGATGTAAACAGGACAAATGTGTGATTTTTTGTAAATGTTTGCCATTTGCCGGATTTTTTGGAGAAACTATGTTTAAACGGAAGCATTTTTATAATCCGCTGGAAATGGAATTGAAAGATGCCGAACATCTTTTCGGGATCCCTTTCATTTGCGGATACGAATGGAACGGCGTTGACAGCAATTATCTGGTGGAAGGCAGCTCGCGTCTGCCCTCCCGGGAGCGTGCCCTGTTCAAATATACCATTTCCGGCGGCGGTGAACTCCTGCTCAACGGAAGAGAAAAACATCTGCTCAAACCGGGTGATGCCTTTCTCCTTTCCGGTGCGGTCAATACCGCAGGATACCGCTACCGGATCGCACCGGGATACGATCACTGGGAGTTCCTGTTTATCAGTTATCACAAATCTGCGGCGGTGGAGATCGTGAAAAAAATCGTGGCGGATTGCGGGACAAATGTGGTACAGCTGGATCCTGCCGGGGAAGCCATGTCCCACGCCTGGCATATTTACGATCTTTTTCAGTCCGGCGAGATCGCAGACCGGTACGCCGCGTCCAGCCTCGGTTACGATTTTCTCATGCACTTGTGCAGCGAATCATTGTCCTTCTGCGGAAAAAGTCACGGAAGCGATCTCGTGCATAAAATCAGCGCATATTGTTTCCGGAATCTTTCCTCCCCCATTACGGTGGATGAGCTTGCGGATCTCTGCGGATACAGCCGCTGGCATTTTTCCAAAATTTTCCGTCAGGCGGCGGGGATGACTCCTTCCGAATTTATCATGGAGCAGAAATTGACAGCTGCGCTTCAGCTTCTGCATCAGGAAAATATCCCGGTGAAAGAACTTGCCATGCGGTGCGGCTTCAATGATCCGGGCTATTTCGGACGGCGTTTCAAGCGGAAATTCGGAGTTACACCCATTCATTTTGAAAAGATCGATCATATTTGACGAAGGAGATAAAAACTATGGATCAGACCTATTACGATAAACTCAAAGATTTTCTTAATACCAACGACCGTTTCTGCCGCAGCAGCGGAATGAAGATCACTGCCATTTCCGAAGGCTGTGCAGAAGGGGAATTGCTTGTGGAGGACCGTCACCTGAATGGCGTCAATGTGGTGCAGGGCGGAGCCATCTTCACTCTTGCTGATTTTACCTGCGCCGCCGCCATGAATTCTTTCGGACAGCAGGCGGTGAGCCTTTCTGCGTCCTCATCCTTTGTCCGTCCCGGTCTTCCGCCGCGTCTGACCGCCAGAGCGACACTTGTCAACAAAGGCAAAACGACTGCTGTGTTTGATGTGGATGTTTTTTCCGATGATGGCAAACTGGTGATGCACTCGACCATGACCGGCTTCCTGCTGGACCGCAAATTTGATATTTGAGCAGATCCGCTTATAATCTGCCGTCGGTGCAATTCCGGGGGACAACGCCTTTGATGTCGTAGATCAGATGATCTTTTCCCGCAAAGAGTTCAAAGGGAAAGGTCTGAAATTCTTTGTGTGCCACCGCCATGATGATCACGGAATAATCTTCCGCTTTTACAGAATCAAACTCTGTTTTGCAGGTCATGATGCCGTATTCGTGTGCCACGGCTTCCGGGTCGGCAAGGGGATCGCACACATCCACCGTGCAGCCGAAATCCTCCAGAGCGCGCACCACATCCACGGCATGAGAATTGCGGATGTCCCGGCAATTTTCTTTGAATGTGATCCCCAGCTGCAATACTTTTGCATTCAGCACGGTCAGACCTTTGCGGATCATCAGCTTCACGATCTCCGAAGCAACATACCGCCCCATGCCGTCATTGATCCGCCGTCCGGCAAGAATGACCTCCGGCAGATAACCCAATGCCTGTGCCTTGTGGGTCAGATAATAGGGATCCACTCCGATGCAGTGTCCGCCCACCAGACCGGGCTGGAACTTGAGAAAATTCCATTTTGTTCCGGCGGCATCCAGCACATCGTGCGTATCGATTTCCAGCAGACGGCAGATTTTCGCCAGTTCGTTGACAAAGGCAATATTCAGGTCCCGCTGGGAATTTTCAATGACTTTTGCCGCTTCCGCCACCTTGATGGAGGGCGCGCGGTACACATCCGCCCGGAGGATCGATCTATAAAGCGATTCCACAAAATCCGCCGTTTCCTCCGTAGAGCCGGAAACGACTTTTCCGATATCCTGCAATTTCCGCAGGGGATCTCCGGGATTGATCCGTTCCGGACTGTATCCGGCAAAGAAATCCGTATTGAACTTCAGACCGCTTTCCTGCTCGATCACAGGCACGCAATCTTCTTCCGTACAGCCGGGATAGACGGTGCTTTCAAAAATAACGAGCCCGCCCTTCCGGATATTTTTTCCCACCGTTCTGCTTGCCGCCAGCAGCAGCGTCAGATCCGGGCGGTTGTACCGGTCAACCGGCGTCGGCACGGTCACAATAAAAACATCGCAATCCTTCAGCGCATCGGCATTTCCGGTGAAAGAAAGTTTTTCCGCAGCGCGGAGTTCCTCCGCAGATACTTCTCCGGTGGAATCCAGAAAATCGCGCAAATCTTTGATCCGTTCCGGTTTGAGATCCAATCCGATCGTGGGATAGATCTTTCCGAAAGCAGCCGCAAGCGGCAGCCCCACATAGCCGAGACCGATCACGGCTATGCGCAGTGTTCTGTTGTTGATCGCAGTGATCTCCGGCATTTTATTCATCACCCAGATAGCGGTCTCCGGCAAGATAGCAGCAGATATCATCCCGGATGGCATCCTGCAGAGACATGGGTTCTTTCGTGTATCCGGCTTCCCGCATTTTGGTCATATCGGCACAGGTGTAATACTGATATTTCGCTTTCAGATGTTCCGGCATATCCACATATTCGATATTGACTTCTTTTCCCATTGCCGCAAAAGCTGCAGACACCAGTTCGTTCCAGGTTTCCGCTTTTCCGCTGCCGATGTTGTAAAGACCGGTCAACTGCGGATTTTTCAGCAGGAAAAGCACCATATCCACAGCGTCTTTCACATAAATGAAATCCCGCTTCTGTTCGCCGTCTTTGTAGTCGGGATGACAGGACTTGAACAACTTTACGCATCCTGTATCGCGGATCTGTTCAAAGGAGCGGCAGACCATGGAACGCATGGAGCCTTTGTGCCATTCATTGGGACCGTACACATTGGTGAATTTGACACCGGTAATGGAATCCAGGAGTCCGTGTTTTTTTGCCCAGAGATCAAACATCTGTTTGGAATATCCGTACATATTCAGCGGACGGAGCTTTTCGATTTCAGCTTCATCATCCTTGTAGCCGCATTCGCCGCCGCCGTAAGTTGCCGCGCTGGAGGCATATACAAAACGGATATCGTTTTCCACCGCATATTCCGCCAGAATTTTGGTATATTCAAAATTGTTGTGAACAAGATATGTGGCATCGGTTTCCGTGGTGGAGGAGCAGGCACCCATGTGGATGATCCCTTCCACATCTTCGGGGAGATCATCCTGAAGAAGACACTCCATGAATTCCTCCCGTTCCATGTAGTCGGTATATTTGAGGGCGCGCAGATTTTTCCATTTTTCGCTGGTTCCGAGATGATCCACGATCAGAATATCCGTTTCTCCCGCCTGATTCAAAGCCCAGACGACCGCACTTCCGATCAATCCGGCACCGCCGGTAACAATGTACTTCATAATAATCTTTCTCCTTCCGGGTCAATCCCGCTGATAACGATCGCTTTCAATATATTTCTGATGCAGACGCTCACTTCTCGGACCGGATGTTTTCCAGGGCATGACGCTGCTTTTTGTTTCATTCAAGAGAACAGGTTGGGACATATCCCCCAGATTTTTCCGTTTTTCCACGCTGTTGCGTTTCCACAGATTACTCATAAAGCCGCCATCCCGTTTCTCTTCTTTCCGGACAGCCGGTTTCGTATTTTGTTTCTTCCGGCTATCGATTTTCTGCCGCGCACGATACTGCTCTCTGGCACGGCGGAGATTTTCATGGACTTCCCGCTGCTCCGGGGTCATGGCAGCAAGTTCTTCCGGCGTGGGATCATTTATGCGGTATTGCATTGCCGGACGGGCCTTTTGTTCATTCCGTCCGCCGGAGGTACACGATACCGAAAAAACAACAGCTGCCGCTGCTGCCGGCAGTAAAAAGATCTGTTTTCTGAAAATCCTGTTCATACGCATACTTCCATCTATCACAAATGACGGATGATGACCACGGTCTGATCATCCGCCTGTTCTGTCTGCAATGTAAATTCATCCAGTTCGTTCATCAGCCGTTTGATGGATTCGCTCGGCATTTCCCGCGCACTTGCCGACCGCATGAAATTATCTTTGATGCGATCCACATTGTACTGTTCACCCAGCGGGCTGACCGCTTCATTGATCCCGTCGGTAAAGAGCAGGATCTCCATATCCGGAGTAAATTCGATACAGAATGTATCAAAATCCGCCAGTTCGGAAGGCAGCAAACCCAATGCGGCACCGTCCGGTTTGATGGTGCGGATATGATTGCGGACATAGATCAGCAGTTCCGTATGACCGGCGCGTGCGTATTCCAATGTGGATTCCTTCCGGTTCAGCAGGCACGCGCCGATGGTGATGTACTGACCATCGCCCGTATCGCGGAACAGATTGTCGTTGACTTCTTCCAGCAGGTCTTTCAAATTGGTGAAACGGTTGATGTTTGCACGGATAAAACTGCGGGTCATTGCCATGATCATACAGGCGGGGATCCCTTTTCCGCAGGCATCACCCACCACCACCAGCATACGGTCGTTGTCCAGTTCCACAAAATCGTAAAAATCGCCGCTGACTTCTTTTGACGCCCGGGTAAAGGCGTGGATCTTGAAATCGCCCCACGCCGGAAAACTTTTCGGCAGCAGAGAACTTTGCAGATTGCGGGCGAATTCCAGTTCCTGCATCAACCGCTGCTGTTTGCTCATCTGTGCGTATGCGTTCTGGATGTTCAAGGCAAAAACGATCTGTGCGGAAATAAATTTCAACCGCGTGAACTGTTCCGCATCAAAGGGCGCATCCGGATCCCGCCGGTTATCCACCGCACACACGACACCCACACAGTTTCCGCTGAAGGTCATCGGCACCGCCATGAGCGTATTGATGGGGATATCCCGGTTGGCGATCCGCGGATCCTGAGGATCGCTGATCAGAAGAGGACACAGGGTCAGAGCCACATCTCCCACAATATTTTCACCGAGTTTGATCCGCTGTTTTTTGACCCGTTCCAGAATATATTTCTGCTTGGTCATCACATAGGAATTGGCTTCCTGCAGCGGCGGAAATGCTCCGAAGATCCCGCTGACACACAATTCATCGCCGTCCCGCGTGAAAATACAGACACTTTGAGCCTGGATCAGATCCGCCACATAACGGGCAGTGGAGTTCACCAGATCATTAACATTGCTGAAATCCATCCGTTTCACATTTTCGGAAAAAGTGCCGAGAAAACTTCCGATCGTGGCGTTCTGATTGCGTTCCTCTTTCAGTTTCTGACGCAAAATACGGATACGGATGCGGCAATATACCACAAACAGGATCGCGATAAATAACGCTATGATTGAAATTGCTCCGAAAACTGGAGACATTTTTACACACTCCGTACTTGACTTTATACCTACATTGTGATAACTTTATATGCAAAAACGAAAATTTCAATAGTTGGATGCAAAAAAAATGAAAAAAATGCGTGCGGATCTGCTGCTTTGCGAACGGGGTCATTTTGAAACACCCGATGAAGCGGCGCGTTTTATCATGGCGGGGAAAGTCCGCCTCAATGCCGACATGGTCCTGCGGAAACCTTCGGAAATGATCGACCCCGAAGCACCGCTCCTGGTGGAATCCGGTCTGGAATATGTCAGCCGCGGCGCGTTCAAACTGCTGGATGCACTGGAAAAATATCTGCCGGATCTTACCGGAAAAACGGCTCTGGATATCGGTTCTTCCACCGGAGGTTTCACCGATGTGATGCTCCGGCACAATGCGGCAAAAGTCTATGCCGCAGATGTGGGGAAAGGGCTGCTCCACGGAAGATTGCGGAACGATCCGCGGGTCGTTGTCCGGGAAGGCATCAATATCCGCAATCTCACAAAAGAAGATGTGCCGGATCCCATTGATGTGGTCACTGCGGATGTATCTTTCATCTCGGTCACAAAAGCGTTGCCGGTGGCGGATATGCTTATGGCAGACGGAGCTTTTTCATTCATTCTGGTGAAACCGCAATTCGAGGCTCCGAAAAAAGATGTTCCCCCCGGCGGCGTCGTCACCAGCGAAGAAGTGCGCCTTGCCGCTATTGAAAAAGTCCGGTCCTTTGCGGAAACGGAACTTGGCTGGCAATGTCTTGAAGTCATGCCGTCACCCATCAAAGGCCCGAAAGGCAATCAGGAATATGTGGCAGTTTTCTGCAAACACAGAGCCTGCTGAAATCACATAACAGAAATATCCGTCAATTTTATAAAAATCTGGAGATGATATGAAACTTGTAATCCTTTCCGCCCTGCATTTTGCAAAGGGCAGTACACCGGAAAAACCGTTTGAACAGGGACGCAATGCCGATATTTTTCTGCTGCGGACTGTTCACCGCATCAACCGCTGGATCAAGCCGGATGCCGTGATCATTCACGGACCCTTGACAGATCCGCCGGATCCTGCTGCATTGGAAGAACTTGCAAATTATATAAAAATGCTGAAAATGCCCGTTTTTGTGATGCGGACTGCTTCCGATCTGCCGTCGGAACAGTTTTATCAGATCATGCCCCGGAGCGAAGCATTTCTGGATGTGGAAGACTATCGGCTCATTCCCGCAGATCACGAAACTTTCTGCAATTTCATGCAGTTCAATGATCCTGCGCGCCGTGCTGTTTTTATCCATCCGGAAGATTTTACTCCGCCCTCTTGCAGCAACGCGGTCACGCTCCCTGCCGCACCTCCGCTGTGCTGTGGAAAATTCCCCTATCTTGTGGTGACCCTTGAGGCGGATACGGTTCAGACGGAAACAGAGGAACTGGCGTTGCCGGACGGACTTTTTGACAGCCACATGCACTCCCGTTACGCCTACTGCGCAGAGAATCTGGACATCCATCGTCAGCTGGATCTGATCCGTGCCTTCAATCTGGAACATTTTGCGCTGACGGAACATTCCGGGCATCTGTATGTTTCCAAACAGGCGTATTGGGATAAAACCATGCTTCAGCGCAACGGATTGGCGAATTCCACGCGGGAAGAACGGGTGAAAGATTATCTTGCACTGCTGGATGAATTGGATGGCACACCCGGCATGATCCGCGGGTTTGAACTGGATGTGGACCGGTTCGGCAATGTGATCGTGGAGCCGGAGGATCTGAAACGGGTCGATCTGAAAGTCGGTGCCGTTCATTGGCTGGATGCCGGGGATGACCGGGAGGCGATGAAAGCGGATTTTCTGATGCGCACCGAAGCGTTGATGCGTGCCGGGTGTCATGTGATCGCTCATCCGTTCCGTGTGTTCGGCTGGTCGCACCCACCGATCCCCACAGAACTGTTCGAGCCGATGATGAAGCTGTTTAAAAAATACGGCGTTGCTGCGGAAATCAATTTTCACTACAATATGCCGGAACCGGATTTCTTCCGGTTGTGTCTTGAAAACGGCGTAAAACTTGCATTCGGAAGCGATACTCACAACCTTTATGAACTGGGTGAGTTTTATGCAAACTTAAAATTTCTGAAGGAGATCGGCGGATCAAAAAATGACCTTTTCCGTTTTGATTTCTGATCCGGGATCCTGACCGGAAAAAAATCTTTGTTACAGAACTTTTTACAGCGGATTTTTCTGTCTTCCCGGCAAGGAATCCGCTTTTTTTTTGCTTTTTTTTCCGTTTTCTCAATTTTTTTCTTGACAAAACCTCTTTTTTTTGTTATAATATACGCGTGTATAATAATTATATATTTTTTCTTACGGGTAGAGAAAGGCAGAATCATGAGTAAGAAGGCAGTACAAGTGTTCCGGTTGGAAGACCGCGTCCTTTTTGAAGCGGGCGCAGTGATCCAGGCAGCAGAAGCCGCAGCGGCAAACGAAACCGTTGCAGAAAATCAGGCGGATCAGTCCGCAGAAAATCAGGAGTCAGCCGATAACGGCGGCAGCGATGCGGGCGGAAACGCAGAGGATGCAGCCGCACAGAGCGAAGACAGCAACAGCGATGATGCGGCGGCAAATGTGGTGCTGGCAACGGAAGACGGTGCGGAAGATGCCAACGGCGCGCAGGATGATATTGCCGATTTCTCCAATACGACGGAACCGGACAGTGCGGAAAATGAGATCGCCTTTGCGGAGAGTCCGCTGAATACCGGCGACGCTCTGCCTTCCTCTGCCGATGAAAAAGTGCTGGTGGTGATCAATACCACCGTGAACGATTCCGAAGCCATTGTGAACGACCTCGGGGACAATTACGAAGTCCTGTATCTGAACAGCGATTCTGCCGCGCTGGATCAGATCAATGCCTATCTCGATGCCAATGAAAACACTCAATATTCTGCCATTCACTTTGTCACTCACGGAAAAGACGGTGCCATTTCTCTTGCCGGGGATAAAATCGACATCAACACCTTGAATCCTGCCGACTGGAAAGCACTCGGCGAACACCTTACCGGAGATGCGGACATCCTCTTTTACAGTTGCGATCTTGCGTCCAGCGATGAAGGGAAAGCCTTTGCCGATGCCATTGCCAATCTCACCGGCGCAGATGTTGCGGCGTCCACCGACACCACAGGGAACGCGGGCGACTGGGATCTGGAATATCAGACCGGACTCATTGAAGAAGCCACTCTCGCTCCGCAGAATTACGCGGGCAGACTTGCCACAGAAATCACCGTGACCATTGACGGCACGGACGATCTTACGGACCTCACGGGTGCCATCGCCGATCTTGAAGCGGGCGGTACCATCAAGTTTAAGATCGCCGACTCCTTTGCGATGAACATGGATACCGATGGCGACGGCACCGCAGATTCCTACGGGATCAATGTCACGGCGACGCTTTCCATTGCCAAAAACATCACCATTGACGGCTGGGTGGATCTGGATTCCGACGGTGCTGTGGATGCGGGCGAACGCGTTGTACTGGACGGTGGCGATAAATTCGGTCAGACGGTGGAAGGTGTGGAAGTGACCACTCACAGCGGCACCCGGATCATGGATATTGCTTCGGGGAACACTGTATCCATTTCCAATATGCAATTCCAGAATGGGTATGTTGACGGCAGCAAACAACACGGTGCTGCGATCCACAACTCCGGCAATCTGACAGTTTCGGATTCTGTATTCTGGCAGAACCGTGCCTATTCCGGACAATATACGTCCTACGGCGGTGCGGTTTACAATGCAGGCACGATTCTTGTGGAGCGTTCTGTTTTTTCAGCCAACGAATCCCAAAAGTCATCCGTCGTTATTTCCGGTTCTCCCTCCGCAGATGGCGGTGCGTTCGGCAATGAAGGCGGCACGGCAACGATCATTGACAGCGTATTTACGAACAACAAAACCAAAGGAAACGGCGGCGCGATTTACAACTCCGGTTCATTGACTGTCTCCGGCAGTGAGTTCACCAGCAACGAATCAGTTGGTTTCGGCGGAACGATTTTCACCACATCAAAAACTTCCTCTCTGACCGTCAGCGACTCGATTTTCAAAACGAACTCCGCATCCCGCGGCGGCGCGATCGCGATTTATAACGGCGCAAAAGGCATGATCGAAAGATCGTATTTCGATGGCAATACCGGTGACCGTGGTGCGGTAACATCATATATATCCGACTATACAGTCATCAATTCGACTTTTGTCAATCACGCTGCTTATGCTGTCGGTATTTATCAGGGTGGCAATGTTCTTGTGCTAAACTCCACCTTTGCCAACAACGCTAAAGCCGATATCTACACCGTCAGCACGGATGCGGTCGTCAATGTTTACAACTCTATTCTTTCCGGTAAAATTGCCGCATCAACCGACACAGGCAGTACGGTCAATGTTTTCAACAGCACCTATACCACATACACAGGAACGGCAACGTTCAACGCCTCCCGTCAGGTGACTGCTGATGCGGAACTCGGCAGTGTGAATATGCAGATCTTCGGTACGGATACGCCAACTGCGAACAGCAATAATGTGATCATTCCCACCATGGATGCGGCGGTATCCGGCGGCGTGGCGTTCAAAGTGACACCGGATGCGACAACCGGAGTGAACACGCTTCAGATGTCCACGGATGGAGAGGTGTGGACTCCGATCCAGTCCGATACCGCTCTGACGGATGCGCATGTACAGCACGACCAGTTGGGCGGTGTGCGCGGTGCGACGGGATCTTACAGCAAGGGCGCGGTGGATAAGGAAGCCGCCAGTCTGACAGTCACGACCACCAATGATGCCATTGACGCGTGGGATGGCAAGACCAGTCTGCGGGAAGCCATCACCTACGCACAGAGCGGAAACGCAGAAATGAATTGGGACAGTGTCGGCGACGGCACGATGGACGGTTACAGGATCACTTTCAGCAAAGATGCGGATTGGGCAAAAACCGGCATGACGATCAATGTGACAAGTGAACTTGCCATTTCCAAAAATA
Source organism: Victivallales bacterium (assembly GCA_045594005.1). GTDB lineage: Bacteria > Verrucomicrobiota > Lentisphaeria > Victivallales > UBA1829 > SIG77. The sequence continues at coordinate 12,012 of JAZNXT010000110.1, forward strand.
TTTCCATTGACGGCTGGGTGGATCTGGATTCCGACGGTGCTGTGGACGCGGGCGAACGCGTCGTACTGGACGGCGGTCACACCGTCACCACCGATGCGGAAACCGGAACGGAAGTCCACTCCGGCAACCGGGTCATGAAGATCACCGGCAGTTCTACTACGGTATCTCTTTCCAACCTGCAGATCCAGAATGGATATTTTCAGAATACCGGATTGGAATCAAATGACGGCGGTGCCGGTATTTCCAACGCAGGGATCCTGACGCTGGATAATGTGATCGTCCGCGACAACTATGCTGTCCGCACCTCAACCGCCACCAAAGCGGTTTACGGGGGCGGCATTTACAATACGGGAAAACTGACTGTAACCGACTCTCAATTCATTGCCAATAAGCTTGATTCCTCCAACCCCTCCGGTGGACAGCCTGCAGTTCTCGCCCAGGGTGCGGGGATCTACAACGCCGGAACACTGAATGTGACCGGAACACTTTTCCAGAGCAATGCCGCATCCCACCACGGCGGCGGGATCTTCAATGCGGGGACCGCGACCATCCGGGATTCGGAATTCACCGGAAACGGCGGCACATCTTCGCAGGCGAACGGCGGCGGGATCAACTCCAGCGGCACGCTGTATGTTTACGACTCTGTTTTTGCGAACAACAAGGCATCCGGAGCCTCCGGCGGCGGGATCAGTATCACCAGCGGCACTGCCACGATCGACGGTTCACTCTTTGACGGCAACTCCGCCAAGAATTACGGTGCAGCAGTTTATGTGGGCAAAGGAACCGCCTATATCCTGAACTCCACGATCGTGAATCACACACTCACCGGCACCAGCGGCGGTGCAGTGGGAACCATTTCCTCCGGCAGTTCCAACTCCGTCAAAATTTATGTGGTCAACAGCACCTTTGCGGCGAATGCGACGGATGTATTTGTCCGTCCCTTCAACGGCGGGGTGGTAGATATTCAAATCTACAACAGTATTCTTTCTTCCAAATTCTACCTTTACAACGAAACGACAGCCGGCTCGATCCGCCTGAACAATACCATCTACGGTTCCCTTGACGGAACCGGGACCGGCGATATCCTGCTTGACACCTGCCGTCAGGTGACTGCTGATGCGGAACTCGGCAGTGTGAATATGCAGATCTTCGGTACAGATACGCCGACTGTGAACGGCAATAATGTCGTCATTCCCACGATGGAAGCGGCAGTGAGCGGCGGTACGCTGATCGGGCAGCTGGATGGAGCATTCTACTACTTGAGCGGAACCAACTGGGTCAAAGCCAGCGATACGTCCGTGACATTGACTTTTGATGCGGCGGCGGTCAATTACGGTCTTGGCGAAACGGCGACTGTGTACGATACCGACCAGTTGGGCGGTGTGCGCGGTGCGTCCGGAACATACAGCAAGGGTGCGGTGGATAGAGAAGCCGCCAGTTTGACCGTCACCACCACAGATGATGTGGTCGATGCCTGGGACGGCAAGACCAGTCTGCGGGAAGCGTTCATCTATGCGGACGCGACGAGCGCAGGCAATAAAGGACCGCAGACGATCAAGTTTGCCGATACCATCGACTGGACGGACAACACGACGATCACGCTGGATTCGACACTGGGGGTGATGAAGACCAACAGCGCGGAAGAAAAAAACTATAATTCTGCAGTGGTCATTGACGGTGCTTTGAGTTATAACGGCACGGCGCAGGGCAATATCACGATCAAGGTGAAAGATTCTTTCCTCGATGCGTTGGAAGCCTATGCCGCTGAAAACAGCAAAACACTGGACGATCTCACCGCTGCCGATGTCAAAACGGTGGCGACCAGTGCGACTCTGACCGAACAGACGATCTTTAATGTTTCCAGAAATACTGCTCTGACTTTACAAAACATGACACTGGAAGGCGGTAATGGAGCCACGATCATCACAAGTAATATTAATGCGGTCAAAACACTGACTGTTGACAATGTGATCTTTGATGGCGGGGTTCAGACCTCAAAAGTTGCCAATGACGGCAATGGCGGTTTGATCAGCGGCACGCGCTATACCACGATCAATATCAGCAACTCCATTCTCCGGTACGGCTATACGGCTTATGAAGGCGGTGCGATCTATGCGACATCCACCAACGCCGGCGGTTCTTCATCCCCCATTACGATCACCAACACGCTCTTTGAACACAACTATGCAGCCGGAAACGGCGGTGCGATCTCCCTCGGCAACAGTGCTGTTTCCGCTACGATCGTTGATGCAACGTTCAACAACAACTATTCCAATGCAAACGGCGGTGCGATCTATCAGAAAGCCACTGCCGGCTCCGCTTCCTATCTGACGCTGATCAACTCCACGCTGATCAACAACGCGGCAAAAACGGCAGGCGGCGCGTATTATCTGAACGATACAATAGGCACGACCGACGCGGTGATCATCAACTCCACTCTCTACAAAAATATGGTGGGCGAAGCAGCAAACGATGTGGCGGCGGCAGACACTGCAAAGGTGTATCTGCTGAACTCCTATTACAGTTCTGTTTCCAACACCGAGCTGGTGGATGTGACTGCGTCCCAACAGATCACGGATGTGACCAATCAATTTGCCGCGAACGGGGAATCCCTGTTCTTCACGACCACCATCGGCGGCGTGGAACACACTTATATGACCCCCGCAGACGATACCGCAAACGGAAATCTTGTGGTTTATGATTCCACTGCAAACACGCTGACTGCGGGCGAAACGACTGTGACGCTGGGCAGAGCACTGCCGCTGATGGCGCAGGATGCGCTTTCCATGGATCTTCTCGGCAACAGCCGTGAAATCGCCGCAGGGAAATACTCCTTCGGTGCGGTGAACGGGGAAATTACCGCATCCGAACCGGTAACAACGGAAGTGACGCTGGATTGGACGATCGACGATTCCTATATATATAATGGAAACGATCAGACTGTGATCGTGAAGGTGCTTGACGGCGACGGCAAGGAAGTGGAAGGTCTGACTGTGACGCTGACATACAATGACGCGGCGGCAATGCACAACGCGGGCGAATACACCGTCACGGCGACCGTCAACGGACTCGGCACGGATTATGTGCTGGCGGACGGTGCGGCACTGGAGCAGACCATCACTGTGAAACAGGCACAACTGACCATTAAAGCAGACAATAAGACCATCACCGAAGGCGACGCGGTGGGCGAACTCACCTATACCGTCTCCGGTCTTGTTGACGGCGATGATGCCCAGATCACCGGCGCGTTGGCGACAGAATCTGACGGTGCAACGGCTGGCACATACGACATCACACAGGGTACCCTTGCCATCGGCAACACCAACTACTATATGTTGAATTATACCGCAGGCACCCTCACGGTGGAAGCGGCAGCGGCGGAAAATGTTTATTCGCTGGTGGTGAACGATGCGGATACGACAAAAGACTATGTGATCAACTTCTCTGACTCGAAAGTGACGCTGACAGAAGCGTTGTACATCATCTCCAATCATTCCACGCTGGGGATCACGGATCTGACCACGATTGAAGGATATACAGACGGTGTGTTCAATATCACCTTTGACAGTTCTGTATTCACCGGTGAAATGAGTACAGTTTATCTTGCGGACTCCCACGAAAACGGAAGTTGGAGTTCTCAAATCGTAGTGATGAATGGTGATGTGGATGGTGACGGCGATGCGGACATCACGGTGAACACCAACAACAAGGTCATTGTCATCAGCAACAAAAATACAACAGTGAAAAATCTGATCTTCACCGGCTCAACAGGCAAAAATATTTTCAATGCGTATGGCGGTAATATCATCTTTGAAGATGTTACCTTTACCGGAAATTCCGGCGGCGGATACCTGCTGTACGGCGGCACGGCTTCCAAGACCTTTATCAACTGTACCATCACGGACAACAGTAATACCTGGCTTTTCCAGAATAACGGAGGCGGAGATTGGAATTTCATCAATACCACGATCAGCACGGGTGACAAGGGGATCTATAAACCTTTGAGCGGCACAAATTCACTCAATGTGAATTTTATCAACTCCATTGTGCTTTCGGACAGCCCTACGGCACTTTCGGACAACGCGACAAATTCCTCCTTCAAGTTCAATTTCTACAAATCCGTGACCAATATCACCACCGATAAGGTCAGCACCGCCAATAAAGATCTGGTAACTTATACCGATTCCGTGGTGGATGCTGCGCTCACAGCGGCAGATATTTTCGGCTCCAATACGCTTGACAGCGAAGGTGTCCTTGCCATTGATCCGGCAGGTGCGGCATCCGGCGCAGGTACGCTGGTGGGCAATCTCTCCGGCGTGTATTATTATCTGGACGGTGCGAACTGGGTAAAAGTCGGCGATACCGCCACGACAAAAGCATTTGATTCTGCGGCGGCAAATTACGGATTGGGTGACGGCGCAACAGTTTACGCCACGGGTCAGAACGGCGGCGACCGCACCATTGCCATGTCTTACGGGAAGACCTACGGGATCAACGGCGTGTATAACGCGGGCGCGTATGCCATCAACAGTGTGGAAGAACGGTCGTTCGTGGTGGATAACACTGCGGACAACATCAATCCCTTTGACGGAAAGACCACGCTCCGTGAAGCATTTATTTATGCCATGGAAAAAACCGGCAATACGGTTAAATTCTCCACGGAAGTTGACTGGTCAGACGATCATGTGATCACGTTGGATGCAAATCTGGGGACATTGCACTGGGTAAGAGAGAAAAGTGCAACCATCAACGGTGCGCTGAAATACAACGGCACCGATCAGGGCAGGATCACCATCCGCGTGGAACACACATTGAAAGACGCGCTCCTTGCCTATGCGGAAGCCAACGGCAAGACGCTGGACGATCTGACGGCTGCGGATGTGGCAACGGTCGCCACTGATCCCAATACTGTTCTGACGGAACATTCGATCTTCGATTCCACCTATCTGTGTACGGTCAAGCTCTCCAACCTGATCCTGGAGGGCGGCGGATCCACCGAACAGGACGGCGGCATCATCAACATCGGGCATCAGTCTCACACTCATACATTCACCAATGTGCTGTTTGAGGGATCGGTCGCTAAATACGGCGGTGCGGTTTCTCTTGTTGGAAACTACTATATGGGTGCATCTTTCACGGATGCGGTCTTCCGGTTCAATTATGCCACGATCGGCGGTGCGCTCTATGCTTCGTGTTCAACATCCTCGGGCAAACCGCCTGTAACATTCTCCAATGCAGTCTTTGACCGTAACGCGGCAAGTACCGGCGGTGCTCTGGCATTGAGCAGCGGGAATCCCACGGCAACGCTTACCAATGTCACCTTCATCGGGAACCATGCGGCAAGCGGCGGTGCGATCTATCAGGATGGCGGCAGCTCAAGTGGAAAACTGCTGGTGATCAACGGCACATTCCTGAACAACACAGCATCCTATATGGGCGGTGCGATCCGGCTGGATGCGGAACAGGATCATGCTCCGAAAAATGTGTTCATCAACTCCACATTCTACAATAACACGGAAAATGGAAATGCAAATGACATTTCCACGGCTGGCGGGAATATTTCCCTGCTGAACTCCTACTATGCGGCAGTTTCCGATACGACACTGGTGGATGTGGCATCTTCCATGAAGATCACGGATGCGGCGGCACAATTTGCCGCGAACGGAGATTCGCTCTATCATACCTACACCAAAAACAATGTCACCCACACTTATCTGAAACCGGCACACAATACTGCTGACGGTTATCAGGTCACCTACGATTCCGCCACCACCACGGTGACTGCGGGCGAATCCAGCGCGGTAATCTCGCTGACAGCGACTGCACTCAATACCGATCTTCTCGGAGCGAACCGTAAACTTGCCGAAGGGATCTATTCCTTCGGCGCGGTGAACGGTACATACACGCCGCAGACGGAAGTGACGCTGGATTGGAGCGCGGTGGCAGAAAGTTACACCTACAACGGCAACAATCAAACGGTGGTTGTGACCGCGAAAGACGCGAAAGGCAATGCTGTGGAAGTCGTGGTGAAATACGACGGCGCGGCGGCGATG